>DATMSM010000070.1:0-28610 GCA_035565355.1 Rhodocyclaceae bacterium
GGTTCGCGGGTAAACACCGCTGCCATAACAAAAAAGCCGACCCCAGGGTCGGCTTTTTTGTCGGCTCGTGCTGCCGCTACGGCAGGATCGTGCGTCTTATTCGGGACTGTCCATCATCGACTGCAGATAGTTCTGCAGGCCGACCTTTTCAACCAGGTCGATCTGGGTTTCCAGCCAGTCGATATGTTCTTCGGTATCGTCGAGGATCATCTGGAACAGGTCACGGGACACATAGTCGCGCACCGACTCGCAGTGGGCAATACCATCCTTGACGGTCTGCTGGGCGGCGGTTTCGAGCTTCAAGTCGCAGGCCAGCGCTTCGGGGACGTTCTCACCGATCAGCAGCTTGCCGAGGTCCTGCAGATTGGGCAGGCCGTCGAGCATGAGGATGCGTTCAATCAGCTTGTCGGCGTGCTTCATCTCGCCGATGGACTCTTCGTATTCCTTCTTGCCGAGCTTGCTCAAACCCCAGTGGTTGTAGATGCGTGCGTGCAGGAAGTACTGGTTGATCGCGGTCAGCTCATTCTTGAGCTGGGCGTTGAGGAACTGGATAACCTTGGCGTCGCCCTTCATGATCTTTCTCCGGGGATATTGCGATGCCCGCAGCATAGACGAATGCGAGCAGCCATGTGGTAACGATTCCCGTTAGCGAAACCTTACCCGCGACCCCCTTCCCGAGGAAGGAGGTGACTTCGGTTCGCCTTGCCGACGGCAAGGCTCCACATGAGTAGAAGCATTTCCTCGCGCGCCCCTTCGGAAATGCACCTGTCTTCGGAGCGACTTTCCAGAAACCAAAAAGCCGACCCGGGGGTCGGCTTTTGCCGGGTTCCTGCGATTTACGCGGCGACCGGGGTCAGGGTAAAAACCGGGAAAGCACTCAGAATGGAGCTGCAGCCACCGCCGCTGCAAGCGGCTTCGGCAATCATGTCGGAAGCGGTTTCGCGGCAGCAGCCGCAGCAGGTCCCCACGCCCAAGCTGGCGCCGAGATCCTCGACGCTGGAAGCGCCGTTCTTGATGGCGGCCTTGATGGTGCGGTCGCTGACACCGTGGCAGACACAAACGATCATGCGAGCTCCAATAAAGCAACAACGATAACGGTTCTCATTATTCCAAAACCGCCGGGAAAATGCAAGTAATTCTCAATTACTCGATTGTCATGGCACTGGGCCGCCAAGCCTTGCCGCAGCGGGGCCAGCGCTGTGGGCTTTCGCTTCAGGCCCCGCCAACACAGGGATGCACTGGCCTGGTGCCTGCTTTTCCTTGAATTGACGGGGCAAAAGGGGCCGAACTGAGGGTTTGCGGCAAGGCAGGCTCAGGGCAGAATGCTCAAATCTATATTTTCCGACCGGAGCCCGTCATGCGCACCAAGACCCTGCTTGTCTCCCTGAGCGCCGCCCTCGCCCTGATGGCCTGCAGCAAGAACGAACCTGCCGCACCGAGCGCCAGTGCCCCGGCGGCGGAACAAGGCCCGCTGGTTCTCAAGCTCGGCCACTCGGCCCCGCTGACCGGCCCGCAGGCGCATATCGGCAAGGACACCGAATACGGCGCGCAAATGGCGGTGGATGATGTCAATGCGGCGAATATTCAGATCAATGGCCGCACCCTCACGGTCGAGCTCATGGGCGAGGATGACCAGGCCGATCCCAAGCAGGGCACCATCGTCGCGCAGAAGTTCGTTGACGCCCACGTCAATGCCGTCATCGGCCACATGAACTCGGGCACCACCCTGCCCGCCTCGGTGACCTACGCCAACAACAACCTGCCGCAGGTGAGCGCGTCCGCCACCAATCCGGAGTACACCAAGCGCGGCTACAAGACCGCCTTCCGCGTCATGACCAATGACGAAGCCCAGGGCAAGGTGCTGGGCGAGTTCGCCGCCGGCACGCTGGCCGCCAAGGACATTGCTGTCATTGACGACAAGACCCAGTACGGTGAAGGCATTGCCATCGAATTCAAGAAAGCCGCCGAAGCCAAGGGCGCAAAGATTGTCGCCAGCGAGCACACCGACGACAAGGCCGTGGACTTCGCCGCCATTCTCACCAAGATCAAGGCCACCAAGCCGGACGTGATCTTCTTCGGCGGCATGGATCCGCAGGCCGCACCGATGTCGCTGCAGATGAAGAAGCTGGGCATCAAGGCCGTGCTGCTGATGGGCGACGGCGGTTGCACCGCCGACTTCCTGAAGAACGCGGGCGCCTCGGCCGAAGGCCAGTACTGCTCCAAGCCCGGCGTGCCGACCGAGCAGATGCCGGGCGGCCCGGCCTTTATTGAGAAGTACAAGGCCAAGTACAACGCCCCGATCCAGCTCTACGCCCCCTATGCCTACGACGCGGTGATGGTGGTGGTCGAGGCGGTCAAGCGCGCCGGCAGCACCGACAGCGCCGCCATCCTCGCCGAACTGCCCAAGACCCAGTACAAGGGGGTGACCACCGATATCGCCTTCGACGAGAAGGGCGACATCAAGGATGCCGCCGTCACGCTCTACCTTGCCAAGGGTGGCCAGTGGACGCAGGTCGAGACCGTCGGTGGCAAGGCTGCCAGCGCCGCCGCGGCGCTGCCTGCGGAGGCCAGCCCGACTCAAGCAGCACCGGCCGCCAACTAATCGCGCCTCGCATGGGGAAACGGCACCTGCGGGTGCCGTTTTTTTGCGTTCAGCCTGTAACATCCGATCCTGTGGAAACATTCATCCAGCAGCTCATCAACGGCCTGACCCTGGGCAGCATCTATGCACTGGTCGCCCTCGGCTACACCATGGTGTACGGCATCCTCGGCCTGATCAACTTCGCCCATGGCGAAGTTGTCATGATCGGTGCCCTCGTCGCCCTGGCCGTCTACAAGGCGCTGGCGGCCACACTGCTGCCGCCGGCGCTGATCCTGCTGATCGGCCTCGCCGTTGCCGCCGCCACCTGCATGGCGCTGGGCTGGTCCATCGAACGCATTGCCTATCGGCCGCTGCGCAACGCGCCGCGCCTGGCGCCGCTGATCACCGCCATCGGCGTCTCCATCGTGCTGCAGCAATGCGCCATGCTGCTGTGGGGGCGCAGCTATCACTCGGTGCCAGCACTGCTGCCGGCCGAATCGCACGACATTCTCGGTGCGCGCATCAGCGATGTGCAGATCATCATCATGCTCGCCGCAGCGCTGTCCATGGCTGGCCTGATTGTGCTGGTGCAGAGAAGCAAGCTCGGCCGCGCCATGCGCGCCACCGCCGAGAAGCCCGAAGTCGCCGCACTCATGGGCGTGGATGCGAACAAGATCATCGCACTCACCTTCATCATCGGCTCGGCGCTGGCTGCACTGGCCGGCGTGCTGGTCAGCGCCAATTACGGTATCGCCCACTACCAGATGGGCTTCCTGCTCGGCCTCAAGGCCTTCACCGCAGCCGTACTCGGCGGCATCGGCAATATCGGCGGTGCGGTGCTCGGCGGCATACTGCTCGGCATCATCGAGGCCATGGGCGCTGGCTATATCGGCGACCTCACCGGCGGCGTGCTCGGTAGTCACTACCAGGACATTTTCTGCTTCATGGTGCTCATCACGGTGCTGGTATTCCGCCCGTCCGGCCTGATGGGCGAGAAAGTTTCGGAGCGCGCCTAGCAATGCAAGCCAAGCACAAACAGATTGCAGGCATCGCCCTGATCGGCGTCGCGCTGGCCATCCTGCCTTTTCTCATCGGCATGAGCTTCGGCAATGCCTGGATACGCATGCTCGATTTCGCGCTGCTCTACATCATGCTGGCGCTGGGGCTGAACATCGTGGTCGGTTTCGCCGGTCTGCTCGACCTCGGCTACATCGCCTTCTATGCGGTCGGCGCCTACATCTACGCACTGCTGGCTTCGCCGCACTTCGGTCTGCACTGGCCCTTGTGGGCCATCCTGCCGATAGGCGCCGTCGTCGCCGGGATCTTCGGCGCCCTGCTGGGTGCACCCACGCTGCGCCTGCGCGGCGACTATCTGGCCATCGTCACCCTGGGCTTCGGCGAGATCATCCGCATCTTCCTCAACAACCTCAATGCCCCGGTGAATATCACCAATGGGCCCAAGGGCATTGCCGGCATCGATCCGCTGGCGAAAAGCATCGACATCTTCGGCTACCAGCTGCACAGCCTCTATCTCATCTACTACCTCTTTGTCGCGCTGGCCCTGCTCATCGTCGTGGTCACCCTGCGCCTCGAGAACTCGCGCCTCGGCCGCGCCTGGGTCGCCATCCGCGAGGACGAGATCGCCGCCAAGGCCTGCGGCATCAACACGCGCAACGTCAAACTTCTCGCTTTTGCTTTAGGTGCCAGCTTCGGTGGTGTCGCCGGCGGGCTGTTCTCCGGCTTCCAGCAATTCGTCTCGCCGGAAAGCTTCGGCCTGTTCGAGTCCATCATGGTGCTGTGCATGGTCGTGCTCGGCGGTATGGGCAATATTCCGGGCGTGATTCTCGGTGCCGTAGTGCTGACAGTCCTGCCGGAACTATTTCGTCACTGGGCCGGCCCCGCGCAGATGGCCTTGTTCGGACAGACCTATATCGATCCCGAATCCTTGCGCCTGATGCTGTTCGGCATTGCCTTGATCCTGGTCATGCGCTTCCGCCCCATGGGCTTGTTGCCCTCGTCGCGACGCAAGGCCGAGTTTGAGCATGCCGCCGAAGAAGCCGGAGCCAAAGCATGACGGTGCTACTGCGGACCACCCATATCGCCAAGCACTTCGGCGGCATCCGTGCGCTCAAGGACGTCTCGCTTACCATCAATGCCGGCGAGATCTATGGCCTGATCGGCCCCAACGGCGCCGGCAAGACAACCTTCTTCAATGTCATTACCGGCCTCTACCAACGCGATGGCGGCCAGATCGTCTTCGACGGCCAGCCGCTGCAGGTGGAAAGTCCGCATGAAGTCACCCGGGCCGGCATTGCGCGCACCTTCCAGAACATCCGCCTCTTCGCCGAGATGAGTGCACTCGAGAACGTCATGGTCGGCCGCCATCTGCGCAGCAAGGGCAGCGTGCTCGGCGCCATACTGCGTACGCCGACGGTACGTGCCGAAGAAGCGGCGATCAAGGCCAAGGCCAACGCGCTCCTCGCTTATGTCGGTATCGCGTCCAAGGCCGAGGTGCGTGCCGCCAGTCTGTCTTACGGGGATCAGCGCCGCCTTGAAATCGCCCGTGCACTTGCTACGGAGCCCAAGCTGCTGGCGCTGGACGAACCCGCTGCCGGCATGAATGCCACCGAGACGGCCGCGCTGCGTGCCCTGGTGGAAAAAATCCGCGCCGACGGTACCACCGTACTGTTGATCGAACACGATGTGAAGCTCATCATGGGCCTGTGCGACCGCGTCGCCGTGCTCGATTACGGTGAGAAGATCGCCGAGGATGTGCCCGCAGTCGTGCAGAAGGACCCGCGCGTGGTGTCTGCTTATCTGGGAGTTCCGTATGAGCAGTGAGCTCGCTCCCACCTTCCGCGAAGCGGAAAATCGCCCCCTTCCTGGGGAAGGGGGTCGGGGGGAAGGCCAACCCTTGCTCGCCGTAACTGACCTTCAGGTCAGTTACGGCGGCATTGCCGCTGTGAAGGGCGTCAGCTTTAGCGTCGGGCACGGCGAGACCGTCGCCCTGATCGGCGCCAACGGCGCCGGCAAGACCACGACGCTGAAGGCACTGGCGCGCCTGCTGCCGGCCATAGGTACGCTACGCTACGACGCCACGGATCTGCACACACTGCCGCCACACGCACTGGTGCAACGCGGCTTCAGCCTGGTGCCGGAAGGCCGTGGCGTATTTGCGCGTATGAGCGTTACCGAAAATCTGCAGATGGGCGCATACCAGCGCAGGGATGCTGAAATCGAGGTGGATATCGAGCGCATGTTCGAACTGCTGCCGCGTTTGAAGGAGCGCGCCGGCCAGCTCGCCGGCACCCTTTCCGGCGGCGAGCAGCAGATGCTGGCCATCGCCCGCGCCCTGATGGGTCGGCCGCGCCTGCTGCTGCTCGATGAACCCTCGATGGGACTGGCCCCCCTGATGGTGCAGAAGATATTCGAGGTGATCCGCAGTATTGCCGCACAGGGCGTGGCTGTGCTGTTGGTCGAACAGAACGCCAGCCTGGCTTTGGAAACCGCCAGCCGCGCCTATGTCATGGAAAGCGGCAACATCACCCTGGCCGACACGGCCGCCAATCTACTGGCCGACCCGCGCGTGCAAGCGGCTTATCTTGGCCATTAGGCCAAGATAAGCCCACTTGAGCCGCAAAGGGGGCTAACCCCCTTTGGAATCCCCTACTAATCAGCTGAACTGCAGCTTGTCGGCAAAAGCCAGCGCCTCGATCTGCGCGCTATTGCACTGCGCCGGCGTCAAGCCGAGCGCGGCGAGCTGGCGCTGCAGCTCGGCAACTGAACCGGTCTCCACTGTGCGGGCAAGCTCCAACAGCGGCGCGATGTCGCCGCTATGCTGGAGCAGGGCCTCGGTGATATTGCCCGGCAGTTGCAACTGCTCGAAGATCACCTCCATGCGCGTACCGAGCAGGATGTCGAGAATTGAAAAGGCGCCGGCGATGAAGATATTGTCGAGCTGGCTCTTGGGCAGCAGGTGCGCGCCCATCTGTTCCATGAAACGGCCACGGATGACCGCCGTCTGCATCAGCGCCGGCGCGCTGTGATCCTGGCTGGCATTGACCAGCAGCAGCGACAGCCAGCGATTGAGCTTGTCATAGCCCATGATGGTGACGGCATGGCGGAAGGAGTTCACCTCATTCGACATGCCGAAACCGGCCGAGTTGATGTAGCGCAACAGCTTGAAGGCCAAGGTCACGTCCTTCTTCAGCGCCAGTTCGATTTCCGCCACTTCGGCATTGTTGCGCACGAGGTTGAGCAGATCGATGATGCGCGCGTGATTGGGATTGAGCTTGGCACTGGGCTCGCGCGGCGTCTGCAGGAAGAACCAGCCCACGGCGCCGGCATAGCCGTGCGCGATGGCCTCGGTAAAGGCCTGGCTGTCGGCCAGCCCCTTGGCCAGCGGCGAGGCGGGCGCTTCGTGCATGTCCGGCTGCGCATTGGCGTCGGACAGCAGGAAGCGGAAACTGGGCTTGAGCGGCAGCGGCAGACTGCTGTCGTAGTTGTCCAAGCAAAGGGGAATCTGGCGGCCGATCACATCGGCGATCAAGGCGGCCGTCGCCGCATCGTTGAGCCGGTCGGCGCGGATTTCGAGCATGACATTGCGCGGGGGCTGCCAGTACAGAAGCGCATTGGCCACGGCCGGATCGGCAAAGCTGATGAAGATGTCGCGCGCATCGGGCCAGTCTTCAGCCAGGCGCGCCAGCTCGGCCGCAGCGGCCTCGACCGAGGTCGCATGGACACGCAGCCGCGCTGCCGTGATGGTCTTGTGTCGGTTGAGAACCGGTTCCCGCTGTATGAGTACCAAACCTTCCCCCTAGCCTCTCCCGACGGGAAGAGGTAACGGTCGTTTGCCATGCCCCGCATGGTCCATTTTGACGCTGTCTTGCCTGTGTGCTGCCGGCCCTCACTGCGGCCCGTGTACCTATATTGCGAACGTAAAGGCATCTGCGAAAAAGTCATCGGCCGGCAGACCGTGTGCGCAGAAATCATCGCGGGCGGCATCAATCATGCCCGGCGCGCCGCAAGCATAAACCTGATACGGCGAGAAGTCTGCCAGATCTTCAAGTACCGCTTCATGCACCAGTCCCGTGCGGCCGCTCCACTCATCCTCGGGGCCGGGCTCCGACAGCACCGGGATGTATTCAAGGTGCGCATGCTCGCTTGCCCACTGTTGCGCCAACTCATGCATGTAAAGGCCGGCACGCGTGCGGGCACCCCAGTAAAGCTTGATCGGGCGCTGGATGTTGTTGTGGATGGCGTGTTCGACAATGGACTTGATCGGCGCAAAGCCGGTGCCGCCGGCCAGCAGGATGATGGGCTTGTCCGACTCCTCGCGCAGATGGAAGGTGCCGAGCGGCCCTTCGAAGCGCAGGATTTCCTTGACCTGCATCGCCTCGAAGACGTGGCTGGTGAATCTGCCGCCGGCTATCTTGCGCACATGTACCTGCAAAAAGCCGTCGTCGTGCGGTGCGTTGGCGATGGAAAAAGCACGCCGATCGCCGCCCTTGAGCATGAACTCGATGTACTGCCCGGCGCGGAAGGCGAGGCGCTCGTTGACCGGCAGCTTGAGGCTGATCAGCATCACATCGTCGGCCAGCCGCTCCAGCGCTTGCACCCGGCAAGGCATGATGCGCACCGGATATTCGCTGCTGTCGGCCAGTTCGCGGCATTCGATGACCAGATCCGACTGCGCCGTGGCGCAGCACAAGAGGGCATAACCTTCGCTGCGGGCATTGTCCGGCAGCGCACCCTTCTGTGAACGGCCGTGGTCTACCGAGCCTTCGAGTATCTTGGCCCGGCACGAGCCACAGGCGCCGTTGCGGCAGCCGTAAGGCAGTACAAAACCCGCATCCAGCGCCGCTTCAAGCAGGATTTCGCCGTCCCCAACCGTGTAGTTGTGGCCGCTCGGCTTCAAGGTGATCTGATACGTCATGAGATAATGCCAACATTAGGAAGGGGCTCGCCCCCTTCCTCCTTCGTATATTTGCGGAACCGGGCAAGTACATTCCCGGATACTCCTAACAGCGCGATCAGGCAGGCCTGAGTGCAAAGATTATTGATCATCGGTTGCGGGGATGTCGTGCGGCGGGCCTTACCCCGACTGCTGCGGCGCTATCGCGTCTATGCCCTGGTGCGCACGCTCGATCCGGCCTTGCGCCAGCTCGGCGTGACCCAGATTGTCGGCGACCTTGACCAGCCCGCTAGCCTGAAACGGCTGTCCGGTCTGGCCGACGTTCTCCTGCACAGCGCCCCGCCCGCCGATACAGATGTGGCAAGCGATACGCGCACCCAGCACCTGCTGGCAGCCCTGCAATCCGGGAAAAGTCTACCACGCTGCATTGTCTACATCAGCACCAGCGGGGTTTATGGCAATTGCGACGGCGCCGAAATCGACGAAACCCGCGTCCTGCATCCCGAAAGTGCGCGCGCCGCGCGCCGCGTGGCGGCCGAAACCCTGCTGCGCGAATTCGGCCGCCAGACGCGGACCCGGGTCAGCATCCTGCGTGCGCCCGGCATTTATGCCGCCGACCGCTTGCCGCTGGAACGCATCAGGCGCGGTGATCCGGTCCTGAACGCCGCCGAAGACAGCTACAGCAATCACATCCATGCGGATGACCTGGCCAACGCCATTGTCCTGGCCTTGACCCACGGCCGCAGCAACCGCGCCTATAACGCCAGCGACGACAGCGCAATGAAGATGGGGGACTGGTTCACCCGCCTGGCCGATGCCTTCGACCTGCCGGCGCCGCCGCGCGTGGATAGAGCCACGGCGGAGGAACAACTGTCGCCGGCACTGATGTCTTTCGTGCGCGAATCGCGCCGTCTCAGCAACGGGCGCATCAAGCGCGAGCTCGGCCTCAAACTCGCCTATCCGACCGTGGCAGAAGGCATTGCCGCCGCCACGCAAACGCCGCCCGAGCAGGCCCCTGCCGAAGCGGCGCCTCCGGCCCGAGCGAAAACCAAAGCCACCCGGGCCAAACCCGGCGCGGATGCAAAGAACGTGAGCAAGGGCGGCGTCAAGAAGAAGCCGGCCAAGAAAATCAAGCGCCAGCGCCGCGAGGAAATCCAGCTGCCGCTCTTCTTCGACCTGGCCCCCAGCCCATAGGCCTACCCATGCTCTGGATAAAAGCCTTACACATCATCTTCGTCGTCTGCTGGTTCGCGGCCTTGTTCTATCTGCCGCGCCTCTTCGTGAACCTCGCCATGCTCACGGCAGACAGCACGGCCGAGCGCGAGCGCCTGCTGCTGATGGCAAAGAAGCTCTACCGCTTCGGCCATCCGCTGATGGGACTGTCCATCGTGTTCGGCGGCATCCTGTGGCTCTACTACGGCATCAGCGGCGGCTGGCTGCATGCCAAGCTCGTCCTGGTGGTCGGGCTCGTCATCTACTACCACTACTGCGGCAAGCTGCTGCGCGATTTCGTCGCCGGCCGCAATACCCGCAGCCATACCTGGTACCGCGTCTTCAACGAGGCGCCCGTGCTGGCGCTGTTCGCCATCGTCCTTCTGGCCGTGGTCAAACCTTTTTAAGTGATGCATCTTGAGCGATTCTGAAAAGCCCCGCATGCGCGTCGTCCGCCGCGTGCCTTCCGGGACCCTGCAAAGCGGCGCCAAAGCCGAGGCACCGCCGCCCGCGTCGCGCAATGCCGGCGGCTGGACCATGTTCGCACCGGTGCCGCGCGGCCTTGAAGAGGCCCTCACCGAAGAGTTGCAGAAGTTCGGCGCCAAGCAGATCCACATCGTGCCCGGCGGCGTGCACTTCAACGGCACGCGCGAGACCTGCTATCTGGCCAACCTGCATTCGCGCCTGGCTACGCGCATCCTGCTGCGCGTGGCGCACGCCAGCTATCGCAACGAAGCCGATATTTACCAGATCGCCAGCGACGTCGACTGGTCCAAGCGTTTCGATGCTGGCCGCACCATGCGCGTCTATGTCACTGCCATCCGCGCGCCGATCAAGAGTCTGGAGTTCATCACACTGAAAGTGAAGGATGCCATTGTCGATCGTTTCCGCGTCGATACCGGTCAACGTCCCAGCATCAACACGGCCAACCCGGACGTGCGCATTCATCTGTTCCTGACCGCGACCGAAGCCACGCTCTACATCGACACCTCGGGCGAACCCCTGTGGCTGCGCGGACACAAGGTTGCCAAGGTCGAGGCGCCGCTGAAGGAGAACCTCGCCGCCGGCATTCTGCAGCTCACCGGCTGGAAGCCGGGCACCCCCTTGCTTGATCCCATGTGTGGCAGCGGCACCTTCCTGCTTGAGGCGGCGCAGCAAAGTTTGGGCGAAGCTGCCGGCCTGTCCCGCGATAGCGGCGATTTCGGCCTGGAACGCCTGCTCGGCTTCGACGCACCGCTGTGGAACACCCTGCGCGAAGAAGCCGCACAGATGCGCAGCAACCCGGACAGCCTGCCGATCTGGGGCAGCGACATCGATCCGGAAATCGTCGAGCGCGCTCAACAGAACCTGGCTCATGCCGGCGTGGACGATCTGGTCGAAGTCATGCAGAGCGACATGCTGGAGCTCGAAGCACCGGCCGAGAGCGGCATTCTTGTCGCCAACCTGCCCTATGGCGAGCGCCTGGGCGAAGCTGACGAGCTGGCCGAGTTCTATCCCAAGCTGGGCAACACCCTCAAGCAACACTTCCCCGGCTGGACCTGCTGGCTGCTGACGGCCGATGCGCGCCTGCCCAAGCTGATCGGTTTGAAGCCCAGCCGCAAGGTACCGCTCTTCAACGGTCCGCTCGAGTGCCGGCTGTACCGTTTCGACATCGTCGCGGGCAGCAACCGGAAATAGCGTGGAGTACGCGCTGATCCTCGCCGTCGGCCTGCTCGCCGGCACGATCAGCGGCATTGTCGGCTTCGGCTCGTCCATCATGCTGATGCCGGTGCTGGTGCTCTGCTTCGGCCCGGTCGAGGCGGTGCCCATCATGGCGGTGGCGGCAACGATGGCGAACTTCTCGCGCATCGTGGTCTGGTGGCGCGAGGTCGACTGGCGCGCCTGTGCCGCCTACTCAAGCACCGGCGTCATCGGCGCCGCCCTCGGTGCGCGCACCCTGATCGCCCTGCCGCAAACGCTGATCGAAGGCCTGCTCGGCGCCTTCTTCATCGCCATGATTCCACTCCGCCACTGGCTGCTGAAGAAGCAGCTCAAGCTGGCCCGGCGCCATCTGGCGATGGCCGGTCTCGTCATCGGCTTTATCACCGGCATCGTCGTTTCAACCGGTCCGCTGAGCGTGCCGGTCTTTCTCGCCCACGGCCTGATCAAGGGCGCCTTCATTGCCACCGAGGCCGCCAGCTCGCTGGCGCTCTACGGCGTCAAGCTCGTGGTCTTCCACGAATTCGGTGTGCTGCCGCTGCAGATCATGATCAAGGGCCTGATCACCGGCTCGACCCTGATGGTCGGCGCCTGGATCGCCAAGCGCTTCGTCCTCAAGCTCAGCGCCGACCGCTTTCAGCTGATGATGGACGGCCTCATGCTCGCGTCCGGCAGCGTCATGCTGTGGGCGGCATTGACGGCTTAGCGTCCCGGCACGATGTGGCGCGCCGGTAACAAGGAATTTGTCCCGGCTATTGGGCGGGAACAGGCGCAGCTTTGCCGTTAAACTCGGGGTTCGATACTCCGCGTCCCTGCCTTTGCCGTGAAGCCTCAGAAAATCCTCCCCGATTCCCTCGCCTTCGCCCTACTGCGCACCGCCGAGGTTGTAACGGCAGTATCCGAGGGGCGTACGCTGGATGCCGCACTCGCCACTTGCTGGCAGAAGCACCAGCCCTTGCCGCCGCAGCGCGGCGCCATCCAGGACATGGCCTACGGCACGCTGCGCGCCTACGGTCGGGGCGACTTCATGCTGCGGCGCCTGCTGCGCTCATCGCTGACCGAGCCGCGCCTGCATGCGCTGTTGCTGGCGGCCTTGTATCGCATAGACAGCCGCAGCGAAGACAGACATACCACCGTCGATCAGGCCGTGACGGCCGCGGCCACGCTGGCGCACGGCAGGTTTCGCAACCTCGCCAATGCGGTGCTACGCAATGCCATCCGCCAGCGCCACGAGCTGCGCACCGAGCTGGCGGAGGATGAGGTCGCCCACTGGCAGCATCCGCAATGGTGGATCACTGCCGTGCGCGAGGCCTATCCGCAATCCTGGCAGGCGGTACTAAGCGCCGCCAACCAGCACCCGCCCATGACCCTGCGCGTCAACCGCCGCCACGGCGACGCCGCCGCCTATGTGGACAGGCTGGCACAAGCCGGCATCGCCGCACGGGCACTGGACGATACCGCCGTGTTGCTAGAGAAGCCCCAGCCGGTGGATGCGCTGCCGGGTTTCGCCGACGGCCATGCTTCGGTACAGGACTGGGGCGCGCAACGGGCGGCCCGGCTGCTGGATGCCCAGCCGGGCATGCGTGTGCTGGACGCCTGCGCGGCACCCGGCGGCAAGACAGCTCATCTGCTGGAACAGGCTGAGCTGGACCTCACCGCCGTGGAGCTCGATCCGCGCCGTGTGGCACGGATCGAAGACAACTTGCGGCGATTACAGCTCAAAGCCACGCTAAAAACCGCCGATTGCACGGATCTCGATAGCTGGTGGGACGGCCAGCCCTTTGCGCGCATCCTCGCCGATGTGCCTTGCTCCGCCTCGGGCGTGGTGCGCCGCCATCCCGATATCAAATGGCTGCGGCGCGCTGCCGATATTGGCGCATTTGCCACAAGCCAGCAGCGCATTCTCGATGCTTTATGGCGCACCCTGGCGCCGGGTGGCAAAATCCTCTACTGCACCTGTTCGATATTTCCGCAGGAAAACGGCGCGCAGGTGGCCGCCTTCGTTGGGCGTCATGACGATGCCATACGCGTGGACATCGACGGGCAACCCGAACTGCAACTGACACCCGACCCGGAACAGGATGGCTTTTACTACGCTCTGCTGCAAAAACGCCCTTGAGCGACTGACGCGGCTTTTCTGCGCGCTGCTCCTGGTCGTCTGCACCACGGCGGCGCTGGCTGGCAGCATCGAGCCCAAGCAGGGCACGCTTGCCACCGCCGAGGACGGCAGCACGGTGCTCAGCGCGGAATTCGTCATCGACCTCGGCCACCGCCTGGAAGAGGCAGTGGCACGCGGCGTGCCGCTCTATTTCACGCTGGAATTCGAGCTGACCCGCCCACGCTGGTGGTGGTCCAACGAAAATGTGGCGACCCGGACGACCCAGTACCGCCTGTCCTACACGGCGCTGACGCGCCAGTATCGGCTGACCACGGGCAATCTGCACCGCAATTTCACCTCGCTGGACGAGGCCTTGCGCGTGCTGTCGCGTTATTCCGAGCTGCCTGTCGCCGACAAAGGCGCGCTGAAGATGGGCGAGAGCTATGACGCCGCCCTGCGCCTCTCGCTCGACCGCAACCAGTTGCCCAAGCCATTGCAGGTGGATGCCATCGCCAACCGCGACTGGCAGGTTGAAACCCGCGTACTGCGCTGGCGCTACGTCCCTGCCCCCTACGCGGCGCCGGCGCCGGCCGAGACCAAGCCGTGAGGGTTGCGATACTCGTCACCCTCGGACTGGGGGCCGTACTGCTGTTCTTGCTCGCCGGGGCCAGCGCCAACAGCCCGCTGTTTGCCCGCCATTACGCCTGGCTGCTCGGCGCCAATGCAGTCATTGCACTCGGCTTGCTGACCCTGGTCGGCGCGCGCCTGCTGCGCCTGCGCCGCGAATACCGCGCCGGCGTCTTCGGCTCCCGCCTGAAAGTCCGCCTCTTGCTGATGCTTGCCTTGATGGCCCTCCTGCCGGGCGCACTGGTCTATAGCGTGTCGATGCAGTTTGCGGTCAAGAGCATTGAGTCCTGGTTCGACGTACGCGTGGACAATGCCCTGGAAGGCGGCCTTGCACTCGGCCGTAGCGTGCTCGAAGCGCAGCAGTCCGACCTGCTCGACAAGGGCCGCGGCCTGAGTCTCGATCTTGGCGATACGGAGTTCGTATCGGCGACGCAGATGTCGCGGCTGCGCGAGCGCGTCAATATCATGACATTGACCTTGTTCGCGGCCAACGGCCAGGCACTGGTCAGCGCCACCGCCAGCGACGAAAGCCTGCTCCCGCCACTGCCCACGCCGACGCAGTTGCGCCAGGCCCGCAACGGTCGCGGAGTCGCCGTGACCGAGGGCGAGGCCAGCGAAGGGCTGACAGTGCGCGCGCTGGTACCGGTCTATCTGGCCGGCGGCGAAGTGCGCGTGCTGCAGCTCACCGACGTCGTGCCGACCTATCTGGCCGGTAGCGCCGCCAGCGTCGAGGATGCCTACCGCGACTACCAGGAGCTGCAGCTCGGCAAGGATGGCTTGAAGCGCATCTACACGCTGACCCTGACCTTGACGCTGCTGCTGGCTCTGCTGGCCGCGATTGCGCTGGCCTTCATGCTCGCCGAGCGCATCATCGAACCCCTGCTGCTGCTCGCCGAAGGAACGCAGGCTGTGGCAGCCGGCGACTACACGCCGCGCGCCGCCGTGGAAAGCAACGACGAGCTGGGCGTGCTGACCCGCTCCTTCAACCAGATGACGCGCCAGCTCGACGATGCGCGCCGCGAGGCCGACCGCCACCGCGCCGCCACCGAAGCCGCGCGTGCCTATCTCGAAAGCGTACTCGGCAATCTGTCCGCCGGCGTCATCACCTTCGACAACAACTTCATCATGCGCGCCGCCAATCTCGGCGCTGTCGGCATCCTGCGCAGCGACCTGACCATGGTCGACAATCTGCCGCTGATGGAATGGCCCATCCATCGTCAGCTCTGCGATGCCGTGCTGGAAGGCTTCCGCGAGCACAAGGGCGACTGGCACCAGCAGCTGGAAATCGAGATCAGCGAAGGCGAAAGCCGCACCCTGCTGCTGCGTGGCACCACCCTGCCTGCCGCCGGCGGCGCGGGTCACGTCATCGTCTTCGACGACATCACCGACCTGCTGTCGGCGCAGCGTACCGCCGCCTGGGGCGAAGTGGCGCGCCGCCTGGCGCACGAAATCAAGAACCCGCTCACGCCCATCCAGCTCTCCGCCGAACGCCTGCAGCACAAGCTGGCCGACAAGCTGGCGCCGGCCGAACGGGAAATGCTGGAGCGGGCCAGCTCGACCATCGTCAATCAGGTCGAGGCGCTCAAAAACCTCGTCAATGAATTCCGCGACTATGCGCGCACGCCGCCGCCGGTTTTGAAAGCCGTTGATCTCAACGATCTGGTGCGCGATGTGCTGGGGCTTTACGAAAACGCGGCTGTCCGCATCGAACCCGACCTGACGCCAGATCTGGCGCCGGTGCTGGCCGATGCCAATCAGATGCGCCAGGTGATCCACAATCTGCTGCGCAATGCGCAGGACGCGCTCGCCGATGTCGCCGAGCCGCGCCTGGTCATTGCCACCCATGCCGATCCGCGCGGCTGCACGCTGACCGTTAGCGACAACGGCAGCGGCTTTCCGCCGCAGATTCTGGCACGCGCATTCGAGCCCTATGTCACCACCAAGTCCAAGGGCACCGGCCTTGGACTTGCCATCGTCAAGAAGATCGTCGATGACCACAAGGGCCAGATTCGCCTCGGCAATCGCGAGGCTGGCGGTGCCGAGATCACCATCCGCCTGCCCTTCGATAGTGCCAATAGCTGAGGAAAGCGGCCCGAAAACCTGCGAGTTGCGCCTTTCCTCAATGCAACAAAGGCGCTGACTTCATGTAGGCTAGCGCGCCAGGATGGTGCTTTATGGTTAGGGCATCAGGAGGAGTCTAAAAAGAATGCCCCGGTGATGCACTGCATTCGTGCCGGCATGACCAGGACGCAAACAGATGGCGCTGCACCCGTGCAGTGAATCGCTTTACCCCGCAGCCGGGGATAGGTAGTGATATGGCAAACATTCTTGTAGTTGATGATGAAGTCGGCATCCGCGAACTGCTCTCTGAAATTCTTCGCGATGAAGGGCACGATGTCGTCGTCGCCGAAAACGCCACCGAAGCGCGTATCGCGCGCGAGGTAAAGCGGCCCGATCTGGTCCTGCTCGATATCTGGATGCCCGACACCGACGGCATCACCCTGCTCAAGGAGTGGTCAGCTGCCGGCCAGCTCAACATGCCGGTGATCATGATGTCCGGCCATGCCTCCATCGACACTGCCGTCGAAGCGACCAAGATAGGCGCGCTCGATTTCCTCGAAAAGCCGATCGGCATGCAGAAGCTGCTCGCCGGCGTTAAGCGCGGCCTCGAGCGTACCGCGCGCCCGGCGGCCACCGGCCTCTCGCTCGCGGCCTTTTCGCGCTCCGGCCCGCTGCGCGACCTCAAGCGTCGCGTCGATCAGATTTCCGCCAGCAGCCGCTTGATCATGCTCCGCTGCGGCAACGGCAATATCGCCGAACTTGTCGCCCGCACCCTGCACACACCGGGCAAGGCCTGGCTGGATCTGGCTGCCGACTCCAACCCGCTGTCGCTGGATATCCTGCAGGCGGCACACGGCGGTGTGTTGTATGCCGAAGAAATCGGCCGCCTCACCCGCCTGCAGCAGAAGAACCTGCTCTTCGCCGCCGACCGGCTGGACAAGCTCGGCATGCGCATGATCGTCGCCAGCTGCATGGATCACGCAACCCTGCTCGCCAACGGTTGGGAAGAACCGGCGCTCAAGCGTCTTTCCGACGTGGCCCTGGGCGTGCCCTCGCTGCTTGAAATCAAGGACGAAATTCCGGACATCGCCGCACAATTGCTCGCCCTCCTGGTTGAAGCCGGCGAAGCGCCAGCGCGCCGACTCTCCACCGCCGCCCAGAACGGTCTGCGCCAGCACGCCTGGCCCGGCGGCTACAGCGAGTTGCGCGGGGCGATCAAGTCGCTCGCGCTGGGCGCCATCGACGAGGAAATCGCCGGCGACGAAGTCGCGCGCCTGCTCGGCCATGACCCCAGCAATCCTCTGCCGGGTCTGGCGCCGGAAGTCATGGACCTGCCGCTACGCGAAGCACGCGAGGTGTTCGAGCGCATGTACTTCGAGTACCACCTCGCGGTAGACGGCAGCAATATGACGCGCCTGGCCGAGAAGACTGGACTTGAGCGCACCCATCTGTATCGCAAGCTCAAGGATCTCGGTATCCGCTAGGCCGATCGGGCCTGGCCGGCGCTGCCGGGGCTATGCTCAAATGGCCGTCCACGCCTTTTCACGGCGGCGCCCGCGCAGCCGCCCCTTGCCTCCATGTCCCGTCCCGTCGCCCAGCAGCCTGAAGACCTCGCCCGATTTTTCGTCGAACGTGCCAATGCGCACGACCTCGAAGGCCTGGTCGCGCTCTATGCGCCGGATGCCGTATTGGCGGGAATGAACGGGGAAATGGCGGTTGGCCATGCGGCCATCCGTGAGGTCTATGCCGCCATGCTCGCAGCGCACTCGCACTTCAGCGCCGGCGAAGCCGCGCCCACCCTGCTGCGCGACGACCTGGCCTTGACCTCGACGCGCCTCATCAACGGCAAGATCACCGCCGAAGTGGCACAACGCCAGGCCGACGGCAGCTGGCTGTGGGTACTCGACCAGCCCTTGATCAATCCGCGCCCAGCTGCCAACTCAGTTGCTAAATAAGGCCTGAACATGCCCGAAGAAAGGCAGTTGCGCATTCTGTTGTGGCTGGTCGCCATCGCCTTCTTCATGCAGACGCTGGACGCCACCATCGTCAATACGGCGCTGCCGGCGATGGCCGCGGACCTGAACGAGAGCCCGCTCAAAATGCACTCGGTGGTCACCTCGTATGCGCTGGCCATGGCGACCCTGATCCCGGCCTCGGGCTGGATCGCCGACCGCTTCGGCACGCGCCGCGCCTTCATGGCGGCCATCGTCCTGTTCAGCCTGGGGTCGCTGTTCTGCGCGCTGTCGCACAATCTCACGCAGCTGGTACTGGCGCGCATTCTGCAGGGCATAGGCGGCGCAATGCTGCTGCCGGTGGGGCGCCTTGCCGTGCTGCGCGCCTTCCCGCGCGAACGCTTCCTCTCCGCCATGGCTTTCGTCACCGTTCCCGGCCTGGTCGGCCCGCTGATCGGGCCGACCCTCGGCGGCTGGCTGGTCGAGTATGCGTCCTGGCACTGGATCTTCCTGATCAATCTGCCCGTCGGCCTGGCCGGCTGCATCATGACGCACCGCTACATGCGGGATGCGCAGCGCGAGCGGGTAGGCAGCTTCGACCTGATCGGTTATCTGTTGCTGGCCTTCAGCATGGTCGGTATTTCGCTGGCCGTGGATGGCTTCTCCGATCTCGCCTTGCGCCAGTTCACCGTGATCCTGCTGGTGTTCGGCTTCGCCTGCCTGGCCGCCTACTGGCTGCGCGCGGCACGGCGTACGGATGCCTTGTTTCCTTTGCGCCTCTTCGAAATCAATACCTTCAGCGTCGGCATTCTCGGTAACCTGTTCGCGCGCATCGGCACCGGCGCCATGCCCTTCCTGATTCCGCTGCTGTTGCAGGTCTGCCTGGGCTATACCCCGGCGCAGGCCGGCGTGATGCTGATCCCGGTGGCGCTGGCCGCCATCCTCAGCAAGCGCATCGGCCCGCCGCTAATCCAGCGGGTCGGCTATCGCCCGGTGCTGCTGGTAAACACCGTGCTGGTCGGCTTCATCATCAGCAGCTTTGCGCTGACCGGCGCCGCGACGCCGAGCTGGTTGCTGATCTTGCAGCTCGCCTGCTTCGGCGCGGTCAACTCGCTGCAATTCACCGCCATGAACACGATCACCCTATTCGACCTCGAGGGCGCAAATGCCAGCAGCGGCAACAGCCTGCTGTCGATGATCATGATGCTGGCCATGAGCTTGGGCGTCGCCGTGGCCGGCGGCCTGCTTGCCGCCTTTGACGACGGTAGCCAGGGCATAGCGGCGCTGACGGCCTTTCGCTCGACCTTCCTGACCGTGGGCCTGATCACCTGCGCCTCGGCCTGGATCTTCTGGCAATTGGTACCCGATGCGGGCCGCGCGGAGAAGAAGCAGGCAGCAGTGGCGGCCGACTAGGCTTCAGCTGCAGCGCGCGTGCTGCGGACAGCCGAGCACATGATCGTTGCTCATGCCGGTTGCCTGCATATAGGCATAGCAAATGGTCGAGCCGACGAATTTGAAGCCGCGTTTCAGCAGATCTTTGGATAAGGCATCGGAAACCTCCGTCCGTGCCGGCACATCGCCCATCCCACGCAAATTTGGCTGCAATGCCTTACCGCCGACAAAGCCCCACAAATAGGCGTCGAAGCCGCCGAATTCCTCGCGCAACTTGAGATAGGCGCGCGCATTGGTGATGGTCGCGTTGATCTTGAGCCGATTGCGTACGATGCCCGGATCCTGCATCAGGCGCTCTACGTCTTTGTCCGTGTAGCGGGCGATCTTCTCGGCATCGAAATTGTCGAAAGCCTTGCGATAGTTTTCCCGCTTCCTCAGCACCGTGATCCATGACAGCCCGGCTTGCGCGCCTTCGAGGATGAGCAGCTCGAAGAGCATGCGCTCGTCATGGCAGGGGCGTCCCCATTCCTCGTCGTGATACTCGACATACAGCGGATCTTCGCCGCACCAGGAACAGCGCTTGCCCATATCACTCCCCTTCAGATGGTTCGACAAATCCTGTCAGCGACGCCGCCTCTGTGGCGATCGCACAGCCGGCCGAGTGGCCAAGGCCACATCGACAACGCCGACTACGGTCTCGCGCAGGATGTCCTGCAACAAGCTCACCGCTGCTGTTTGCGCATCTGGTGAGCCGATGAATACCAGTGACACGCTGGGCAAGGCTGGCAGCTTTTCGGCCTTGCCCAGCAGGGCCAGATGGCGCGGCACGCCGACGGGCGTGCGCACCGCCAGGCCGAGGCCGCTTTCCACCGCCGCCCACAGGCCGGCCAGGCTGGGCGTCGTGAACGACAGATGCCAGGGCTGGCCTAGCTTGTCGAGTGCCGCAGCGGCGGCGGCGCGGAACAGGCAGGGCGCTTCGAAAGCGGCCAAGGGCAGCACGGTCTTCGATGAGCGGACGAAATCCGGCCGGCCTACCCAAACCAGCGGTAGCTCGGCTACCTTCTCCAGATACCGCGTCACGCGCTCATCCTGCCATACCAGCGCCAGATCAAGCTGCCCGGCAGCAACACGCTTAATCAGCTCGCTGTTGCGCTCGGCACGTGCCTCGATGCGCACCTTCTCGTGAGTTCTGGCGAAACGCGCCAGCGCCGCAGGCAGGCCGTTCTCGGCGAAATCATGCGGCAGACCGACGCGCACCCAGCCCTCGATAGCGCTGCTGCGCATGCGCCCGACCGCTTCGTCATTGAGTTCCAGCATGCGCTTGGCGTAACCGAGCAGCAGCTCACCTGCATCGGTCAATGCGAGCTTGCGCCCGGCCTTCACGAACAACGTCTGCTCAACCTGGCTTTCCAGCTTCTTCAACTGTGCGCTGACAGCTGCCGGCGAGCGCCCGAGCCGGTCGGCCGCCTGCGCGAAACTGCCGAGCTCCACCCCGGTAACAAAGGTACGCAGCACGTCGATATCGAGATTCGGGCGAACGCTCATCGTTCAGGTATTTAGAATGGTTAATTAAAAACTATTCGATATTCAGAATGATGATCGACTCCTATAGTGGCCCTGTCAAGTCGACACACAAGGAGAGCAGCATGGCAACACTCACGATCAAACAGGCCCTTGCAAGAAATGACAAGCTGCACACTACGCTGAGGGTCGCAGGCTATATAGGCATCGCGCTGCTGCTCGCGCTCATGCTGGGCGTGCTGCTGTCCGGCGGCGACTGGACGCTGCCCATGGACCCGGCCGTCGCGGCCAGCTTTACGGCTTGAGTGCCATCTCCAGCAGACTGCGGATGGGCGTCGGTAGCGCGGCGGCTGCATAGTCGGCGGCGGCGAGCCAGCGCAGATTGCCCTCCATCGCGGCAGGCAGCTGCGTGACTTGCGCATGCAAGGGACGCAGGGTCAGGCGAAAGTGGGTGAAAGTGTGGCGCAATGCAGGCAGCTCCTGCCACGCCTCGGCGCGGACACCGTAGCGCTGTTGCACGTAGTGCGCGGCATCAGCGCCTGCGGGTAACTCAGGCAGGCACAGCAGGCCGCCCCAGATGCCGCTGGGCGGGCGCTGCTCAAGCAGCATGCCCTGCGGACCCTGCATCAGCAGGAAGACGCTCTCACGTTCCGGCACCGCTTTCTTGGGTCGCGGTGCAGGCAGTTCGGCCGTACGATTTTCGCGCTGCGCGACACAGATATCGGCCATGGGGCAACGGCTGCACAAAGGCTTGCCGCGCGTGCAGATCGTCGCACCCAGATCCATCTGCGCCTGCGTGTAGATGCCGGTGTCCTGCGCCGGCATCAGGGCTTCGGCCAGCACCCACATCTCCCGTTCGATCTTCAGCGCCCCCGGAAAACCCTCGATGCCGAAGCAACGTGCAAACACGCGCTTGACGTTGCCGTCGAGGATGGGGGTCTGCGCGCCGAAACAGAAACTCGCGATCGCATTCGCGGTCGAGCGGCCGATGCCGGGCAGTTCGGCGATCAGCGCGGCATCGCGCGGAAACTCGCCGCCGTGTTGCACCATCACCGCCTGCGCGCACTTGTGCAGATTGCGTGCCCGCGCGTAGTAACCCAGCCCGCTCCATAGCGGCATGACGTCTTCGACCGGCGCCGCAGCCAAGTCTGCCAGCGTGGGAAAGCGCTCAAGAAAACGCTGGTAATAAGGAATGACCGTCGCGACCTGGGTCTGCTGCAGCATGATCTCCGACAGCCAGACCCGATACGGATCTGTCGTGTTCTGCCAGGGCAGACCTTTGCGGCCGTGCTGCTTGTGCCAGGCGATCAGGCGTCGGGAAAAGTCAGAATCCAAAGCCTTCACCACGAAGACACGAAGGCCACGAAGAAAACCTTGCAGGGCAGTCTCGGTGAAACATGCCGCCCTTCGTGCACTTCGTGTTCTTCGTGGTGAAAGGTTTTCATGCCTTTACGGGTTTGACTTTGCTCGCCGCCAGTTTGGCGCGGCTGCGCGCCTCGTCGGTATCCTTGCCGGTGGCCACGGCCACGCCCATGCGGCGCTTGACGAAGCTGTCGGGTTTGCCGAACAGGCGCAGGTCGGACTCGGCTACCGCCAGCGCATCGGCCACGCCCTCGAAGGCAATCCCTGCGGCATCGAGGCCGCCGTAGATGACGGCAGAAGCGCCAGGCGCGCGCAGCGAGGCATCGACCGGCAGGCCGAGAATGGCGCGCGCATGCAGCTCGAATTCCGAATAGCGCTGCGAGGCCAGCGTGACCAAACCTGTGTCGTGCGGACGCGGGCTGACTTCGGAGAACCAGACCTGGTCACCCTTGACGAAGAGCTCGACGCCGAACAGCCCAAGCCCGCCGAGATTGGTGGTGACCGCCGCGGCAACCTCGCGCGAGCGTTGCAGCGCCATCGCCGACATGGCCATGGGCTGCCAGGACTCGACGTAATCGCCATCCTTCTGGATATGCCCGATCGGTTCGCAGAACTGGGTTTCAATTTCGCCCTGCGCGTTCTTGGCGCGCACGGTGAGCAGGGTGATCTCGTAGTCAAAATCGATGAAGCCCTCGACGATGACGCGGCCGCTCTTGACGCGACCGCCGTCCATGGCGTGCTCCCAGGCCTTGCCCACATCCGCCGCGGAGCGCAGCACCGACTGGCCCTTGCCCGAAGAGGACATGACCGGCTTGACCACGCAGGGATAGCCGACGGCATCGGCGCCGGCCCGCAACTCAGCTTCGGTGTCGGCAAAGCGATAGGGCGAAGTCGGCAACCACAGGGTTTCCGCGGCGAGGCGGCGTATGCCCTCGCGGTTCATGGTGAGCTGCGTGGCGCGCGCGGTCGGCACCACGGTAGCCAGGCCTGCAGCTTCGATCTCGGCCAGCGTGTCGGTGGCGATGGCCTCGATCTCCGGCACGATGTAATGCGGCTTTTCCTTTTCCACCAGCGCGCGCAGGGCGGCGCCGTCGGTCATGGCAATCACATGGCTGCGATGCGCCACCTGCATGCCGGGAGCGTTCTCGTAGCGATCTACGCCGATCACCTCGCAGCCCAGGCGCTGCAATGCGATAATGACCTCCTTGCCGAGCTCCCCGCAACCCAGCAGCATGACGCGGGTGGCGGACGGGGACAAGGGGGTTCCAATGCGGGGGCTGCTCATGGTCGTTCCCGGTGGGGCAGATGCAAAAGCCTGAATTCTAGACCAGTGCCCGTGGCAACGGTCCGCAACACCATAAAAACGATGTCAACAGAGAACCTCTCAAATCTGAGTCCGGCCATGCTGCGCCAGGCTTTCAGCAGCTTTGCCACGGGCGTCACCGTGGTCACGGCACTGGACGCCAGGGGCAATCCGGTCGGGCTGACCGCCAACTCCTTTTCCGCCGTCTCGCTCAACCCGGCGCTGGTGCTGTGGTGCATTTCGCTGACCACGCCATCCTTCGCTGCCTTCCGCGATTGCAGCCACTATGCCATCAACGTGCTGTCGGCCGATCAAGAGGAGATCTCCAACCGTTTTGCCAACCCCAGCCCGGACAAGTTCGCCGGACTGGAGTGGACGCCCGGCCTGGGTGGTGCGCCCGTACTCAAGGGCTGTATTGCCAACTTCGAATGTGGCAACGGGCACCAGTATCCGGGCGGCGACCATCTGATCATGGTCGGCGCCGTCGGCAACTATCGGGTGAACATGGATGCGCCCTTGCTGTTCTTTGCCAGCAAGTACGCCGGGATACAGCCCTGAGCGGGGCAGGCTAGAGAATTTCGCGGACAGTTTCCGGCGGGCGGCAGAGTCGCACGCCCTTGTCCGTGACCACGACAGGCCGGTTGATGAGCACCGGATGCGCAACCATGAAGGCAATCAGTTCGGCCTCGCTCCATTTCGGGTTACCGAGATCGAGTTCGACGTAAATCGTTTCCTTCTCACGCATCAGGGTGCGCGCCGGCATCTTCATCTCCGCCAGCAGGCGCTGCAGCGTGGCCGCATCGGGAGGAACATCGAGGTATTCGACGACCTGCAGCTCGACACCCGCCTCGCGGAGAATCTCGAGCGCACCGCGCGAGTTGCTGCAACGCGGGTTGTGATAGATGGTGGCGCGCATCAGTCCTGCGCCAGACGAACTTCCATGATTTCGTACTCAATGGTCTCGTAGTAGACCTTGGCGTCCTTCTGCGCCAGATGCAGAAGGATCTTGGGCGCTTGGTGCTTGACGAAACGGCGCAGGCCCCAGGCAAACAGGCAGATGATCACGCCCGGCCACATGTAGCCTACCAACGCCAGCGCCACGCCGGTCCCCAGTAGCGGGATCGAAATGCCGTTCAGAAACATGCGGTGGCGCACGTACTTGTAAGCACGGTCCGGATTGACGATGAGACGAAAACGACCGATCGGCAGGCCCGCGACGAAATCATCATAGGGCACTGCAATGGCAAGGTTCTCGGGGGCAGCGCCATCGGCGCCAGCCTGCTCAGGCGTGGTGTCGTCCATGATCTGAATGGGGAGGTTTGGAGCGGGCGATGGGAATCGAACCCACGGCTCTAGCTTGGGAAGCTAGGGTATTACCATTATACGACGCCCGCTGAATGCGTCTGATTATACGGGCAGCGGGGGTTCGCGTCGATACAGCGCCCGCATATCAGGCCCGGATATGCTCTGCGCAAACCTGTGGTCGACGGGCGCACATCTAGCGCAAGGAGCCGATGTAGCGCTCATCGCCCTCTTCCGGGGGCGGATCCGCCTTGCCGCCGAAACCGAAGGAGAAAGCCTTTTCCTTGGGCGGTGCCGCAGGCGGGCCATCAAGCTCCATGGCGACGCGCAACTTGCCGCATAGTTCGTTCAGCTCGGTGTTGCCCGTGGCTTCGGCAATGCGCAGGACTTCCCGCGCATACTCGGCGTTGACGCGCATGTATTCCACGTCGGTGATGCGGTTAAGCACGCGTCGCATCAGGACGTGAATGCGGCCGAGCAGGCCGTAGATATGTGAATCCGACTCCATGTGTTCTCCTTCAGGAACGTTGATCGGGCGCCCCCTCAAAAAAACCGTTCTCCTGCCTGTTCTCGAACTTGCTCAATCCCGCTAGCCGGACTGCTCACTCAATGTGCTCGCCATGCTCCATGCGGTCCAACCCTTCCCGCTCGGCCTCGTCGTCGACCCTCAGCCCCATCAGGGAATTGATAATGACCAGGATGACGAACGTGCCTACGGCGCTGTAAAGCGCGGCGGCGCCAATGGCCACCAGTTGGGTGGCGACCTGCACGCCAATCTGGCTGGTCTCCGCAACGCCGTACACGCCGGTCAGAACAGCGCCGACTGCGCCGCCAATGCCGTGGATGCCGAAGACATCGAGCGAATCGTCATAGCCGAAACGGCGCTTGAGGCTGGTCGCGCCCAGATAGCAGACCACGCCGGAAATCGACCCGATGAGGCCTGCCTCCACCGGGTCGACGAAACCCGCCGCCGGGGTAATGGCAACCAGACCGGCGACAGCGCCCGACACGATGCCAAGCGCACTCGGGCGGCCGCGTATCGTCCATTCGATGCACATCCACGCCAAGGCGGCGAAGGCGGTGGCGATCTGGGTCACCAGCATGGCCATGCCGGCAGTGCCGTTGGCGGCAAGGGCGGAACCGGCATTGAAGCCGAACCAACCCACCCACAGCATGCCGGCACCGATCATGGTCAACACCAGATTGTGCGGACTCATGGGCTCGCGACCAAAACCACGCCGCCGCCCCATGACCAGCGCACAAACCAGGCCGGCCACGCCGGCATTGACGTGCACCACCGTGCCGCCGGCAAAGTCCAGCGCACCCATGGTAGCGAGCCAACCGCCGGGCTCCCAAACCCAATGGGCAATCGGCGCATAAACGAGAAGAGACCAAAGTACCGCGAACCAGCAAAGGGAGGAGAACTTCATGCGCTCGGCCATGGCGCCCGGAATCAGCGCTGTGGTGATGATGGCAAAGGTGAGCTGGAACATCCAGAACACGCTTTCCGGAATATTGGCGCCATCGGAACCACTCAGGCTGTCGGCCGTCAGCCCGTTGAGCAGCATGCGGTCCAGGCCGCCGATAAAGGTACTGCCCGGCCGCAAGGCCAGGCTGTAGCCCAGCAGCGTCCAGCTGACGGTGACAAGTACCGCGCACACGAACACCTGGGCACCCATCGACAGCACATTCTTCTTGCGCACCATGCCGCCGTAGAACAAGGCAATTCCCGGCAGCGTCATGAACAGCACCAGCACCGATGACATCAGCATCCAGGCGGTGTTGCCGCTATCCAGCCTGGCTTCCGGCACCATCTCGCGCAGTGCCGGCTGAATCGGTGCCGCTACCACCACAGCGGCTGCAGACGGCTCGGCGACCGGTGGACCGTCCGTCTCCGGCGCCTGCGCGAGGGCCATACCGGAAAGCTGAAGAGTACCCATGAGCAGCATACGCAGCGCAAGGCGGGAGCAGCGGTGCAACAAATTGGAGGCGATCATGAGAGGAGTCCGAAGAGGAATCTGCCTCAGTGATGCAACAGTTATGCCAAACAAATTATTTCATTGCATTCAATGACTTGAAATTTCCCATTAAAAACAATGCGCCAGCATGAATCAACCGCCTGCCTGACATGCACTTATGCGGTGCGGAAATGCATGCGCCTTATTCCGCCTCGGCTATTGGCAAGCCGTCTTGGGGGCACTAATGGCTGCATGTTAGAATTTATCCCCTCTGCGCCGTCGTTTGGAACGGCGCCAGCCGGCCGCGTTGCCCTCTCGGTGCGGCCCTTCCCGAACGGAACTCACCATGAGCAACCCATCCACCCGCGACAGCCTCACCATCGCCGGCAAGGCCTACCAATCGCGCCTGATCGTCGGCACCGGCAAGTACAAGGATTTTGCCGAGACCCAGGCCGCGGTCGAAGCCTCGGGCGCCGAGATCATTACCGTCGCCATCCGCCGCATGAATATCGGCCAGGACCCGAACCAGCCTTCGCTGCTCGACATCCTGCCGATGAGCAAGTACACCCTGCTGCCGAATACCGCCGGCTGCTACACCGCCGAGGAAGCGGTACGCACCCTGCGCCTGGCGCGTGAGCTGCTCGACGGCCATAAGCTCGTGAAGCTCGAGGTGCTGGGCGACCCGCACACCCTCTTCCCCAATATGCCGGAAACGCTGAAGGCCGCCGAGACGCTGGTCAAGGAAGGCTTCGACGTCATGGTCTACTGCGCCGACGACCCCATCCAGGCCAAGATGCTGGAAGAGATCGGCTGCTGCGCGGTGATGCCGCTGGCCTCGCTGATCGGCTCGGGCATGGGCATTCTCAATCCCTGGAATCTGCGCCTCATCATCGATCAGGCCAAGGTGCCCGTCCTTGTCGATGCCGGCGTCGGCACCGCTTCCGATGCCGCCATCGCGCTGGAACTCGGCTGCGACGGCGTGCTTATGAACAGCGCCATCGCCCATGCGCAGAACCCCGTGCTGATGGCCGGTGCCATGCAGAAGGCCGTGCAAGCCGGGCGCGAGGCTTTCCTCGCCGGACGCATGCCGAAGAAGCTTTACTCCGCCATCCCGAGCTCGCCGACCGACGGCCTGATCGGCAAGTAAAGCGCCGTGCGCCGCATCGTCATCGCCGGCATGCTGTGCGGCGCGCTGACTGCAGCGCACGCCGAGCATGCCGCACCGCCGCTGGTCTCCGACGAGCGCCTGGGTTATGCCTTCGAGTTTCCGCGCGTGCTGGCGGAGCAACGCCTGTTCGGTATCGCCCATGGCGTGTCCCTGCTTGCCACCGCCTGCCTCGACGCGCCCGACCAAGCCGATGCCGCCGCCGATGCCTATACGCAGTGGTATGAGCAACAGCAGGACCAGATTGAGATGCTGAAGTCGGAACTGGCCGAGTTTTACTTCGGCCCGCGCGCCGATGAAGCAAGCTGGGCCCACATTGCCGCAACGCTCAAGCTGCGTGAGGCCATCGGCCTCACGCCGGGCTCGGAACAACTCCGCACCGCCTGCGCCAGCCTTCCCGAAGCCCTGGGCCAGCCGCGCTACGATCTGGCTGCCCTGTTCCAGCTGGAAGCGGCGCTGGCCGG
>DATMSM010000071.1:0-20797 GCA_035565355.1 Rhodocyclaceae bacterium
GCCGCCGCCTTTGTCGCCGGCGAGATCACCCGCCCGACCGACGAAGAACCCACCACTGCACCGGCTGCCGTGCGCATGCCGACCCCGGCCGAACTCGCCAACAGCAACGGCGGCCAGGCGCACGCCAGCCCGTCCGTGCGCCAGTTCGCACGTGAACTGGGCGCCGACATCAACCGGATTCCGGGCACCGGTCCCAAGAACCGCATCACCAAGGAAGACGTCCAGGCCTACGTCAAGGGCGTACTGACCGGTGCTATCGGCAACGCGTCCGCACCGGCCGCTGTTGCAAGTGGTGGTGGCGAGCTCAACCTGCTGCCCTGGCCCAAGGTCGATTTCGCCAAGTTCGGCGATGTGGATGTGCAACCGATGTCGCGCATCAAGAAGATCTCGGGCGCCAATCTGCACCGCAACTGGGTGATGATCCCGCACGTCACGCAGTACGACGAGACCGACGTTACCGATCTCGAAGCTTTCCGCGTCGCCATGAACAAGGACAAGGAAACCGAGAAGCTGGGCGTGCGCTACACCATGCTGGCTTTCGTCATCAAGGCCTGCGTCGCTGCGCTGAAGAAGTATCCGCAGTTCAACACCTCGCTCGACGGCGACAATCTAGTGTTCAAGAAGTACTACAACATCGGTTTCGCGGCCGACACGCCTAACGGTCTGGTCGTGCCCGTGATCAAGAACGCCGACCAGAAGAGCGTCACCGAGATCGCACAGGAAATGGCCGTGCTGTCGAAGAACGCACGCGACGGCAAGCTGATGCCGGGCGACATGCAGGGCGGCACCTTCTCGATCTCCAGCCTCGGCGGTATCGGTGGCACTTACTTCACGCCGCTGATCAATGCGCCGGAAGTCGCCATTCTCGGCCTCTCCAAGCTGCAGACCAAGCCGCTGTGGGACGGTGAGAAGTTCGTGCCGCGCCAGGTGCTGCCGCTGTCGTTGTCGTATGACCACCGCGTCATTGACGGCGCCGAAGGCACGCGCTTTGTCGA
This sequence comes from Rhodocyclaceae bacterium, assembly GCA_035565355.1. Classification (GTDB taxonomy): domain Bacteria; phylum Pseudomonadota; class Gammaproteobacteria; order Burkholderiales; family Rhodocyclaceae. The sequence continues at coordinate 996 of DATMSM010000071.1, forward strand.
TTACATCGGCAAGGTACTGTGCGATCTGCGCCGTTCGCTGCTCTAAACAATGACCACCATCACTGTCGTACGCAAGAACGGCGAGGTGGCGATTGCCGCCGACGGTCTCACGACCTTCGGCGACACGCGCCTCAACCGCAGCTACAAGGGCGAGCACGACAAGATTCTCAGCGTCGGCGACTCGTGGATCGGCATCTGCGGCAGCTCGGCGCATCATCTGGTGTTCGCCAACGTGCTGAGCCTGCTCGAGAATCCGAAGTTCGGCACGCGCATGGAGGTCTACGAGACCTTCCGCCGCCTGCATCCGCTGCTCAAGGAGCACGCCTACCTCAACCCCAAGGAAGAGGAAGACGACCCCTACGAGTCCTCGCAGATCACCGCGCTGATCGCGAATCCGTCGGGCGTCTACGGCGTGTATTCGTATCGCGAAGTGTTCGAGTTCGACCGCTTCTGGGGTGTGGGCTCGGGCCGCAACTTTGCGCTCGGCGCCATGTACGCTGCCTACGACACCGACATGAGTGCCGCCCAGATCGCCGAAATCGGCGTCAAGGCCGGCATTGAATTCGACACATCCTCGGGTGCACCCATCGTGCTGCACTCCGTCACGCTAAAGAAGGACTGATATGGCCCTCACTGAAGTCAAAGTCCCGGACATCGGCGACTTCAAGGACGTCCCGGTTATTGAGATACTGGTCAAGGTCGGCGACACCATCAAGCCGGAAGACGCGCTTGTCACGCTCGAATCCGACAAGGCCACCATGGACGTGCCCTCGCCGGCCGCCGGCGTGGTCAAGGAAATCAAGGTCAAGCTCGGCGACGCCGTCGGCGAAGGCACAGTGCTGCTGCTGATCGAGGCCGAAGGCGCTGCAGCAGCACCCGCCGCGCCGGCTAAAACAGCGCCCGCGCCTGCAGCGGCTCCAGCCTCTGCGGCACCTGCCCCTGCGGCACCTGCCCCTGCGCCAGCCAAAGTTGCAGCTCCCGCTCCCGCCGGCAGCTACAGCGGCAAAGTCGACATCGAAACCGACATGCTGGTGCTCGGCGCCGGCCCCGGCGGCTACTCGGCCGCCTTCCGTGCTGCAGATCTCGGCATGAAGACCGCCATCATCGAACGTTACGCCACCCTCGGCGGCGTTTGTTTGAACGTGGGCTGCATTCCGTCCAAGGCCCTGCTGCACGTCACCGCCGTCGTCGATGAGGCCGAACATCTCAAGGCGGCTGGCGTGACTTTCGCCGCACCCAAGCTCGATCTCGACGCCCTGCGCACGCACAAGGAGAAGGTGGTCGGCAAGCTGACCACGGGCCTGTCCGGCATGGCCAAGGCGCGCAAGGTCGAAGTCGTGCGCGGCCTCGGCCAATTCCTCGACGCCAATCACGTCGAAGTCGAGGTCACCACCGGCGACGCTCAGGACAAGACCGGTGAGAAGAAGGTTGTGCGCTTTCAGCAATGCATCATCGCGGCCGGCAGCCAGGCCATGCACCTACCCTTCCTCGAGCTCAACGATCCGCGCGTGGTCGATTCGACCGGCGCGCTGGAGCTGCGCCAGGTGCCGAAGAAGATGCTCGTCGTTGGTGGCGGCATCATCGGTCTGGAAATGGCCACTGTCTATTCCACCCTCGGCGCCCGTGTCGATGTGGTCGAAATGATGGACGGCCTCATGCAGGGTCCGGACCGCGACCTGGTCAAGGTCTGGGAGAAGCAGAACGCGCACCGCTTCGACAGCATCATGTTGAAGACCAAGACCGTCTCGGCCGAAGCCAAGAAGGACGGCATCTGGGTCAAGTTCGAAGGCGAAAAGGCGCCGGCCGAAGCGCAACGCTACGACCTGGTGCTGCAGGCCGCCGGCCGCACGCCGAATGGCAACAAGATCAATGCGGGTAAGGCCGGCGTGGTGGTCACCGACCGCGGCTTCATCAACGTCGATACGCAGATGCGCACCAATATGCCCAACATCTTCGCCATCGGCGACATCGTCGGCCAGCCCATGCTGGCGCACAAGGCCGTGCATGAGGGCCACGTCGCCGCCGAAGCCGCCGCCGGTCAGAAGGCGCATTTCGATGCTTCCGTGATCCCCAGCGTCGCCTACACCCATCCCGAAGTGGCCTGGGTCGGCGTCGGCGAGGACGAGGCCAAGAAAGCAGGCCGCAAGATCGAGACCGCCAAGTTTCCGTGGGCAGCCTCGGGTCGCGCCATCGCCAACGGCGCCGAATACGGCTTCACCAAGCTCGTGTTCGATGCCGAAACGCACCGCATTATCGGCGGCAGCATCGTCGGCCCCTCGGCCGGCGACATGATCGGCGAGATCTGCCTGGCGATCGAGATGGGCGCCGACGCCATCGACATCGGCAAGACCATCCATCCGCACCCGACCCTGGGCGAAACCATCGGCCTGGCCGCTGAAGTGGCGCACGGTTCGTGTACGGACCTGCCGCCGCAAAGGAAGAAATAAGCAATTTTTTTGCCTCTCACGGGCCGGCTTCAGCCGGCCCGTTTTACTTTTACGGCAAGCTTTCTGCGCGATAATACGAGGATGCTCAACAAGCTCACCAGCCTGCTACAGGGGGAAAAGTCGGACCATCCACTGGGTTCGATCCAGAATCTCGACCGTACGCTGAGCGAAATTCCGCTGACCGACGCGAGCCGCACCCTGCTCGATGTCGCCGCGCTGCTTGAGGACCCCGAGCGCTACGCTGGCGAGATCACGCCGGCTGCGCTACGCCAGGCCGTGCTCCACATTGACCAGTTCGCGCGAGACGCCTACGGCGACCTGCTGCTGGCCTACCTGCTGCCGGGTACGCGCTGGCATGCCTCGGAAGTGGCCTGGTCCACGCTGGAACGCCATAACCTGCTGTTGTTCAAAGCCTATTTCCATTGCCTGAGCGTGGCGCTGCAGGGGCAGGAAGACCTGAGCCGCGCCAAGATGCAGTTGGCACTCTGTTCCTCGCGCGCCATGCAGGCCTGGGTAGAAAGAAAGAAGCTTCTGCATTTCCGCTATCGCCCACCAGACCTCGAATGGTGGCTGGAGGCTCACAAGCTGGTCGGCCTGGCCAGCCAACACAATGTCATCTCGCTGGTGCAGGCAAGCTATGCGGACGACCCGCAGTTGCGCAGCACCATCCACGCCTATCTGGTGGGGCTGTACCTGGAAATCGCGCCGCTGTCGAATCTGGTGGCCGTGCAGACCGAGGTATTGCATCGCTGGCTGCAGCAGAGCGCGTCTACCTTCGAGTTCGCAGAAGCCCCTAACGCCGGCACCACGCACTTCATCAGCCTGCATAACCCGGGCAACCCCACCCGCTACAACCCGGGCGTGATCCACAGCCCGGCCATGCGCTACTGCTCAACCCAGCGCCTGCGGGCGCCGCTGCTGCAGTTTGCGCATCACTTGCGCACGCAGAACACGCCGGAATGGCTGCGCCCGCTGATGAGCCAGAAGACCGCCATCGACAAGCTGATGCAGACGCTGATGCGCCACTGGACCGATCAGCCGCCTGAACGCAGCAGCCCGCGCCACAGCGACAGCGCGCCGATGCGCGTGGTGCATGGCTTCTCTCTGGCACGCCGCATGGTCGCCTGCTCGGCCTTTGCCAAGAAGGGCCGCTCCCTGAATTATCGCGGTACCGACATGGCCAACCAGTTCAACGAACTGCGCTTCGGCCGCAGCGGACAGCCAGCGCGCACCTTCGAAGACGAAGTGCCGACCGACCCCATGGAAACCCTGCTCAAGCTGGAAACCTCCGGCGACAAGCAGATGATGGAGGACTGGCTGATGGTGGACAGCAGCGGCACCGGCATCGGCGCCGTCATGCCGGGCTTGCGCAGCCGCAACCGTATCGGCGAACTGATCGGCTTCCGTATTGACGGCACGCTGGACTGGCGCCTCGGCATCCTCCGCCGCATCGGCCGTGACGCACAGAAGCGCGTCAGCATGGGCATAGAGACGCTGCCCTATCCTTCCCTTTCCGCCCAGGTCAAGGCTCACAACGTCGAACTCACAGTCTGGAGCGAAGCCAGCGAGGGTGGTAACGGCTATGTGGACGCAATGCTGATTGAGGCGGCAGGCGATACTCTGCTGCTGATGCCTGGCTTGTTCGTGGCCGAGCTGTCGGTCAGCCTGCTCGTAGAAGGCAAGCGCAGCGACATCATCCTTACCGAAAAACTGGATTTCGGCAGCGACTGGGAGCGCGTGCGCTTCCGCCCGGCCGAGCCGACACCTGAATAGACACCCCATCATGACCCAGGACGAACTCAAGCAGGCCGTTGCTCAAGCAGCGGCCGACTATGTTGCAGCGCACGCACCCACCGGCGCCACCATCGGCGTGGGCACCGGCTCCACCGCCAACTTCTTCATCGACGCCCTGGCGGCGATCAAGGATCGGGTGGGCGCCACGGTGGCCAGCTCCGAAGCGACCAAGCAGCGCCTGGAGAAGCACGGTTTCAAGGTACTGGACCTGAACGAAGTGAGCAGCATGCCCATTTACGTCGACGGCGCCGATGAAATCGACCCCGGCTACGCCATGATCAAGGGCGGCGGCGGCGCATTGACGCGCGAAAAGATCGTCGCGGCGGTCGCCGACACCTTCGTCTGCATCTGCGATGCCAGCAAGCAGGTGGCCACCCTGGGCAAGTTTCCGCTACCGGTGGAAGTCATCCCCATGGCCCAGGCCCAGGTCGCCAGGGCACTCAAGCAACTCGGTGGCGAGGTCAAGCTGCGGGCCGGTTTTACGACCGACAACGGCAATATCATTCTCGACGTACACGGGCTGAACATCAGCGACCCGGTCGGCCTGGAAAGCCAGCTCAACCAGATTACCGGCGTCGTCACCAATGGCCTGTTCGCGCGCCGCGGCGCCGATGTCCTGTTGCTGGGCACGCCGGACGGCGTCAAGACGCTGCGCCGCTGATCAGGCTGGCTCGCAGGGCTGCAACAATTCCGTCATAATCCATTGGTAACATTCCCGGTCCGAGGAACTTTGCCATGAGCCCCCCATGAACGAACACATTGCCAAGCAGTTCGACGCCGATCTGGAAAACATCCGCAACCGCGTATTGCAGATGGGCGGCCTGGTCGAACAGCTGATCGTCATGGCCGCCGAGGGTCTCGCCAACGGCGATATGCTGCTGGTCGACGAAGCCATCGCCACTGATGAACGCGTCAATCGTCACGAAGTCGAGCTCGACGAGGCCTGTGCCCAGATCATCGCGCGCCGCCAACCCACGGCCAGCGATCTGCGTCTGGTCGTTACCGTGATCAAGATCATCACCGATCTGGAACGCATCGGTGACGAGGCCAAGAAGATCGCCAAACGCGCCAAGCAGATACACGGCACGGATTTCCATTTGGCACCCGCCATCGATTTCCGTCATGTCTCCGGCATCGTCGTGAGCATGCTGCGTCAGGCGCTCGACGCCTTCGCCCGCCTCGACGTCGCCGCTGCAGGTAATGTGGTGCGCACCGACCAGGAGGTCGACCTCGAATTCAAGTCGGCCATGCGCCAACTGATCACCTACATGATGGAAGACCCGCGCACCATCTCGCGCTCGCTCGATATGGTCTTCATTGCCAAGGCCATCGAACGCATCGGCGACCACTCCAAGAATATCGCCGAATACGTCATCTATATGGTCAAGGGCCGCGACGTCCGCCACATCGGCCTCGCGGAGATTGAACGCGAGATCGCTAGCTAACCCCCCAACCCCCTTCCCGAGGAAGGGGTGACTTTGGTTCGCGGGTGTTACCCGCTCCCAATTTAAGGGCAGCTTCGATTTTACGTATATGCGGCTTGCGCCTCTGGCGCGGGCCGCTTTTGCTTGGGACGGCCCGGCGCAAAAGCTGCGCTGCAGCCGCTCTCCGTAGCCCCCCCAAAAACCGTAGTAGCGGCCTTTATTGTTTGTACGAGGCCCGTTGCACCACGGGCCAGGCCCAGTTTTTTTCCCAGGCCCCGCGCACCATATTCGGATATTCAGGCTTGCCCAGGCTGCCGTTGTAACGGCCGAGGGCGCGATAGAGATCGCCCTTCTCGATGTCGAGGTAGTGGCGCAGGATGGTGCAGCCGAAGCGCAGGTTGGTACGCATATGGAAGAGATTGCTCTCCGATGTGCCGATCAGCTTGACCCAGAAGGGCATCACCTGCATATAGCCGCGCGCACCGGCACTGGATACGGCGTACTTTTTGAATCCGCTCTCGACTTGAATCAAGCCGAGCACCAGCTGCGGGTCGAGGCCGGCGCGACGCGCCTCGTAATAGACGGTCTTGAGGAAGTCGATGCGCTGCTGCGGATCGGGCATGCGCTTGTAGAGGCGCTCCGACATAGTCGCCAGCCAGTTCACTTTTTCGATGATGCTAGGGAACTCCGGCTCCGGCGAAGCCTGGTCGGCAATCGCCGCGTGCAGGGCCGCCTGCACGCTGGCAGCCAGCGCCTCTTCCCGCTGCGCACCGGCATAGGCCGGCGCGCTTGCCAGCGCACTCAGCGCCAAGGAGAGAAGGAGCGCCTTCAGCGGCATGTCAGCGCCCGAGCAGGCCCTGAACATGAGCGACAACCGCACCCGCGTCGAGCAGCACAGCCTCGGCATCGGTGCGGGCCTTGTACTCGATCTTGCCTTCCTTGAGGCCGCGCTCGCCGACAACGATGCGGTGCGGCACACCGATCAGCTCCCAGTCGGCGAACATCGAACCCGGGCGTTCGTCGCGGTCATCGAGAATCACATCCACGCCGGCCGCCTGTAGTTCAGCGTAAAGCTTGTCAGCCTCGGCCTTGACCTGCTCAGACTTGGCATAGCCCATGGGCACGATCACGGCCTCGAAAGGCGCAATCGCCGCCGGCCAGATAATGCCCTTGTCGTCGTGATTCTGCTCAATCGCGGCGGCAGGCAGACGCGTAATGCCAATGCCGTAACAGCCCATTTCGAAGAACTGCGGCTTGCCGCCTTCGTCCAGGAAGGTGGCGTTCATGGCCTTGCTGTACTTGGTGCCGAGATAGAAGATGTGGCCGATCTCGATGCCGCGCTCGATGGCCAGCGCGCCCTTGCCGTCCGGCGAAAGATCGCCTTCGACGACATTGCGCAGATCGGCCACCAGCTCTGGTTCCGGCAGATCGCGGCCCCAGTTGACGCCAGTGGTGTGGAAATCCGCTTCGTTCGCGCCGCAAATCCAGTCGGCCATGATGGCCACCTCACGGTCGGCGACGATCCGAACTGGCTTCTGCAGATTGAGCGGACCGAGGTAGCCCGGTTTGGTCCCGAAGTGTTCGACGACTTCAGACTCGGTAGCGAAGCGATAGCCCTTCTCGAAGCCCGGCAGTTTGCCGACCTTGACTTCGTTCATGTCGTGATCGCCGCGCAGCAGCAGCAGCCAGATCTGGCTTTTGACGATGGCGCCGTTCTCATCGACCTCGTCCGTCGCCAGTACCAATGACTTGACCGTGGTGGCGAGCGGCACGCCGAGCAGTTCGGCCACATCGGGGCAGGTGCTCTTGCCAGGCGTCGGCACCTTGCTTAGCGGCTTCGTCGCCGCCGGGCGCGTGCCCTGCGGCGCCAGCGCTTCGGCCTTTTCGATATTGGCGGCGTAGTCGCTGGTCGGGCAATAGATGATGGCATCTTCACCGGTCGCGGCGATCACCTGAAACTCCTCGCTCAGGTCACCGCCGATGGCGCCGCTGTCGGCGGCAACGGCGCGGTAACGCAGGCCAAAGCGGTCAAACGCGGCGCGATAGGCTTTTGCCATCGTCTGATAGCTGACTTGAGCAGCGGCCGGATCGCGGTCGAAGCTGTAGGCGTCCTTCATGACGAACTCACGTCCGCGCATCAGGCCGAAACGCGGACGACGCTCGTCGCGGAACTTGGTCTGAATCTGGTAAAGATTCTTGGGCAGTTGCTTGTAGCTCTTGAAATCCTGGCGTGCGATGTCTGTAACGACCTCTTCGCTCGTGGGTTGCAGCACGAAGTCACGGTCGTGCCTGTCCTTGATGCGCAGCATTTCCGGCCCCATTTTCTCGAAGCGGCCCGTCTCTTGCCACAGATCGGCAGGCTGCACGACCGGCATGGAAAGCTCGATCGCACCGGCGCGATTCATTTCCTCGCGCACGATGGCGGCCACCTTGTTGATGACGCGCAAGCCCATCGGCATATAGGTATAAACCCCAGCGCTCAACCTTTTAATCATGCCGGCGCGCATCATCAGCTTGTGGCTGACGACCTCGGCGTCCGAAGGGGCTTCCTTGAGGGTGGCGATAAAGAACTGCGAGGCACGCATGAAAAAGGCTTCCGGAATTGATCAAAACGCGATTTTACGGGCTTTTGCCCGCCAGTTGCGGGGCTGGGCCGGCTTTGCTCCTGCCTTGAAGTGTGAAAGAATGGAGGCAGTCAAAAGTTAAAGGTATTCCCATGCTAGATCGGGAAGGCTATCGGCCGAATGTTGGCATCATCCTGGCCAACAGCCGCAACCAAGTGTTCTGGGGCAAGCGCATCCGTGAACACGCCTGGCAGTTTCCGCAGGGCGGCATCAACAAGGGTGAATCACCGGAACAGGCCATGTTCCGCGAACTGCACGAGGAAGTCGGGCTGCTGCCCGAGCACGTCAAAATTCTCGGGCGTACGCGCGAATGGCTGCGGTACGAGGTGCCCAAAAACTGGGTGCGTCGTGAGTGGCGTACGACTTACAAGGGCCAGAAACAGATCTGGTTTCTACTGCGCCTGGTCGGCCGCGATACCGATGTGTCGCTGCGTGCCAGCGGGCATCCGGAGTTCGATGCCTGGCGCTGGAGCGAGTACTGGACGCCGCTGGACGGCGTCATCGACTTCAAACGCGGGGTTTATGAGTCCGCACTGACCGAGCTGGCGCGTTTCCTGTTTGCCAATCCGGCGCAGCAAAGGCCGCAGTGGCGCAAAGACGTTTTCATCGAGCAAGAGAAATGAAGATACATATCCTCCTGCCGCTGCTGGCTGCCCTGCCGACCCTGGCCCTTTCCCAAGTGGCGCCGATGAATGACTACGAGGAGCCCGAGATCAAGCCTTGGGTAGAGGCCGACTACGCGCTGCCGCCCTTTCCCAAGGACGAGGACCTGGTCGAGTTCGAAGTCGACGGTGCGCCCAATGTGCGCGCCTATGTTGACCGCACCGCCATAGGGGCGGGCACGCCTGACGGCGTGGTTCGCTACGTCATGGTGGTCCGCACCAGCGGCGGAGCGACAAACGTCAGCTACGAGGGGCTGCGCTGCGACACGAACGAATATCGCATCTACGCGACCGGTACGCTGGAAAAGGCCTGGGCCAAGGCGCGCAGCAGCGAATGGCGCAAGTTCAAAATTCATAACCGGCCACAAAGGTCCTTGGCCAACTATTATTTCTGCCCCAACTTCACGCCCGTCGGTTCGGTTCGAGAAGCACTGAATGCCCTGCGCCTGGGTGTCCACCCGGCAGCGGCGCGACGTACCTATTAGTCATGGGAGACTGGCGATGCTCGATCAAGCCATTATTGAATTCGACAAGATGCTGCGCACTGTCTTTGCGTCAGCCCCGACTGCGCGTGCGCGACCGGGAGCGCAGTTGCCTGAAGGCGAACTGACGGCCGAGGAACGACGCCACGCTGCCGCGCTGATGCGCGTGAATCATGTCGGCGAAGTCTGCGCCCAGGCGCTCTACCAGGGGCAGGCGCTAACCTCGCAAGACCCAGCCACGCGACAGGCACTCGTCCAGGCAGCCTGGGAGGAAACCGAACACCTCAACTGGACCGAGAAGCGCATCGAGGAGTTGGGGGGCAGGAAAAGCCTGCTCAACCCGCTCTGGTATATCGGCTCTCTGGCCATGGGTGTGGCCGCCGGCAAATTTGGCGACAAATGGAATCTGGGCTTCCTCGCCGAAACCGAGCGCCAGGTCGGCGCCCACCTGAACGACCACCTGCAGCGCCTGCCGGCCAGCGATCAACGCTCTCGCGCAGTGCTCGAGCAAATGGCGACGGACGAAGCCGAGCACGCCGCAACCGCAGTCCATCTGGGTGCGGCCGAATTGCCCGCGCCCGTAAAGTCAGTGATGCGCCTGAGTTCGAAGGCCATGACGAGCACCGCCTATTACCTCTGAACCCAGGCAGTGACTTTGGACACTGCCTGAGCAGGCTCAGGCCTCGACGATCTCCCACGTATGGGTGATCTCGGCCGTCTTCTCCAACATGATCGAGGCCGAACAGTATTTTTCGGCCGACAGCTTGATGGCGCGCTCCACGGCTTCGGGCTTCAAATTTCGCCCCGTGACCGTGAAGTGGAAGTTGATCTTGGTGAACACCTTGGGATCAGTCTCAGCGCGCTCGGCCTGCAGCTTGGCCGTACACCCCGTAATGTCCTGACGGCCGCGCTTGAGGATCAACACCACATCATATGAGGTGCAGGCGCCGGTGCCAAGCAGCACCATTTCCATGGGGCGCGGCGCCAGATTGCGGCCACCACCCTCGGGGGCCCCATCCATCGCAACAATATGACCACTCCCGGTCTCGGCGATGAAGCTCATTCCCTCGCCCCAGCGAACCACGCATTCCATGCTGCATCCTTTCTCGAAGAGGCGTGATTTTAGCCTGTCGCCCCCACCACGTCCAAACCCATTTTGTGCATCGCACAATAGATGCCCATAAGAATATTTATAAGACTTTCTTATGATGCTGATTTACAAGCGCTGTGACTTTTGTCACTTTATTAAAGTTATGTTTTTACTAAATATAAGTAGCTATAAAGCATTCAGCTTATGGGAATAAAAACAATTGTTGTGCAACGCACAAAAACGACTTGCATGAAGTACGCTGCTTTGAGACAATGCATTCAACCAGAAAGACGCAAGTGCTTTACCTGTCTGTGTAAAACGGTTTGTCACGAGGCTGCCACCTCAACACAATGCCGGTCTTGCCGTAATTCGCGGTTCTCCTCCACCCTCCTCCTCTGGTGTGGAACTTCAAAGCGCAACCCAAGGGTTGCGCTTTTTCTTTATACACGCCGGAATGTTGCGCCATTGCCCCAACCTCGGCTAAACTATTTCCGACAAAAAAGATCAACTATTAAGTCGATCCCATTCACTCAGGAAAACAGCAATGAGCGCTCAAGACCGCATCCGCGAAACCGTTACCGGCAATCCCGTCGTTCTCTACATGAAGGGCACGCCGCAATTCCCCCAATGCGGCTTCTCCGCCAAGGCCGTGCAGATTCTCAAGGCGTGCGGTGCCAGCAACCTCGTCACCGTAGACGTGCTGGCCGATCCCGATATCCGTCAGGGCATCAAGGAATATGCCAACTGGCCGACCATTCCGCAACTTTATGTCGGCGGCGAATTCGTCGGCGGCAGCGACATCATGACCGAGATGTATCAGTCGGGCGAACTGCAGGAACTGTTGAAGTAAGGCTAGCGCTCCTTCCCCGGCCGGGTGCCGGGGAAACAGCTAGAACGCTTGAACCTTGTGGGCCTTCAGCCCACGACCCGATTGCTGGTCGCCGCCAGGCGCCGTGAAACCAGGCCCAGGAAGGCCTCGTAGAAGTGCATGCGGGCCGAGTCGGAGGCGTAGCGCAAGGCATTGCGTGACACCATGGCGACGCGCACATTGGTCTGCGCCACGGCATCGGCGGTGCGGCCATGCAGCGACGGCGTGACGGCCACAATCTCGCCGAAAATGTCGCCGGGCCCCATCACGTCGAGCAAGGTCCCCTGCTTGCTGATGCGGACCTCGCCGTCCAGGAGGATGGCAAAGTTATCGCCGGCCTCGCCTTCACGCATCAACTGCGTGCCAGCAGCCACCTCTTCCCAGCGCGAGAAACGCACCACTTCCCAGATTTCGATATCCGAGAACTCCTTGAAGAAGGGTAGCGCCCGCAGGGTCTCGAACTTCTCGATGTCGGGCGTATGCGTGCGCTCGGTCAGGCGGCGATTGCGGTAGGCCTGTGCGAGGTCGACCGAGAACTCTTCCCAGCTCTGGTAGCGTGCCGTCAGGTCCTTCTGCATGGCGCGCTGCACCACCGCATCCAGCGACGAGCGCAGATCGCTGCGGAAGGTCGAGGGCGGCGGCGGCGTGCTGTTGCAGATCTGATAGACCATGTTGTAGTTGCTGCTGGCCTGGAAAGGCAGGCGGCCGGTCAGCAACTGGTACATGACCACGCCTAGTGAATAGATATCGGTCTGGTGATTGAGCGGATGCTCACGCACCTGCTCCGGCGACATATAGGCCGGCGAGCCAACCGCCGAAACCTGGGTCTGGTCGTTGTCCGGCGTGATCGCGGCGCCGAAGTCCGAGACCTTGATATCGCCCGAAAGATTGCCGGCCTGCACCAGCAGAATATTGGCCGGCTTGATGTCGCGGTGCGTAATGCCGAGTCGCTGCGCATACTGCAAGGCGCGCGTGCATTTGAAAATCACCTCGACCAGCGTCTCCACTGGCATCAGGTGCTCGGGGCTGCAGAAGGCTTCGAGCGTGCCGCCCGCCACATACTCCATGACGATATAGCTCTGCTCGTCGTCGCTAAGCACCGCCTCATGAATCTGCACGATGCTCGGATGATCCAGCTTGCCGGCGAGAGAGGCCTCGTTCATCAGCAAGTGACGGTACATCAGGCCACGCTCGCGGTCCTTGAGGACGTGCGGGTAGATGACCTTGATCGCCACTTCGCGATCCTTTTCGGGATCGTAGCCAAGATACACAATGCTGGTGGCGCCTTCGCCCAGCTTGCCTCTGACTTCGTAGCGGCCGATCTTTTCCATGTGCGACTACAACTCCTTGCGTCGTCGGGCGATGGCGGCGCGCACCTGCTCGGGTGCGGTGCCGCCGATATGATTGCGCGAAGCCAGCGAACCTTCGACCGTGAGCACGGCGAACACGTCGTCGGCCACCAGCGGCGAGAAGGCTTGCAGCTCGGCCAGCGACAACTCGCTGACGTCGCAGCCCTGCTGTTCAGCGGCGCGCACCGCGCGCGCCACGGCTTCGTGGGCGTCGCGGAAGGGCAGACCCTTCTTGACCAGATAGTCGGCGAGATCGGTCGCGGTGGCAAAGCCGAGATCCAGCGCAGCGCGCATATTGCCAGCCTTGACCGTGATGCCCGGCACCATGTCGGCGAAGATGCGCAGCGTGTCGACCAGCGTGTCGGCCGTATCGAACAGCGGCTCCTTGTCTTCCTGATTGTCCTTGTTGTAGGCGAGCGGCTGCCCCTTCATCAGGGTCAACAGACCCATCAGGTGGCCATACACGCGGCCGGTCTTGCCACGCGCCAGTTCGGGCACGTCCGGGTTCTTCTTCTGCGGCATGATGCTTGAACCAGTGCAGAAACGATCGGCGATATCGATGAAGCCGATACGCGGGCTCATCCACAGAATCAGTTCCTCGGAGAAACGCGAGATGTGCATCATGGCGAGCGATGCCGCTGCCGTGAATTCAATCGCGAAATCGCGGTCGGAGACGGCGTCGAGCGAGTTCTCGCACACACCATCGAAACCGAGTTCCCTGGCCACGAATTCGCGGTCGATCGGATAGCTGGTACCGGCCAAGGCGGCTGCCCCCAGGGGCAGGTAGTTCATGCGCGCACGCACATCGCGCATGCGCGCGCGGTCACGCTTGGCCATTTCCACATAGGCCAGCAGATGGTGGCCAAAGGTCACCGGCTGCGCCACCTGCAAATGAGTGAAGCCGGGCAGGGGCGTCGCCGCGTGTTGTTCTGCAAGGTTCAGCAGGGCGGTTTGATAGTTGGCCAGCAGACCGTTGATGACGTCGATGGTATCGCGCAACCACAGGCGGATGTCGGTGGCCACCTGGTCGTTGCGCGAACGACCGGTATGCAGGCGCTTGCCGGCATCGCCGATCAGCGCGGTGAGACGCTTCTCGATATTAAGATGCACGTCTTCGTCGTCGAGGTTCCAGTTGAACTCGCCGCGCTCAATTTCGCCGCGCACCTGCGCCAGGCCCTTTTGAATAGCAGCCAGGTCGTCAGCGCCGATAATGTTCTGCTTCGCCAGCATGGCCGCGTGCGCGAGCGAACCGCGGATATCCTGCAGCGCCATGCGATTGTCGAAGAACACCGAAGCGGTATAGCGCTTGACGAGGTCGGACACCGGCTCGGAAAAGCGGCCCGACCACGCCTTGTTGTCAGCAGCGCCCTTGGATTGATCTGTCATAATGAAATTCTTGTAAAGCAGCGGGTTACAGCGAATAATTAAGTGATTTTCTTATATTTCGCCCATGTCTCCAAGTATACGGCATAACCTCGTCGCCACCGCCCTGCCGGATTTCCGCAATCTGGGCGTCTGGCTGCGCATCCTGCTCGGCGCCAACCTGCTCGGCCTGCTGTGGGTACTCGTGCGCAACAGTGATTGGCAACTGCTGCCCGGCGAATTCATCGACATCGCGCTGTGGCTGGAGCCGCCGCTCTTCCTGCTCCTGCCCATACTGCACCTGCTCCATCCCTGGCTCGTCGGCCTGCCGCCGCGACTTGGCCAACTTGCCGTACTCCTGCTGTCCATGCTTGTTGTCGCAGCACAACACCTGCTGTTCAGCACTGCCCTGAGCGGTCTGATCGATGTCGCCGCCCTGTCGCGCAGCCTGCTCTGGGCCGCGCTGGCGAGCGCCGCGCTGCTGACCTACTTCGCCCTGCGCAACACCCTGTACTCCCCCGCCCTGGCCGAGGCGCGCCTGCTCGCGCTGACCGCACGCATCCGACCGCACTTCCTCTACAACAGCCTTAACGCGGTACTGGGCGTGATCCGCAGTGATCCACGACGTGCCGAAACGGCGCTCGAGGAACTGTCCGATCTGTTCCGCGTGCTCATGAAGGAGAACCGCGAGCTGGTGCTGCTCTCCGACGAAATCGGTCTTGCCCGCCAGTACCTTGAACTGGAGCGCCTGCGCCTCGGCGAACGGCTGCGCGTCGAATGGCAGATCGACGTTTGCCCGCCCGACACCTTGATGCCGCCGCTGATGTTGCAGCCCTTGCTGGAGAATGCCGTTTACTACGGCATCGAACCTTCGGAAAGCCCGGCCACGGTCACCGTCAACATCAGCGTTCACGGCAAGCGCGTGCGCGTCACCATCACCAACCCCGTGCATACCAGCGTCAATGCAAGCCATACAGGCATGTCCAGCCACGGCAACCACATGGCGCTGGCCAATATCCGCGAGCGCCTGATGCTGTTCTACGATCTCGAAGCCGACCTGTCCGTACACGAACAGGACGGCCGCCACACAGTCGCGGTGGAGCTGCCGCTGCGCCGTCAGGAGGCGATGTGAAAGCATTGCGCATACTCATCGTCGACGACGAGGCGCCGGCCCGGACACGGCTGCGTGACCTGCTTGCCGATCTCGCCCCCGTGCTCCCGCACCAGATCGTGGCCGAGGCCGCCGACGGGCTGGCGGCGCTTGAGGCCTGCGCCACACACGCACCCGATGTGGTGCTGAGCGACATCCGCATGCCGCGCATGGACGGGCTCGAACTCGCGCAGCACCTCGGCCGCCTGCCGCAAGTCCCCGCTCTGATTTTCGTTACGGCCTACGACCAGTATGCAGTGCAGGCCTTCGAGCTTGCCGCGGTCGACTACCTGCTCAAACCCATACGCGCCACCCGACTGGCCGCGGCACTGGAAAAGGCGCACAACTCGACCCTGCGCCAGGAGCAACTGCAGATACTCGCACCGCAAGGCCGTTCAGTGCTGCGCAGCACTGAACGCGGCCGCAGCCTGCTGGTGCCGGTTGTCGAAATCCTGTTCCTGCGTGCCGAACAGAAATACGTCACGGCGCACACCCGCGAACGCGAATATCTGCTGGAAGAATCCCTGAACCAGCTCGAACTGGAGTTCGGCGAAATCTTTGTACGCGCACACCGCAACTGCCTGGTCGCACGCAAAGCCATCGCCGGCTATGAACGTGGTCAGCACGGCGACGGTATGGAAGAAGGCGGCGAAGCGCAATGGCTGTTGCTGTTGCACGAAGTCCGCGAACGCATCCCCGTCAGTAGACGGCAGTGGCCGACGGTGAAGGCACTGATCAAGGCTTGATCGGTAAACGTTCGACAGCGCCTCTGGCGACTTCGACTAGCTCAGCCCGAACGGTCGTTTAAACACCCCAGTTCGGATAGTAAAAAGGCCGGAGAAACTCTCCGGCCTTTTTACTTTTGTAACAGCGCTGCCTCAACCGCTATTGCGCAAACCCGCGGCAATGCCGTTGATGGTGAGGTGAATGATGCGCTTGGTGCGCTCGTCCGTCTCGCCGGTACGGTGGCGCTCCAGCAGTTCGATCTGCAGGTGATTGAGCGGATCGAGATAGGGGAAGCGATTGCGGATCGAGCGTGCCAGCAGCGGATTGGTTTCGAGTAGCGCCTGCTGACCGGCAATCTCAAGCAGCGCGGTGATACTGGCCTGCCATTCGGCCTTGAGGCGCGGGAAGATGGTATTGCGCAGCTGTTCGTCCTTGACCAGTTGCGAATAGCGCTCGGCCAGGGCGATATCGCTCTTGGCCAGCACCATGTCCATGTTCGACAGCAGGGTATTGAAGAAACCCCAGTTGCGATTCATCTCGGCAAGCAAAGCCATGCCGGCTTCGCCCTTGGCGGCACGCCAGGCCTTGATGGCGGAGCCGAAGCCGAACCAGCCGGGCAGCATGAGGCGGCATTGCGACCATGAGAACACCCAGGGAATCGCACGCAGATCCTCGATGGCCGTGGTCTTCTTGCGCGAGGCCGGACGGCTGCCGATGTTGAGCGCGGAGATTTCGCTGATGACGGTGGATTCCCAGAAATACTGCTCGAAGCCCGGCGTCTCGTAGACCATGTTGCGATAGGCCTTGAAGGCTTCAGCCGAGAGAAAGTCCATAGCCTCGATGAACTCGGGACGCGGATCGTCGTGCTCGTGCGGCAGCAGCGTTGACTCCAGCGTTGCCGTGGCGAGAATCTCGAGATTGCGGCGACCAAGTTCGGGATTCGCATACTTGGAAGCGATAACTTCGCCCTGCTCGGTAATGCGGATGCGTCCCTGCACCGCGCCCTGGGGCTGGGCCAGGATGGCCTGATAGCTGGGACCGCCGCCGCGACCGACCGAACCACCGCGACCGTGGAACAGGCGCAGTGCGATGCCATGCTTCTTGAACACGTCGACCAGCGAATTCTCGGCCTGATACAGGGACCAGCCGGAAGTCATGAAACCGCCGTCCTTGTTGCTGTCCGAGTAACCGAGCATGCACTCCTGCACATTGCCGCGCGCCTCGAGCAGACGGCGATAGACAGGAAGACTGAACAAGGCGTCCATGACCGGGCCGCTACGCTCAAGGTCTTCGATGGTTTCAAACAGCGGAATGATGTTGGCGTCGAGCGCGTCTTCCTGCGGCCGCAGCATGCCGGCTTCCTTGAGCAGCACGGCGACCTCGAGCACGTCGGAAACGCCGTCGGCCTTGGAGATGATGACGTTCTCGATGGCGGCCTTGCTGAAGCGCTCGTGAATCTGGCGCGCGGTCTGGAAGATCTTCAGTTCGTCGGCGGTTTCCTGGCTGTATTGCGCGTAGGGCGAGGACAGCAAACGCGGCGAGCTGATCTCGGCCACCAGCAGTTCGATACGCGCCGCCTCATCCATGGCTGCGTAATCGGTGCCCGGACGTGCCACCGCGAGCAGCTCGGCGACGGTGCGTTCATGCACGTCGGAATTCTGACGCAGATCCAGCGAGGTCAGATGAAAGCCGAAAATGGAAACGGCGCGCCGCAGGCGGCGCAGGCGACCGCGGCTGATGAGAACGGAACGGTCGGCCGTCAGCGAGTCGTGAATGATGTCGAGATCGCGCTTGAACTCGGCGGCATCGGCGTAGGGTATGGCCGCCGGCACACCGTTCGGCGTCGGAATGTCGTCCAGCAGTTGCGCCGTGGCGCACAGGCGCGCATACATGCCGGCGACGGCAAGGCGATAGGGTTCGGCTTCGCGGTGCGGGCTGGTTTCCGGCGACTTCTCGGCCAGCGCCTGCAGCGCCGGCGTGATGTCGATCAGACCTGCCGCCGCAGACAACTCCGAGCTGAGCTTCTTGAGCTGGGGAATGTAGAAATCCATGGCGCAGCGGCTCTGCGCGCGCACGGCCTGGATCAGCACATCGGCAGTAACAAAGGGATTACCGTCGCGATCGCCGCCGATCCACGAACCCGGGCGCAGGAAAGGCGCCAGCTCGGGCGTACAGTCATCGGTCTTCCAGCCCGGCACGGCCTTGGCGAGATGGTCCTCAAGCTCGGTGTAGAGCAAGGGCAGCTGCTTCAGGAAAGTGGTGTCGTAATAGGTCAGCGCATTCGAGACCTCGTCCATCACCGACAGCTTGTTCTTGCGCAGCAGGCGCGTCTGCCACAGGGTCAGCACTTCGCGGCGCAGCATTTCCTCGCGCGCGGCCAGCTCGTCCGGCGTGAGCACCGTGCGGTCACGCTCTTCGAGAATGCCGGCAATAGCCCACTGACAATCGAGAATGCTCTTGCGCTGCACCTCGGTCGGGTGGGCGGTCAGCACCGGGCTGACCAGGGCAGTGTTGAAGAACTCGGCCAGGCCCTTGGCATCGATGCCGCTGTCGATCGCGCGCTTCAGCGTGTATTGCAGCTCGCCTTCGCGCGGCGGCGAACCTGCCAGCGCATGCGCGCGGCCGCGACGGATATGGTGCTGGTCTTCGGCGATGTTGGCCAGATGGGAAAAGTAGCTGAAGGCGCGCACCACCTGGCTGGTTTCTTCCAGCGACAGGACGTCGAGCACGGCCACCAGTTCGCGTCGCGCATCAAGGTCGTCGTCGCGGTGATAGCGCAGGGAAAGCTGGCGGATCTGCTCGATCGTCTCGAAGATGGCTTCGCCTTCGCGTTCGCGGACGGTTTCGCCAAGCAAACGCCCGAGCAGGCGAATGTCTTCGCGCAGGGGCTGATCCTTGTCGAGGCCATTGTCAGCGAGTTGGGTGCTCATTATTTTCCTTCACGCCGGAATGCCGGCAACATCAAACCAGAAACAGGGGCCAACCGGGGTGGACAGCAGCGGATAAAAATGCCGCCATGCTAGAATCGACGCCACTTTACGGCCTGCGACGCGCATGTCGCGGACCCTTGTTCAATCCGTCCGAGATCCCCCGTGAGCACTGCTGCGCAAACCTATCCGTCTCCCGAACGCATCGTCATCGCTACGCGCGAATCGCGTCTGGCATTGTGGCAGGCTGAGCATGTGCAAGGCCTTTTGCGTCAATTATATCCGGGTTGCAGCGTCGAGCTGCGCGGCATGACCACCCGCGGCGACCAGATTCTCGACCGGCCGCTGGCCAAGGTCGGCGGTAAGGGGCTTTTCGTCAAGGAGCTGGAAACCGCATTGCTCGACGGCAGTGCCGACATCGCCGTGCATTCGCTCAAGGACGTGCCCATGGTGCTGGAGGACGCATTCAGCCTCGTCGCCATCGGCCCGCGCGAAGTGCCTTTCGACGCCTTTGTCTCGAACCGCTACGCCAGCCTCGACGATATGCCGCCGGGCGCCGTGATCGGCACCTCCAGCCTGCGACGTGAAGCTCAGTTGCACGCGCGCTACCCCTATCTGGCTGTCACCAGCCTGCGTGGCAATCTCGATACGCGCCTGCGCAAACTTGATAGTGGCGAATACGACGCCATCATTCTTGCCGCTGCCGGACTCACGCGTCTTGGGCTTGCAGACAGGATACGCACCGTGCTGCCGCCCGAAACCTCACTGCCTTCAGCCGGTCAGGGCGCACTGGGCATCGAGGCCGCTGCGCATCGTGCCGATGTCGCCGCCTGGCTGGCACCGCTCAACGACGTCGCCACCGCCGCCTGCGTGCGCGCCGAACGCGCCGTCTCGCGG
>DATMSM010000072.1:0-23249 GCA_035565355.1 Rhodocyclaceae bacterium
CGGGCCGATCACACATATTGCGAGACCATTTGCCCAGCCCCCATCCATGAACGATTTAGTCCTGCTTGCCGGCAATAGCCTGATCGGCCTGCTTTTTCTTGGCCTATGGTTTGCCGACAAGAAACAGCGCAGCTACTTCGCCTGGTGGGGTAGTGCCGACATCTGCCTGGGCTTTGCCGCCATGGCGGCGCTGCTCATGTCCATCCAGAACAATATGGGCCTGGACGGCAGCGCCTGGCGCCTGCTGGTGGTTCCGCTGGCCGCCTCGGGCTATGCCCTGATGATAGGCGGCTCACTCTGCTACAAGGGCCAGCAATTCAGCTGGCGCGATGCGTTGGTGCTGGCAGTTGCCTATATCGCGCTGGGGGTCGGTGCCCGCTATGCCTTCCTGCCCGCCGCCAAATGGTTAACGGCAGTGGTGCTGGGAGTCTCGCTGGCGTCGGTGGCCTGGGCCCTGTGGAACCGCGGAACCCTGGAACGGATTGCCTCGGCCCTGTTCGGGCTGCGTGCCATCAATGGCATATGGCTGGTCATCAGCGGCGGCATGGTACTCAACTCGCCGCACACGCCGATCTCGCATGTACTCACGCTATCAGCCTCGGCCTGCCTGTTGATCGCCGTCTTCCACCGCAAGGCCAGCGAACTCGAACATCACAACGAACTGCTGACCTTCTCCAATGAGCTGATCACCTCCCTGCAGACGCCCAGCGACGAACGCAGCCTGGCCGAGGAAGCCCTGCGGCAACTGGAACAGCACACCTCCGGCCAGGGCGCGCTGGTACACCTGATGGACGACAGCGGCCGCTGGTTCGAACTGATCGCCGCGCACGGGCACACGCAGGAGGTGCTGGAAATCGTGCAGCGCATGCCGGTGGACTCGACCTTGTCCGGCCAGGCCGTGCGCATGCGCAAAACCGTGTTCACCCACGACTATGCCAGCGAGCCCGGTGCCTGGAGCGTGCTCGCCGATGCCTATCGCCGTGCCGGCATCGCGGTCAATGTATCGGTGCCGCTGGTCAGTGAAAACCAGCCCCTGGGCGTACTCAACATCAGCTATCCGGAACGCAGCGAACTCACGGCCCACGAACTCGACACGCTCAAGTCAGCCGGCCAGGTGCTGGGCACCAATCTTGACCGCGTGCGCAATGTCCGTGACCTAGCCTACCGCGCCAACCACGACACACTCACCGGCCTCGGCAACCGCGACGCCCTGCATCATTGCGTCGAGGCCTTGCGCCTCAATCGCCGCCGCGACGTATTCGCCATGCTGCTGATGGACCTCGACCGCTTCAAGGAAGTCAATGATGCGCTCGGCCACACCACCGGCGACCAATTGCTGCGCGAGATCGCGCGCATTCTCAAGAACTCGCTGTCGGGACAGGCCGGGCAGGCTTTCCGCCTCGGCGGCGACGAATTCGCCATCATCCTGCCCCAGCTCACCAGCGAAGAAGAAGGCCGCAAGCTGGCCGGCGCACTGGCCGTCAGCATCAGCCAGCGCCTGCAGGTCGCCGAGATGGCCCTGCGCATCGACGTTTCCATCGGCATCGCCTTTGCGCCGCGTCACGGCAACAATAGCCACGAACTGCTGCGCTGCGCCGACGTCGCCATGTACCGCGCCAAGCACAACGGCACCGGCATCGAAATCTACGAGCGTGCGCTCGACCCGCATTCGGCTGAGCGCCTGGAACTACTTGCACGTATTCCGGAAGCCATACGCCGGGAAGAGTTCGTTCTGTACTACCAGCCCCAGCTTGATCTGCACAATCACCGTCTGGTCGCCTGCGAGGCGCTGATCCGCTGGCAGCACCCGGACCGTGGCCTGCTGCCGCCGGGCGAGTTCATTCCGCTGGCCGAGGTCAGCGACGTGATCCGCCCACTCACCGAATGGATCACCGATACTGCCATGGCGCAGGCCAGCAAGTGGCAAGCCAACCGCCTGCCCCTGCGCGTTGCCTTCAATCTCTCGGCGCGCAATATCCTCGACCCCAACTTTGTTCCGCACCTGCTCGCCATGCTGGAGACCCATGGCCTGGAACCGCAGAACGTCGAACTGGAGTTGACCGAAACCGTACTGCTGCACGACCCCGCCAACTCGGCCCTGGTGCTGGACGAACTGGCCAAGCGCGGCTTTGTGCTGGCGCTGGATGATTTCGGCACCGGCTTCTCCTCGCTCAGCTATCTCAAACGCTACCCCTTCAGTATCCTCAAGATCGACCGCTCCTTTGTTTCCGACATGCACAAGGACGAGGCCAGCCTGGAGATCGTGCGCTCGACCATACAGCTGGCCCATGCACTCGGCATGAAGGTCGTGGCCGAGGGCGTCGAGGACGAGCAGACCCTCATGAGCTTGCGTACTTTGGGCTGCAACTACGCCCAGGGCTACTTCATCGGCCGCCCGATGATGGCGGCACAGATTGCCGCATGGCAGAAGGAAGCGCCAGTCCTGCGCGTGGCCGGGTAAAATAGCTTCTTTCGGCGGCCCGCCCGCCTGGCAACAGATCACTCCACCATGTCAGACGCACACAAGCCAGCCGCAGCGGACGCTCCGGCCGCGAGCAACTTCATCCGCAACATCATCGATGCCGACCTGGCCGCCGGCAAGTACGCCGCCCGCCACTGGCGCGGGGAGCCCGGCGACGGGCCGCAGCAACAGAGCGGCAACCCCGACCCCGCCAAGATTCGCACCCGCTTCCCGCCGGAACCGAACGGCTACCTGCACTTTGGCCACGCCAAGTCCATCTGCCTGAACTTCGGTCTGGCCAAGGCCTACGGCGGTGCCTGCCACCTGCGCTTCGACGACACCAATCCGGAGAAGGAAAGCCAGGAATATGTCGACGCCATCACCGAATCAGTGCAATGGCTGGGCTTTGACTGGTCCCACAACGGCCAGACCAACCTCTACTACGCATCCAACTATTTCGACTGGATGTACAAATTCGCCGAGGCACTGATCGAAGGCGGCCATGCCTATGTCGACAGCCAGAACGCCGAGGAGATGCGCGCCAATCGCGGCACCCTGACCGAACCGGGCAAGGACAGCCCTTTCCGCAATCGCAGCGTGGCGGAAAACCTGGATCTGTTCCGCCGCATGAAGGCCGGCGAGTTTCCGGACGGCGCCCACATCCTGCGCGCCAAGATCGACATGGCTGCGCCCAATATCAATCTGCGCGACCCGGCCATCTACCGCATCCGTCATGTCGCGCACCACAACACCGGTGACACCTGGTGCATCTACCCGATGTACACCTTCGCGCATCCGATCGAGGATGCGCTGGAAAACATCACGCATTCGATCTGCACGCTGGAGTTCGAGGATCAGCGCCCCTTCTATGACTGGCTGCTGAACCGCCTCGCCGACGCCGGCCATCTGCAGCGCCCGCTGCCGCAGCAGTACGAGTTTGCCCGCCTCAACCTCAGCTATGTCGTGCTATCGAAACGCAAGCTGATTCAGCTCGTCGATGAAAAGCATGTGCACGGCTGGGATGACCCGCGCCTGCCGACGCTGGTTGGCGCACGCCGCCGCGGCTACACCGCCGAGGGCTTTCAACTCTTCGCCGAACGCATCGGCGTATCCAAGTCCGACTCGTGGATCGACATGAGCGTACTCGAGGATTGCATGCGCGAGGTGCTCAACGAGTCGGCCGAGCGTCGCATCGCCGTTCTGGACCCGATCAAGCTCATTATCGACAACTATCCAGCAGACCAGTTCGAGATGTGCGAAGCACCCAACCATCCATTGAAGCCGGAGCTGGGTCATCGCGAAATGCCGTTCGGCCGCGAACTGTGGATCGAGCGCGAAGACTATATGGAGGTTCCGGAAAAGAAGTACTTCCGCCTCTTCCCGGGCAACCTCGTGCGTCTGCGTTACGGCTTTGTGGTCAAGTGCATCGGCGCCGACAAGGATGACGCCGGCAATATCGTCGCAGTGCATTGCGAATACATGCCCGACTCCAAGTCGGGCACGCCCGGCGCGGACAACTACAAGGTCAAGGGCAATCTGCACTGGGTCTCGGCCGCTCACGCCTACGCCAGCGAAATCCGTCTCTACGATCGCCTGTTTGCCGTGCCCAACCCCGGCGCCGGTGACCGCGACTTCGTGCTGGACATCAACCCGGACTCCGTGCGCGTGATCCAGGCCCAACTGGAACCTTCCCTCAAGGAAGCCCACCCGGAACAACGATTCCAGTTCGAACGCCATGGCTACTTCGTAGCTGATCGCCTAGACTCGAAACAAGGGCAGCCGGTGTTCAACCGTACCGTGACACTCAGGGACTCATGGGCCAAGCTCGGCAAGTAAGCTGAAAGCACTCGGGAGAAGGGCATGGTCGACAGGGAAGCCTTGTTGTACCCGACGGTGAGTGATCGCGACGGGCTGGACGAATATCTGCAGGATCTGGCTGATCTGCTGCCGGTGATCGAGCGCGGCGTGGCCCGCCTCAAGCGCGCGCCGACGGACCGGGAAATCATTTCCGACATCTTCCGCGCCCTGCACAACCTCAAGGGCGACGCTTCGATCTGTCAGGTCGAGCTCGGCGTACTGCTGGTGCATCCGGTCGAAACACTGTTCTCGCGCATGCGTGCCGGCGAAATTATCTTCTCCGAAGTGCTGGCCGAGGTGGTGTTGCTGACGCTCGACCGCCTGGAAATGGCGCTGGATGCCCTCGCCGAGGACCGTAGCATTGCCCACCTGCGCCTGCCCATACTGGCGGATGGTCTGGACGCATTGGCACAAGCCAGCGGACTGATGCTGGAAACCACGGCCCTGCAATTAATCGAGGACGTCACAGGCTTTCGCCCCGCTGCCATTGGCCGCACTTTCAAGGCGGGCACCAGCAGCACGCCCGGCCGCGGTGGCAGCCGTTCGGCCGAGCATGTCAGCAGCGATCTGCATTTCTTCATGGAGCTATCGGCCCTGCTGGATGCACGTTCCCCCCTGTTCAAGGGCCGCAGCGGACGCCTGCTGCGCCTGGCTCAGGAGACCAATACCGCCGCCGGCAAGCTGGTGAACCCGGTTCAGCTCGAAGCCGCTATCTACATGCACGACATCGGCATGATGTTCATCCCCGAGGCCAGTTGGCTGAAACCGGGCAAGCTGAGCGCCGACGAGCTGAAGCTCCTGCACGCGCATCCCGGTCATGGCGCCGGCCTGCTGGCGCGCATGCCCGGCTGGGAAGAGGCCGCCCGCATGGTGCGCGAGCATCACGAAATGCCGGATGGCAAAGGATATCCGGCAGGCCTCAAAAACGGACAGATTTGCGAGGGCGCAAAGATCATCGCCATCGTCGACGCCTTCGAGTCGATTACCACCAAGCATGCGCAGCGCGGCCAGGGCCGCTCGGTCCTGCGCGCCATCGCCGAAATCAACGCCAGCGACAAGCAGTTCGACCCGGTCTGGATCCAGCACTTCAACGGCGTGGTGCGCAAACGTCTCGAAGCCGCCTGAGGGCGGCGCGGGGGCCTACAGCTTCGGAATCAGGCGGATCACGCCCTCGGCGCGGCGCTGCGCGCCGAGCACCGACGAATCCAGGCTTTCGTTGTATTCAACGATCTGGTAGGAGGCGAAGTCGCCGCCACGCACCAGCGCCTTGGCGCGCCGGTTGAAGACCTGACGCGCCTCGCCGGCACCGCCGGCGTAGTAACGCTTCATCTTCAGGTCGAAATGCACGAGCTGCGGATCGAGACGGGCCTCCTCGATGTTCCAGTTGGGCGCCAGCGGGTCGAGGATCATGTAGGCAACGCCGATGTAAATTCCCCAGTACACCAGCTTCTCCAGCGGGATGCTGGTGGTCGAGCTGAGGGCCACGGTGCGGTCGGGTAAAAGCGGCTTGTCCACGCCCGAGCCAAACACCGACTTGCTGACATCGCTGCCCGCGTCATGCAGGGAGGAGCATCCGCTGCCTAGCGCCAGGATAAGCAGAGGCCAGTATGGCTTCCCGGCTTGCATCAGATGTAATTGAACAGGGACAGCTTCGAGATCATGCTGAAGGACTGCTGGGCAGCCGTCAGCGCGGTCTCGGTCTTGGTCAGGTCGCTGATGGCCTGGGTCAAATCCACGTCCTCCAGGCGGCTCAGGGTCGCCTTGTACTGCAGATTGCGATCGGAACCTGCGGCCTGCAGATCCTCCGCTTCCTTCATGCGCGCCCCGTAGTTGGACTGGTACTTGAGGATGTTGTCCATTGAGGACTGGATATTCGACAGGGCATCGCCGAGCTGCTTTTCGAACGCCGCGCGTGTGGCAGCGTCGGTTTGCTGATAGGGTTTCTCTGCCGCCAGCACCAGGCTGGAGATCACGCTGAAGACATCGGTCGTGCCGGCCGGGCGAATCTCGAAAGTGTCACCCGCCAGCGGTGCGCCGGCCATGCTCACCTGCGCGCCATCGGGCAAAGCAATGTTTGAAGGCGTATAGCTGAGGCCCTGGAAGCCAGGCACCGGGGTGCCCTGCTTGTCGTAGACCGTATAGCTGTAGGAGCCCGCCCCCGCCGTCGAGGGATCATCGAAAATGACGTTGTAATTCTGCGTGCTGTAGGTACCGCCCAAGGTCGGCGCGCTGGTCAGGCTCAGCTGCGTCGCATCGGGCAGATCGATCTCGGCCGGCGTGTAGGTCAGTCCCGTAAAACCGGCCACAGGATTACCCTGATAGTCGGTGATGTCGTAGGTATTCGCCGCAGTGAAATTGATGTTGTAGATCTGCGTATTGCCCGCCACCTTCCACTGCGTCGGATCATTAACGGTAGGCGCATAGATCACACCGCTGCCGGTATTGCCCGCTACCGCGCCGGCCTGGAAGGGGACACTCTTGTTCGGCACGCGCATGAAGATGTCGAGGCCTGACTCGCCAACCTGCAGGCTGCGCGAAGGCGACACCTGCAGCGAACGACCGCCGCCGTCACCGACAAAGCTCACGCCATTATTGAGGTCGCCGATGAAGGGCTGCGTATCGCCGCTGTAGCCCGAGAACAGGTAGCTGCCCAGGCCGTCGGTTTCGTTGGCGATACCCATCAGCTGCTTGAAACCCTCGCGCAGTTCGGTCGCGATGGTCCTGCGATCCGCATCCGCCAATGCACCATCGCCGAGTCGCACCATGCTCGTGTACATCGATTGCAGAAGCGTATGGGCCGAGGTCAGATTGCTTTCCCCGACCGCGAGGATATCGCCGGCATTGTCCTGATTCTTCAGGTACAGGGAGTTGATATTCTGTGACTGGGTGATCTCCAGGGCCTGCGCAGCAGCCACCGGGTCGTCCGATGGCGTAAGCATGCGGCGCTGGCTGGCCAGTTGCTGCTGAAGCCTGAGCGCATCCGTGATGCGCCTCTGCATGGAGGCAGTACCGCTATCGTAGATGTAAGAGGTGGATACGCGCATGATCTTGCTCCGAAATTAGTTGCCCAGGGAGGCCAGCAGGTCGAACAGCCGCCCTGAGACATCGATGATCTTGGCCGAGGCCTGATAGGCCTGCTGGAAGCGCAGCAGATTGGCCGCCTCTTCGTCGAGATTGACGCCGGACAGCGATTGCATTGCCGCTTCGGCCTGGTCAAGCAAGGACGCTTGCGATTCGTAATTGACGTCGATTTCGCGGGCCTTGTTGCCGATGACATTGACCATCTGCGCATAGGCCGACTCGATGGTGGTGGTACCGCCGAGCAACACCTTCTCGGTCTGAATTGCGGCCAGCGCCAGGGCATTGCGGTTGTCGTTGGTGTTCGCAACCGACTGGGCGACGCTGAAGCTATCGCCGTGCTGAGGCGTGCCGGTAAAGCTGAATTGAATGTCGTTGCCGCCCAGACCATCGCTGTCAATCTCGACGGTCATGCCGTTGCTATAGGGAATACCGCCGGAAG
This sequence comes from Rhodocyclaceae bacterium, assembly GCA_035565355.1. Taxonomy (GTDB): domain Bacteria; phylum Pseudomonadota; class Gammaproteobacteria; order Burkholderiales; family Rhodocyclaceae. The sequence continues at coordinate 7,839 of DATMSM010000072.1, forward strand.
CGCCAATGGTGTAGCTGGTGGTCACACCGCCGACGGTCACGTCGACCACGCTGCCCACGGGAAAGCCCTGCAACTCGCCCGACGCCAGATCAAAAGTCAGCGTATAGCTGGGCACCGAAGCGAGCGGCTCCAGAATCTTGCCCGGGCTGATTAGCGCTGTGCCGTTGTTGGCGGTGGCGGTCGTCGTGGTGATCGGCGAGGCGACCGCGATATTGCGCGCATCGGTAATGGCAACGCTGATATCGCGGGCCGCGTAGCGGGTGGGCTGTAACAGGAAACTGTCACCTGCGGCCGGCGCTACGGTCTCGTCTATGGTCCAACCATCCACGGTCTGCGGCAGGGTCGCGCCGGTAAACAGCGTGGTGTTGTCGGACAGACGCCGCAGGGTGTAGTTGGTGCCGTCATAGTCCAGCATGTAGTCGCTGGCCACTACGCCTGAAATATCGTCCAGCACCATGCTGATTTCGCCAGCACCGGTATTGCCGGCATTGCCGACGATGACGGGATTGGGGAGATTAAAAAAGTCTCCGCCCATAACGCCGGTCAGATCCTGTCCCAGGGCATGCTGGTCGTTGATGGCGCTGGCAATGCCCATCGCCATCAGGCCCAGTTTGTTATGGGCGTCATCCAGAGATTGGGTGCGGAAGGCGAGCAAACCGCCCAACGCACCACCGCTGATGAAATCGTCCGGCAGCATGGTCACTGTGCCGGAGGCCGTAGTGAAGCCGACGCTCATGCGGGTCGGGTCATCTTCGGCGGGGCGCGCAACCAGGGAATAGGTCGACGGCCCCACGACCAGGGGCTGGCCGTTGCCGAAGAAAACGCTGTAGCTGCCGTCGTTCTGCTCCATGACCGTGGTGTTGATGTGCTTGTTGAGTTCAAGCACCAGTTGATCGCGCTGGTCGCGCAGGTCATTGGCGGGCTGGGTCTGACCGCCGGCCGCTTCGGCCGTGATGATGCGCTGGTTGAGCGAGGCGAGCTCGCGCGCCATCGAGTTGATGTTGGAAATCTCGCTGGAAATCTGCTTGTTTACGCCGTCGCCGATTTCCCGCAGACGCGCGCTCAGATCGCCAAAGCGCGAGACCAGGCTTTGCGCCGCCGACAACAAGGCCTGCCGCGCAGAGACATTGCTCGGATTGGCGGCAACCTCGTTGAGACCTGAGAAAAAGTTGTTGATGGCCGGCGAGAGCCCGACCGTCTTGTCGCCCAGCATATTGTCGATCTGGTCGATCTGGATTTGATAGCTCTGGAGCTGGCTGGTCGCTGCCTGCGACGCCGTCATCTGCTGGCCGAGGAAGGCGCTGTACTGGCGCTGGACCGTCTGCACCCGCGTACCCTGGCCGATAAAACCGCCACCCGTATAGAAGGGGTTCTGCGTCGTCTGCTGGACCACTTGCCGGCTATAGCCGGCGGTATTCGAGTTCGAGATGTTGTGACTGGTTGTCAGCAGGCCTGCCTGTGCGGCATTCAACCCGGTAATGGCAATCGATAAAGTGCTGGCACCCATGTTTTCTCGCTCCGTTGTTGCTAACGGCAATAGTTGCCGTTAGTTGAGGTCTTGCCGGAAATCATCTGGATTCCAGCAATCCTCGTGCCAGGAGCGTCGCCCCTTGCCTCCTGCCCGAGGTAGAGGACGAAGGGGAGTACGGATTTACACTTCAGGGATTAACGCGTGCAGGGCGGGAAACGTAAAGGGCTAGAGGCTAGGGGGAGAACATCGGGGAAAAGCCATGGGGCTCCAGTGCCCCTGCCGCGATGTCCTAGCCCCTAGCCTCTAGCCCCTTGATGATGCTTTCCAGCTTGGCGGCATAGTGCGGATCGGTGGCGTAGCCTGCGTTCTGCAGGGCTCGTGCGAAACCGGCGCCATCGCGGCTGGCCACCGCGGCGCTGTAGCGTGGGCTTTCAGTCAGCAGGCGGGCGTAATCCGAGAACGCCTCGGCGTAGGAGCCATAGGCACGGAAGCGCTCGGTCTGGCGCTGCGGCTGTCCATTCACATACTCCAGTGTAGCCGCATCGACCGTCGCCCCCTGCCAGCCTCGACCCGCCTTGATGCCGAAAAGGTTGAAGCTGGAGCGACCATCGCTGAAGCGCGGCTCAGCCTTGCCCCAGCCGGTTTCCAGTGCGGCCTGGGCCACCATGAAATGGGCGGGAATGCCGCTACCACGCTCCGCGGCCAGCGCATGCGGGCGCATGCGCGCCACGAAGTCTGCCGCCGGATCAGCCCCCTGCACACCTGCGTAGGCGGCCGCGGCAGCGGCAGGCGAGCGACTGCTCACTGTCTGCGAGTTCTCCAGGACCTCGTACGCCTTCATCAACTCCGTGCGGGTACGGGCATCGAGCCGCCCCAGCGTCTCGGCGTCAAAGGGAAAGCCCGGATTGTCCGGGTTCAGGGGCAAGCCCTGCTCAAAGGCGCTGGGTGGATCGTTCTTGAGGCCCAGCTGCCGCTCTATCATCGCGGCCAGCCCGGTCGTGCCCTTGCTGGACATGACCAACGCCAGTTGCTGATCGAGCAGGCTTTCGTACATGCGGCTCTGGTCATTGTCGAACAAGCCCTCGCGCGGCACCGAGTCGCGCATGGACTTGAGCACCATCTGCAGGAACAGGCCCTCGAACTGCTTTGCGGCAGCGCGCAAAGCCTCCGGATCGTCACGCTTGACCTGGGCCCTGAGGGTGGTCAGTGCATTGACGTCGAATACGGAAGGGACAGGGGACGAGCTGCTCATGATGGCTCCGAGCTTGCCGATTACTGGCGCACAGCAATCGGCAGAGAAAACCGGCAAAAACTGCCCAGTTCAGACAAAGAGGCTCAGATCACCTCGAGCTCGGCGCGCAGAGCACCGGAAGCCTTCATCGCCTGCAGGATGGCAATCAGGTCCTGCGGGTTGGCACCCAGCGCGTTCAGAGCCTTGACGATATCGGCGAGGTTGGCACTGGTGCGGATGTTCTGCATCGCGTTCAGTTCCTGGTTGATATCGATCTGAGCATTGGTCACCGGCGCGGTCTGGCCGCCGGCAAAGGCGTTGGGCTGGCTGACGGCATTGTTGGCATTCACCGATACCGACAGGTTGCCGTGCGCCACGGCACAGTTATCGAGCTGCACCGCCTGGTTCATGACGACGGAGCCGGTACGGCTGTTGACGATGACCTTGGCCGCCATCTGCATCGGCCGGATCTCCAGATTCTCAAGGCGGCCGATGAAGGCCACGCGATCATCGCTGGCGGTCGGTGCGCGCACGCGCACGATGCGGCCGTCTACCGCACTGGCCGCGCCCGGCGCGACACGATTGATCGCCTCGACTACACGCTGGGCCGTACCGAAGTCGGTGGCATTGAGTTCAAAATGCACGAAATCGCCCTGTCCGAGCAGGGTCGGCACGGCGCGCTCAACCGTCGCACCACTGGCAATGCGACCGGCCGAGAGATGGTTGATGGTCACCGAGGAACCCGCCTTGGATGCGCCTGCCCCGACCACCACCACATTGCCCTGCGCCATTGCATAGACATTGCCGTCGGCACCCTTGAGCGGAGTCATGATCAAGGTGCCGCCGCGGATCGACTTGGCATTGCCGATGGACGACACCGTCACATCGATCTGCTGACCGGGCTGGGCAAAGGCTGGCAGATTTGCGGTCACCATGACTGCAGCGACATTCTTCAGCTGCATGGTGGTGCCGGTCGTCGGCACGGTAATGCCCATGTTCGCCAGCATATTGCTGATGCTCTGCACGGTGAAAGGTGTCTGCGTGGTCTGGTCGCCGCTGCCATCAAGGCCGACGACAAGACCGTAGCCGACCAGCTGGTTGTTACGCACGCCGGCGATGGAAGACAGATCCTTGATACGTTCGGCACGCGCCGCGTCGCTGACCAGCAAGCCCGCGACGATGACCATCACGACCATCAATGCCTTCTGGATACCGCTGATGCCACCCATGCTCAAATCACTTTCAGAAAGGCAGAACGCTCAGGAAGAAGCGCCCCAGCCAGCCCATGACCTGGGCACTGTTGATAAAGCCGTTCGCCTTGAATTCGAGGCGGGCATCGGCGACCTGTGTCGACTGCACCGTATTCTGGGTGGTGATGGTGGTCGGATTCACGATGCCGGAAAAGCGCACGAACTCCTCGCCTTCCTTCAGCGCAATCTGCTTCTCGCCGGACACCAGCAGGTTGCCATTGGGCAGGACCTCGATCACGGTGCAGGTGATGGTGGAACGGAAGGCATTGCTGGAAGTATTCGAGCCCGAGCCGTCGAATGCGGTCGAGTTGCTGGCATTCAGGCCCACGCCCTGGAAGGTTTTGAAGGGCAAACCGGCAATCGTCGGCAGGGAGACGTCGGTCGTGCTGCTGCGCTCGGCCGAGGTCTGCGAGTTCTTTGACGCCTGGGTATTCTCGACGACGTTGATGGTGATGATGTCGCCGACGTAGCGGGCGCGGCGATCCTCGAACAGAGGCCGGCCCAGGCCGGTGTTGTAGATCGCGCCCTGCGTCGCATACGCATCATGGCGCGACTCGGGGCGCACCGTCATGGGCTGATGCACGACGGTGGAGGGCGTGCTCATCACGCAGGCCGTCAATGGCAGCGTGGCGAGCAGGAGGACACGAACAACCTTAGTCATGGTGCGGCCTCACATCTGCACCAAGCGACCCAGCATGGCATCGGAGGTGGTAATGACCTTGGAATTGACTTCGTAGGCGCGCTGGGCCTGGATCATGGTGACCAGCTCTTCAGCCACGTTCACGTTCGAGGTTTCGACGTAACCCTGATTGATCAGACCAGTGCCGTTGAGGCCCGGGGTATTCGGGGTCGGCGTGCCGGAGGAAGCGGTTTCGATGAACAGGTTCTCGCCAACCGACTGCAGGCCGCCGACATTGATGAAGGTGGCAAGCTGGACCGTGCCGATCTGGGTCGGCGCGGTCGTGCCCGACAAGGTGACGGTCACGACGCCATCGCGACTGATCGCCACCGAGGTCGCATTCTGCGGCACGGTGATCGCCGGCGACAGGGGATAGCCACTGGAGGTGACCACCTGGCCGGTGTTGTCCTTCTGGAAGGCGCCGTCGCGCGTGTAGGCCAGCGTACCGTCGGGCATCTGGATCTGGAAAAAGCCCGGCCCGTTAACCGCCATGTCGAGCGGATTCTCGGTCTTCTGCAGGCTGCCCTGGGTATAGATGCGCTCGGTCGACACCGGTCGCGTACCGGTACCCAGCGTCAGGCCGGACGGCACTTGCGTGGTCTGCGTCGACTGTGCGCCCGGCTGGCGCAGGGTCTGGTACAGCAGATCCTCGAAGACGGCCCGGGAACGCTTGAAACCGTTCGTGCTGACGTTCGCCAGATTGTTGGAGATGACGTCCAGATTGAGCTGCTGTGCGTCAAGGCCGGTCTTGGCAATCCAGAGCGAGCGCATCATGGTGTTTTATCTTTCTTAGTTGACCGACAGCAGCTGCGTTGCAGCCCGGTCATTGGTTTCGGCATTGGTCATCATCTTGACCTGCATTTCAAACTGACGCGCCAGCGAGATCATGCTGATCATCTGCTCGCTTGCATTGACGTTGCTGCCCTCCAGCACGCCGGTGCTGAGGCGGACATTGTCGTTGATGGGCGCAGGCTGGCCGGTCTTGAGGCGGAACATGCCGTCCGGGCGACGTTCGAGATCAGCCTCGGCGGGGTTGACCAACTTGATGCGGCCCACCGGGCTGCTGGTGCGCAAACCCGTGATCGGGACGATGGACACGGTACCGTCGCGACCGATTTCCACCTGCTGATCCGGCGGTACAGCAATCGGACCACCATCGCCGACGACATTCAGGCCGTTGCGGGTCTGCAGCACGCCATTCACGCTGAGCTGCAGATTGCCGTCGCGGGTATAGGCCTCGGTTCCGTCGGGTGCCGTCACGGCGATCCAGCCGCTGCCCTGCACCACCACGTCGAGCGGACGATTGGTCTGCATCACGGGACCGACGTCGTAGTTGGTGTGCGTGCTGGCATCGACGACAAAAGCCCGCGTCGGCAAGGCCGGCGGCTGATTGTGCGTCTGCACCTGCACTGCGCGCAGCCTGTGCTCCTCGGCGCGATAGCCGGTGGTGGAGACATTGGCCAGATTGTGCGCGACAGCCGCCTGCCGGTTCATCGTACCCGATGCGCCGGTCATGGCGGTGTAGAGAAGGCGGTCCATGTCTGCTCAGTCTGTGCGGCGATTAGCGGAGGTTCACCAGGGTCTGGAGAATCTGATCCTGGGTCTTGATGGTCTGCGCGTTGGCCTGATAGGCGCGCTGCTGGACGATCATATCGACCAGCTCGGCGGTCAGGTCCACGTTGGAGTCTTCCACCGTTGCCGACTGAATTACGCCAAAGTTGCCCTGCCCCGGCACGCCGGTAATGGGCTGGCCGGAATCGGCAGTTTCACGCCACAGATTGCCGCCCATGTTCTGCAGACCATTTGGGTTCTGGAAAGAGGCCAGCACGATGCGCCCCATGTCGCGGGTGCGGCCGTTCGAATACACGCCCTGAATGGTGCCGTCGGCGGAAACCGCAACGCCCGACAGGCGGCCGGAGGTATAGCCGTCCTGGATCATCGCGTTCAGGCCGGACTCGTCACCGTATTGGGTGGAACCGGTCAGGTCGACATCGAAAAGCAGTGCGTTGGCACCGGTCGTCGCCGCCATCGGATAGCCGGTAGCCGGCCACAGGGTCAGTGGCTGCGGCGTGGTCAGGCCGCCCATGGAGTTGAAGTTCAGCACCACGGGGCCCGTTGCCGTAGGATTGACGGTGGGGTCGTTCAGGGTGGCGGGATCGCCATCCAGTTGGGTGTACATCTGCCACTCGTTCGCCGTGGCCGTCTTCACAAAGAAGAGCTGGAAGTTATGCGGATTGCCCAGACTGTCGTAGACCGGCTGGGTCGTCGTCCAGGTGTAGCTCAGCGGGTCGGTCGGATCGAAAACCGCAGTGGTCGGCACGCCCTTGCGCGAGTCGAGGTTGATGCCGATCTCGCTCTCGGTGGTTGCATTCGGATTAATCAGCGAATTGTCCATGCGGATCGCGCCGGGCTGGCCGCTATCGGGCACGATGCCGGTGACTGGGTCCGCCTGCAGGCCGGTCAGAAACAGGCCGGCAGAGTTCACGACATAGCCGTCCTTGTTGATCAGGAACTGGCCATTCCGCGTGTAGGAGACCGTACCGGCGGAGGTGCCGGGCAGGTCGGAGACGCGATAGAAACCGCCGCCATTGATGGCAAGGTCAAGCGGGTTGTTGGTCGTCGTCAGGTTGCCCTGAGTGAACAGCTGGGCCACACCGGACACATTGGTGCCGATCCCGACCTGGGAGGCGCCGGTGCCGTTCAGCGACGCGGCATAGATATCGGAGAACTGCGCGTTGGCGCCCTTGAAGCCGACGGTGCCCGAGTTCGCGATGTTGTTGCCGATGGCATCCAGCGCGCGGGACGAAGCATTCAGGCCACTCAAACCTTGTTGGAAAGACATTTACCTATCTCCTGATTCCAATCAGATGATCTGCTTCAGATCATCAACAGTGAAACGGCCGTAGCCACCGACATCGACACCGATTTCACCCTTGCCATTCCGCACCACGCCGCTGATGTAACCGAACTGCAGCGCGTTAACCTTCACATCCGCATTACCCTGAACCGCAGTCACGGCGAAGGTGTAGTTCCCCGCCTCCGCGGCCGTACCGTCGCTCTTCTTGCCGTCCCAGACAAAGTTCTGCACGCCGGCCTTCTGGCCTTCGAGATCGATCGTGCGCACGACATTGCCGTTTCCATCCTTGATCTCGATCTTGACGCGATCGGCATGGCTGGCTAGGTCGAAACCGCCGATTGAACCGCTTTCGGTAAGCGGCAGATTATTGCCCTCCACCAGCGCGCCATGGCCGACCAGCGCGGCCATCTGCAGCACCTGACTTTCAGAGGTACTGTTCATCATCGATGCCAGCGTCGTATTCAGGCGCTCGATACCGTCCACCGTGCTGATCTGCGCCAGTTGCGAGGTCATCTGGGCGTTGTCCATCGGATTCAGCGGGTCCTGATTCTTGAGCTGCGTCGTCAGCAGCGTCAGAAACTTGGTCTGCTGATCCTCAGCCTTGGTGGTGCCGCCGCGGTTGTTCGCCGCGTTGATCTGATCGTAAATCGAGCTGTCGTTCTTGACGGTAGTAACCATCTAACTCTCCTTCATCACTGACCCAGGGTCAGCGTCCTTTGCATCAGCGTCTTGGCGGTATTCATCACCTCGACATTGTTCTGGTAGGCGCGCGAGGCGGAGATCATGTTCACCATCTCCTCCACCACATTCACATTGGGCATATTCACGATGCCCTTCTCGTCCGCCAGCGGATTCTTCGGGTCATAGACCTGGCGCATGGGCGCGGCACTCTCGACCACCTGGGTCACACGCACGCCGACACCGCCCGTCTCATTGACCGGCGTCGCCTTGAACACCACCTGCTTGGAGCGGTAAGGCTGGCCGTCGGCGCCGACCAGACTGTCGGCATTGGCGAGATTGCTGGCCGTCGTGTTCAGACGCGCCGACTGGGCAGTCAGGGCAGAACCGGCGATGGCGAAAACGTTATTCAGGCTCATTTAGCGACCTCACTGGGATTGCATGGCCATACGCAAATCGCCAAAGCGACTGCGCAGCGCAGTGATCATGGCCTCGTATTGCAGCGAGTTCTCTGCAAAGGCGGCGCGCTCGACGTCCATATTGACGGTATTGCCATCCACGGCACCCTGATATTCCGTGCGGTAACGCAGGTCGTCGCCAAACAGTGCAGCGGCCTCACCCTGCAGATGACGCGCCGAGGTCAGCTTCATATGCACGCCGCCATCACTCTTGCCCGCCATCGCATTGGACAGCGCAGAAGCGAAATCGACATCGCGGGCCTTGTAGTGCGGCGTATCCGCATTCGCGATGTTCGAGGCCAGCACTTCCTGACGATAGGCGCGCAGGTTCATCGCAGTGCGAAGGGTGCTGATCTCATTGTCAAGGCGATCAATCATGGGCCAGGAATGCGCAAAAGGTTCTAGACGCTGGACGTAATGCACGGTCCGTGCCAGGGAAGGCGTCGTTCTGGAGAAAGCAATAAAACCAGCGCTTATCCGGCGTTCGGGGTAGCGCAAAGCGGCGCCCCGCCCTGATCGTCAGCCTTTCTTGCCGCCTCCCTGCGCGGCCAGATGCGCTCACGGCAAATCTTGCCGCCCTTGCCTCGCCGGCCTGCGCATGTTTGAATCGGGGCATGTTGAAGAAAGCCCACCGTTTCCTGTTCGCCGCCCTGATCCTGCTGGCTGCCCTCCCGGCCCATGCTCGCGACGACAATGCCCAGATTCACGCCGCCATTGAAAGCTATCTGCGCAAGCAGACCACCGGCTTGCCCGGCCAGGCCAGCTTCAATATCAATCCGGTGGAAAGCAACCCCAGCCGCGGCCCCTGCTCCGCCCTGGATGTCAGTATGGCGCCCGGGGCCCGCAGCATCGGTCGCACCACCGTGCTGGTGCGCTGCCGCAGCGAAGCCGGCTGGGCCATTTATGTCCCGGTGCAGATTCGCGTGGTCACCGAGTACCTGGTCAGCAGCCGGCCGCTGAACCAGGGCCAACTGATCAGCGCCAGCGACCTGGCCCGCCAGAGCGGCGATCTCGGCGACCTGCCGAATGGCGTGCTGCTTGACCCTTCGCAGGCCGTGGGCCAGATCGCCGCCCGCCCCATCCCGACCGGCAAGCCTCTGATGGCGGAGTTGCTGCGCCAGGCGCCGGTGATCCAGGCAGGCCAGAGCGTCAAGGTCGTCTCACGCGGCCCTTCCTTTGAGGTCTCCAGTGAAGGCAAGGCGCTGACTGCCGCCGCCGACGGCAAGGTCGTGCAGGTCCGGCTCAACACGGGGCAGGTGGTCAGCGGCCTGGCGCGCGCGGGCGGCGTTGTTGAAATCACTTTTTAATGGCGCCCGCTCGGGGTAAGATACTGGCAGGCAAGGTATTTGCTCAACCATGTTGGCCGGTTTTTTTGCCGGCCTCCGCCTGTTTTCGCAAATATTGCAAAAGCCGGAGAATTAAAGGCTCAAGTTTTGCTGTAGCCTGCCGTTGTGACAGTGGCAAACCCCTGCCAAACCAGGAAATAACGTGAAGATCGACTCCAACAAGCCCGCCAGCACACCGAGCGCCCCCACCGGGCAGGCTCGCGCACGTGCCGGTCAGGCCGGGGCCGCTCCCACGGCGCCAGCCGGCGGTGCCGCACAGGCCACCGCCGCCACGCTGAGCGGTACTCAAACCGTAGACAGCATCCTGGCCAACACCCCGGTTGTAGACGTCGATCGCGTTGCCGAAATCAAGCGCGCCATTGCCGAAGGCCGTTTCCAGATCAATCCCGAAAAGATTGCCGACGGCCTGCTGCAAAGCGTGCGTGACATGCTGGCAAGCGAACGTTAGGCCCATGTCCGCCCCCCTGCTGTCCGCCATTGCCGCCGAAACTGCGGCGCTGCAACGCTTTATCGCCGTGCTTGAAGAAGAGCAGAAGCTCCTCATCAGCGGTAATGCCGATGCCGTACTGCCGCTGATCGAGCAGAAGACCGTCCTCATCGCCGAACTTGGCAGCGCCGGCCAGCAACGTGAAGCCGCACTGCAGGCACTGGGCGTGGAGATCCGCAAGGAGGCCATGGAGGCCTGGATCGCCGGAGCCGCCGCGGAACTCAAGGCACCCTGGCAGGCGCTGCTGGAACTGGCGCAAGCCGCCAATCGCCTCAACAGCACCAATGGCCAGCTTATCAATACCCGCCTGCAGTACAACCAGCAGGCGCTGTCCATCCTCGTGAATGCCTCCGGCAGCCTCAGCGACGACACCTACGGCCCGGACGGCCACAAGAGCGCCGGTGCCAGCTCGCGCACGCTCGGCAGCGCGTAAAGCGCCGCCACCTCCTCACGTTCTTAATTCCCGGGCTCAGCCCGCAAGCCAGGGCTAGCGGCAGGCCCGGCGGGCTTACATTCGCTGGACCGCACCCAGGTGCGGGCCGCTCCTCAAAGCGGGAGCGCTACGCCTTCATCCGGAATTTGCGATTGGATGGTGATGGCCACACGGCGATTACGCTGACGGCCTTCGGGTGTGTCATTACTGGCCACCGGCCGCTGATCCGCAAAACCGGTGGCCGTGAGCAGGCGCGCGTCGACACCATTTTCGATGAAAAGCCGCACCACGCTGGATGCGCGCACGACGGACAACTCCCAGTTCGACGGAAAGAGCACGCTGTTGATCGGCGCATTGTCGGTATGCCCTTCGACCGTGATCGGGAAATCACTGCCGGCCAGTATCTTGCCCACATTCGCCAGCACCACGATGGCCTTCACGTCCAGCGTCGCCTGGCCGGATTCGAACAGCACGCTGGCATCGATGTCGAGCGTAATGCCCAGCGCATTTTCAGTCACCCGCACCTGCCCGCTCTTGACCAGCGGGTTGAGCACTTCCATCAGCTGCTGGGCCATATTGCGCATGCGTTCACGGTTCTTGCGCTTCTGCTCTTCGACCTTGGGCGAGCTCGGCTTGATCTGCGGCGGCGTGACCAGTTGCGAACTCTGCTGCGTCGTGTTCATCACCTGCATAGCCCCGGCCGTGGTGCCCGGCACATTGCGGAAGGCGGAATTGATGGCATCGGAAAGAATGCGGTACTTGCCCTCATTGACCGATGAGATCGCATACATCACGACAAAGAAGGCGAACAACAGCGTAATGAAGTCGGCATAGGAGACGAGCCAGCGCTCGTGGTTCTCGTGCTCCTCTTCGTGCTTTCTGCGCGCCAAGGCCGTCAGGTCCGCTGAGTCGCCGGAATGGCGTGGCAAACGACTCTCGATCCGCCCGGAGCCTGCTTCATTTTGCGAAGTAACCCTGAAGACGGCTTTCGATGATCCTCGGATTGTGGCTACGGCCGCACTGCGTGCTTAAGCTGCTGCGCAGCTTAGCCTTCACCGCAATCCTTGAGCTTATCTGCTTCATTTTGCAAAATAGCCCTGAAGACGGCTTTCGATAATCCTCGGATTGTCACCGTTGGCGATGCCGACCAGGCCGTCGATATACATTTCGCGCACAGCCACCGTATCGCCGATACAGGACATGATCTTCTTGGCCATGGGCAGGAAGATCAGATTGGCGGAACCGACGCCGTAGATCGTGGCGACAAAGGCGACGGCGATGCCGGCACCTAGCTTGCTCGGGTCGGACAGGTTTTCCATCACATGGATAAGGCCCATGACCGCGCCAAGAATACCGATGGTCGGGGCATAACCGCCGGCAGCGTCCCATATCTTTGCGGATGCCTTGAGTTGATGCTCATAAGTGCCCAGCTCAACCTCCAGCACTTCGCGCAGGCGCATCGGCTCAGCCCCATCTACCAGCAGCTGCAAGCCCTTGCGGACGAAAGGGTCGCGTAGCGTGGCGATCTCATTCTCCAGCGCCAGCAGGCCTTCCTTGCGCGCCAGGCTGCTCCAGCGCGTCACTTGCTCGACCACCTGCTGATCGCCGCCCTTGGGCGGGAAGAAGACCCAGCGGGTCAAGGCCAGGCCACGCTTGAACACCGGGAACGGGCTCTGCAGCATGATGGCGCCAAGCGTGCCGCCGATGACGATAAGAAAGGCGGTAGGCTGAACCAGGGAGTCGACATGCCCACCTTCGAGCACTTGACCGCCGACAATGGCAGCAATCGAAATAAGCAGGCCGAGCAGGCTGATTTTGTCCATGCCTTACTCCGTATCCGCCTGCTTGCGGGGCGGCCGGCCACGGCGCTTGGCCGTCTTCAGCTTGCCATCCTCGCCCAGCACCTGGGCACGCAGGCGTGCAATCGCCTGGCTATGCAACTGACATACCCGGGATTCCGTCACGCCGAGTACTTCGCCGATTTCGCGCAAATTGAGCTCCTCTTCGTAGTACAGCGACATTACCAGTTTTTCACGCTCGGGTAGGCCCTCTATGCCCTTCACCAGGGCACCTCGCATGTCGTCTTCAAGCAACAGTGCCAGCGGATCCTGGTTCGCGCCCGTTTCATGGCGGTCAAGGAACTCTTCGTCTCCGTCATGGCCGCTCAGGTCTTCCAGGCTCAGCAACTGATGGCCGCGCGCATCGCCGAGCAGGCGCTGGTAGTCGGCCAGCGGCATGTCCAGCGCCGCCGCAAGCTCGGTTTCGTTGGGCTGACGACCGTGCTGGTGTTCCAACTGCGTGATCGCCGCCTCGACACGGCGCATATCGCGCCGCACGCTGCGCGGCACCCAGTCGTTCTCGCGCAGGCCGTCCAGCATGGCGCCGCGGATGCGCTGCACGGCATAGGTCTCGAACTGCGCGCCCTGCCCGTCCACGAAACGGCCGCATGCATCCAGCAGACCGAGCATGCCGTTCTGGATCAGATCCTCGGCCTGAACACTGGCCGGCAGTCGGGCCATCAGGTGAAAGGCAATGCGTTTGACGAGCGGTGCGTACTGAACGACAAGCTGCTGCTTGTCGAGCACGCCGTGTGCGGTATACATCGATAAAGATCGGACAGCCGTTTTCCTGCGCCGACTATACCACCGAATTCTGCGGCCCCAGGCCGCTCGCCATGTCCAGAGCGCTGCTCAGAGCGGCGAGTTCACCGGATTCGGCAGCCTGCATGCCCAGACCACTGTCGAGCAGATCAGACAGCATGTCGGCGCGGGCCGGATCAACCAGCCCCAAATAGCCGAGCCTAACGCCCAAGTGTTCCAGGGCCACCTGGCGCAGGTTGTTGAAAATGACGCGTGCTTCGTCGCGACCGACCCGGCCACTGACAAGTATTTGGAAGTGCTCGCGCTGATGAAACTGGGCCAGCCGCTTGATCTGCGCATAGGCCTGCATGATGCCGTTGCTGGCAGCAGTGACGGCAACGACCAGATGGCCGGCTTGCAGGGCGAGCGTACTAACCTGCCCGGCGCGCGAGGCACAACAGTCGATCAGAACAATGTCGTGGCCGTCGACGATCTGCTGATAGAGATCGGCGATACGGCGCGTCAGGGGCAGCTCGGCATTGGCGAGCCGATCCACACCGAGCACGCCAAGATTGCGGTTGACGCGGCAGATTGCCTGCGCCAGTGAAATTTCGCCGCGCACCACCTGCAGCAGATCCGCGCCCGGCCGCTCATGCAGCAGGCTGGTGGCGTTGCGCGGTGCGGGATTTTCGTCAAGCAGCAACACGCGCCGGCCACGTGCCGCCAGTGCCATCACGGCACCGGCCAGCAATTGCGGCCGGTTCTGCACGACGGCAGCGGAGGTCAAAGCCACCACCTGTGCGCCGCGCACATTGAAGAGGCGGCGCAGGCCGGCCGCCTGATCGTGTGCATCCACTCGTATTGTATTCATGCCTGGCGTCCGCCTCAGCGTTGCACGCGGGCCATGGCTTGCGCTTCGCGGCTGTTCGCCACCGCCAGGCCAACTTCATCGTGACGCAGGTGATGCGGCGACTCGTCGGCGGGCGTCTTGAAACAGCGGTGCAGCAGGTAGTTGCGGTTGGGCAGGTGCAGATCCTCCGGCACGCGCTGGCCACTCGCCACATAGCTCATCAGCAGGCCGTGACGCACCACGGTGTCGATGGCCGGCGCGATGGTTGCGGCCTCGTCGGTTTTGGTCAGGATGCAGCCGGCCAGATCCTCGCCGGCATAGGCGCGCACCACATCATCCAGCGTGTCGCCCCGGCTGGTGGCATTCAACAGCAGCAGGCGCTGCACCTGGCCGCTGCGCGAGAGCATGGCGGCCTGCTCGGCGACCATGCGGTCGCGCTGGCTCATGCCGACGGTATCGATCAGCACCATGTGCTTGTCGCGCAGGTCGGACAGGGTATGCCGTAGATCCTCGCCGTCGCGCACGACATGCACGGGCACACCGAGAATACGGCCGTAGATGCGCAGTTGTTCATGCGCGCCGATCCGGTAGCTGTCGGTGGTCAGCAGTGCCAGTTTGTCGGAGCCATAGCGAACGACACAACGTGCCGCGAGCTTGGCGGTAGTGGTGGTCTTGCCGACACCGGTCGGGCCGACCAGAGCAAAAACACCACCGCGATCGATCAAATCGCCTTCCGGCCCCAAGGTGCGCAGATTGCGGCCGACCGCGTTGCGCGCCCACTTGCGTGCATCGGCCATTTGCATGTCGGCCGGCAGGGCATCGACCAGCTGGCGACCGAAGTGGCCGGAGAAACCGGCATCGAGCAGCTCGCCCAGCAGTTGCGCGCGCACCGGCGACTCGCGGTTCATGCTGCCCCAGGCGAAACCCGCCAGCTGGCGCTCCAGCAGACCGCGGATCAGGTGCATCTCATCCATCAGCTGCGCGACCTGAGTGTCGTTAGTGGCGGGCTGAGGCGGAGCGCTTGCCGCCACACGCGCGGCCGGCCAGGCTGCCTTCCGGCGCGATCTTGTTGGCGATCTCGCAGGCTTCGTC
>DATMSM010000073.1:0-8758 GCA_035565355.1 Rhodocyclaceae bacterium
GCACACCCGCGCGCACAATGCATTCAGACCGGCTTTCAATGTCGGGACAGCTGAAATCCCCACAAGCATCCAAAGAAAAATCATTTGTTTTCAGAGAATTGCTGCATTGGCATGCGACCTGCTTAGTACGCCTTATCCAAATAGAAAGGCGAATCATGAAAAGCAAGCTGATCAACTCTCTGCTGGCGGGGGCGCTCGCAATCTCCGCATGGTCAGCTCAGGCTGGCCCCATTCCCTATCCGAATCCCGGTGTTCTGAATCCGGTGAACTATGCCTTCACCGCCGCCAGCACAGGCGACGTTGTCGCCTACTTCTGGGGCTCCACGGCCGGTTACACCAGCACCCTGAGCCTGCTCGTCAATGGTGTGGATACCGGCATCGTCGGTCTCAACAACCACACCTCCGCCTACGGTGACGCGCTTAACTTCGGCACCGTCAATGCCGGCGACAGCCTGGTGTTTCGCTTGAATGTGCTGACCACCGGCGATTACTGGTACTCCGATACCGGTCTCAACTACGATGGCGTCAATCACGTGTACTCGACCGACTTTGGCGGCGATGCCTTTATTCCGGCCGGGACCTTCGTCTCGTTCGAAGATCTGCCGTTTGGCGGCGACCTCAACTACAACGACGAAGACTTCGTGTTCACCAACATTCTGGATATTGGTCAAGTGCCGGAACCGTTCAGTGCATTGCTGCTCGGTGGAGCGCTGGCTGGCATGGTGATCGTGCGTCGCCGCAAGAACTGATTGCCTGTCGTAGGCTTTGCTTCAACGCCCCGCAAGGGGCGTTTTTCATTCAAGCAGTAGTGTCGTGGGCCTCGTCGTCCTGCATCTGCAGTGCCCACATCTGCGCGTAGCTACCACCTGTTTCAATCAGGTCGCGATGGCTGCCCTGTTCGATGACGCGCCCCTGGTCGAGCACCAGGATGCGGTCGGCCTGCATGACGGTAGACAGGCGATGAGCGATGATGAGGCTGGTGCGTCCACGTGCAGCGAGGTCAAGTTGCTCCTGGATCGCCTGTTCGGTACGCGAGTCCAGCGCCGAGGTGGCTTCGTCGAAGATCAGGATGGGCGGATTCTTGAGCAGGGCGCGCGCGATGGCGACACGCTGCTTTTCGCCGCCGGACAATTTCAGGCCGCGCTCGCCGACTTGGGTCTGATAGCCGTCCGGCAGGCGCCGGATAAAGGCATCGAGCTGGGCGGCACGCGCGGCGGCATAGACTTCGTCCTCGCTGGCGCCCGGCCGGCCGTACTGGATGTTGTAGAAGATGCTGTCGTTGAAGAGCACCGTATCCTGCGGCACGATGCCGATGGCACTACGCAGGCTGTCCTGGGTCAGCGCGCGGATGTCTTCGCCATTAATGCGCACGGCGCCACTGCCAACCTCGTAGAAGCGGTAGAGCAGGCGTGCCAGCGTTGATTTGCCGGAGCCGCTATGCCCGACCACGGCCAGCGAGCTGCCGGCGGGAATCTCGAAATCCACACCGTGCAGGATTTCGCGCTGCCCGTCGTAGCTGAAATGCACATTCTCGAAACGGACGCTGCAGGCATCGGCCTGCAGAGGCCGGGCGTCCGGTGCGTCCTGGATTTCTAGATGGGTGGTCTTGAGCGCGAACAGGCGCTCAATGTCGGTCAAGGCCTGACGGATCTCGCGATAGAGCACGCCCAGGAAGTTGAGCGGGATGTAGAGCTGGATCAGGAATGCATTGACCAGAACGATGTCGCCGACCGTCATGCTGCCGTTGGCCACACCCTCGGCGGCGCGCCACATCATCAGCGCCACACCGATGGAAATGATGAAGGCCTGACCGATGTTGAGGTAGGCCAGCGACAACTGGTTTTTGACCTGGGCGTTCTCCAGCCGCTGCATCTGCGTATCGTAGCGCTCGGCTTCCCAGCGTTCGTTGTTGAAGTACTTGACCGTCTCGTAGTTAAGCAGGCTGTCGATGGCCCGGCTGCTGGCGGCCGAGTCGATCTCGTTGGCCGCACGGCGCAGGTGGGTGCGCCAGTTGGTGACGATGACCGTGAAACTGATGTAGATGACCAGCGTTGCGACCGTGATCAGCGCGAACGAGGGCTCGTACCTGACGAGAAGGATGCCCAGCACCAGCAGGATCTCGACCAGCGTGGGCAGGATGGAGTACAGCGTGAAGCTGAGCAGCGAGCCGATGGCTTTGGTGCCGCGCTCGATATCGCGCGTCAGGCCGCCGGTCTGGCGTTCGAGATGGAAGCGCAGCGACAGGGAGTGCAGGTGGGAAAACACCTGCAGGGCGATATTGCGTACCGCGCGCTGGCTGACGCGGGCAAAGATGATCTCGCGCAATTCGCCGAATAGGGAGGCGGCGAAGCGCAGCGCACCATAGGCAGCGAGCAGCCCCAGCGGCACCAGAACGAGAGTGTGCGTATCGCTCAGGCCCAGGTCGTCGACAATGTGCTTGAACACGATGGGCACCGTCACATTGGCAAGCTTGGCGGTGATCAGGCAGGACAGCGCGAACAGGACGCGCCATTTCCACTGCCACAGATAGGGCAGCAGCGACTTGATCGTGGCCCAGTCGTGGCGCTGTCCGGCAGGTGTGGCGGGCAGGGGCAGGGAGCTAAATTTGCGCATGGCTGATTATAAGGTGCGGCCTGAGGCCGGCGCTTCAAGCCAGTCAGGGCAAAGCCCTGCAGCGAGTTCAAAGCGGGGCGGTCGGTTTGACATGCCAATATCCTTGTACCATAGGTGCGTACAAGAACATTGGCACGGCGGCGCAGGCGGGGCCGTTTACGATTCCACGCTCCCGCCAAGAGGGGCGACCCGGAGGAGGCACAATGGATGGGCTGTTTTTGTTGCTCGCGTTCGCCGCTGCGTTGCTGGGCGTACTCGTGCTTCTCTTAAGCATGCGTGGGCTACGTCAGCGTTGGATTACGGCGCCGGTCTTCAAGATCTACCGGCGTCTGTTGCCGGCCATGTCGGAGACCGAGCGCGATGCGCTGGAGGCCGGGACCGTCTGGTGGGAGGGCGAGCTCTTCGCCGGCCGGCCCGACTGGTACAAGCTGCTCGCGTATCCACGGCCGCGCCTGACGCCCGAGGAGCAGAACTTCATCGACAACGAGGTCGAAGAGTTGTGCCGGCTCAGCCCGGACTGGGAGACCGCCCACGTCCACCACGATCTCTCGCCGCAGGCCTGGGCCTATATCAAGGCCAAGGGTTTTCTTGGCATGATCATTCCCAAGCGCTACGGCGGTCTGGAGTTCTCCGCCTACGCGCATTCCCAGGTGGTCGCCAAGCTGGCCTCGCGCTCTTCGACAGCGGCGGTGTCGGTAATGGTGCCCAACTCGCTCGGCCCCGCCGAACTGCTGCTCCACTACGGTACCGAGGCGCAGCGCGATTACTACCTGCCGCGTCTTGCGCGCGGTGACGAGATTCCGGCCTTCGCCCTGACCAATCCGCACGCGGGTTCCGACGCAGCCTCGATTCCGGATGCGGCCGTCGTCTGCACCGGCATGTGGCAGGGCCAGGAAGTGCTGGGCATGCGCGTGAGCTGGGACAAGCGCTATATCACGCTCGGTCCGATCTGCACTTTGCTCGGCCTGGCTTTTCGACTCTACGACCCCGACCACCTGCTCGGCGATACCGAAGACATCGGCATCACCTGTGCGCTGGTGCCGAGCGATACGCCGGGCGTGAATATCGGTCGCCGTCACTGGCCGCTGAACGCGGTGTTCCAGAACGGTCCCAACTGGGGTACGGACGTGTTCATGCCGCTGGACTGGATCATCGGCGGCCCGGCCATGGCCGGCAAGGGTTGGCGCATGCTGATGGAATGCCTGGCTGCCGGCCGCTCGATCTCGCTGCCGGCGTCCAGCACCGGCACGGCCAAGCTGGCGGTACGCTCGACCGGCGCCTATGCGCGCGTGCGTACCCAGTTCAAGACCGCCATCGGCAAGTTCGAGGGCATCGAAGAAGCCTTGGTGCGCATGGGCGGCTATACCTACATGATGGACGCGGCACGCACCATGACGGCCGGTGCCATCGATCTCGGCGCCAAGCCTTCGGTTGCCTCGGCCATCGTCAAATATCACCTGACCGAGATGGGGCGCAGTGTCGTCAATGACGCCATGGATGTGCTGGGCGGCAAGGGCATCTGTCTGGGCCCGGACAACTTCATGGGGCGTGCCTATCAGCAGATTCCCATCGTCATCACGGTCGAGGGCGCGAACATCCTGACGCGCAGCCTCATTATCTTCGGCCAGGGCGCGATCCGCTGTCACCCCTATGTGCTGGCGGAGATGGCGGCGGCGCGCAACCCCAGCCGTGAACAAGGACTGATTGAGTTCGACCAGGCCCTGTGGGCGCATATCGCCTTTGCCGCAAAGAACATGTTCCGCTCGCTGGGCATGGCGCTCTCCGGTTCGCACTTCGTCGCCGTGCCGGACAACATCGCTCCGGAAACCCGCCGCTACTACCAGCAGCTGACGCGTTTCTCGGCCTCCTTCGCCTTCCTTACCGATGTGTCCATGATCGTCCTCGGCGGCGGCCTCAAGCGCCGCGAGAAGCTGTCGGCGCGACTCGGCGACATACTCTCGCTGATGTACCTCGTCTCCGCCACGCTCAAGCGTTACGAGGACGAAGGCCGCCAGCAGGCTGATGCGCCGCTGATGCACTGGGCCATCTGGGATGCGATGTACAAGGCGCAGAATGCCTTCGAAGGCGTGCTCGCCAACTTCCCGAATCGCGGCATTGCCTGGCTCCTGCGCCGCGTCATCTTTCCGCTCGGCCGTCCCTATGTGGTGCCGGCCGATACGCTGGGCGCGCAGGCCGCACAGAAGCTGATCGCGCCGTCGCCGACGCGCGAACGTTTGACCCAGGGCATGTACATCCCCAAGGGCGAGGCGGAGATCGTCGGCGCCATCGAGCTGGCGCTGGATGCTACCCTCGCGGCGGAGCCCATCGAGCAGCGCTTGCGTCATGCGCAGAAGGCCGGCCGTATCCAGGGCCGCAACCAGGCCGAGCTGCTGGCTGCAGCCAAGGCTGCCGGCATCATCGGCAACGGCGAGGACGAGGTGCTGGCGCGCCGCGATGCGCTGCGCGACCGGGTGATACGTGTCGATCACTTTGCGCAGGACTTTTCTAGCGCGCCGGCCGCGGCGCCGGCAAAAGCACGCAGTGTCGTCGATGAGCTGGAGGCCACATCATGAAGTTCGAGCCCGTCTATATCGTCGACGGCGCACGCACGCCCTTCATCAAAAGCCGCAATACGCCCGGGCCGTTTTCGGCTTCCGATCTGGCGGTAGCGGCGGGGCGCAGCCTGCTGGTGCGCCAGCCTTTTGCGGCGGAGGAGCTGGATGAGGTCATCCTTGGCTGTGCGATTCCCAGCGTGGACGAAACCAATATCGGGCGTGTCGCGGCACTACGCCTTGGCTGCGGCCACAAGGTGCCGGGCTGGACAGTGATGCGCAATTGCGCATCCGGCATGCAGGCGCTGGATTCGGCGGTTGCCAATATCCAGCTCGGCCGTTCTCACCTCGTGCTGGCAGGCGGCACCGATGCGCTGTCGCGCGCGCCGCTCCTGTTTTCGGATGAGATGACGCGCTGGTTCTCCGCCTTCGCTGCGGCCCGCAGCAGCGGCGAAAAGCTCCGGCAATTGACACGGCTGCCCCTCAGGCGCCTGGGCCCGATCATCGGCCTCATGCGCGGCCTGACCGACCCCGTGGTCAATCTGATGATGGGGCAGACCGCCGAGAATCTGGCGTGGAAGTTCGACATCACGCGGCGCCAGCAGGACGAGTTCGCTGCCAACAGCCATCTGCGCGTGATCGCCGCCCAGCAGGCCGGCCATTTCAATGACGAGATCGTGCCCATGGTGGCGCCGGACGGCAGTGTGGTCGCCAGCGACGATGGCGTGCGCGGCGATTCCACGCCCGACACCCTGGCGAAGTTGCGTCCGTTTTTTGATCGCAACTACGGCAGCGTCACCGCCGGCAACAGTTCGCAGGTGACCGACGGCGCCAGCTGGCTGTTGCTGGCCTCGCAGGAAGCCGTCAAGCATTTCGGCATGCAGCCCCTGGGCCGCATCCTCGATACGCAATGGGCCGGGCTCGATCCCGCGCAGATGGGCCTGGGCCCGGTGCATGCGGCCACGCCGATTCTGCAGCGTCACGGCCTGGCCCTCAACGATCTCGATGCCTGGGAAATCAACGAAGCCTTTTCCGCCCAAGTGCTGGCCTGTCTCGCCGCCTGGAACGAAGCCGACTATTGCCGCGAGCAGCTGGGTCTGGATGCGCCCATGGGGCAGCTCGACACGAGCAAGCTGAATATCGACGGCGGCGCGATTGCGCTGGGCCATCCGGTCGGCGCTTCCGGCGCGCGCATCGTGCTGCATCTCTTGCATGTGTTGCGACGCAAGCAGCAGCGCCTCGGCATGGCGGCCATCTGTATCGGAGGCGGCCAGGGCGGAGCAATGCTGGTGGAGGCACTGTCATGAGCTTTACCTACTGGACGCTGGAGCACGACGCCGACGGCGTCACCTGGGTCACGCTGGACCGGCCTGAGGCGAGCGCGAATACGCTGGCGAGCTTCGTCATGGATGAGCTGGCGCTGGTGCTGGATGTGCTCGACGAAGTCAGACCGCGTGGCGTGGTGTTCCGCTCGGGCAAGCGTGCCGGCTTCATCGCTGGCGCCGATATCGAGGAGTTCAAGGGCATGGACGCGGCCACCGGTCGACGCCTGATGCAACGCGGCTGGGATCTGTATAACCGTCTTGCCGCAGTCAAATATCCGACCTTGGCGCTGATCCGTGGCCACTGCATGGGCGGCGGGCTGGAGCTGGCCCTGGCCTGCCGCTATCGCATTGTTGTCGACGAAGCGGGAACGCGCCTGGCGCTGCCCGAAGTCAAGCTTGGCATCGTACCGGGCTGGGGCGGCATGCTGCGCCTGCCCCAACTGATAGGCCCGGCGGCGGCCCTGGACATGATGTTGACCGGGCGTAGCGTCGATGCCCGCCGCGCGAAAAAAATGGGTCTGGCCGACGAGTGCGTGCCGCCGCGCGTGATGACGCAAGCGGCGAAGATGCTGGTCGTTTCCGGCAGGCTGCCGCACCAGCCGCCGCTATTGCAGCGTCTCTTGAATGGCCCTCTGCGCGGTATCGTCGCGAAGAAAGCCAAAGCAACGGTGGCGCAGAAGGTCCAGACCGAGCAATACCCGGCGCCCTATGCCCTGATCGAGATGTGGCAGAACCACGGCGGCAATGCGTTGGCGGTACCTGTGGGCGAGCCGACCTCGCTGGATGCGCTGATCAGCTCGCCGACCACGGCCAATCTCGTGCGCGTCTTCTTCCTGCAGGAGCGGCTCAAGTCCTTCGGCAAGATCGAAGGGCTGAGTTTCGATGCTCAGCATGTGCATGTCGTCGGTGCCGGCGTCATGGGCGGCGACATTGCCGCCTGGTGTGCGCTGCGCGGTCTGCGCGTGACCTTGCAGGACCGCGATATCGCCCGCCTCGCGCCGGCCATGCTGCGGGCACGCAAACTGTTCGAGCGCAACCTCAGGGAAGCGCGCCTGGTGCGCGACGCCATGGACCGTTTGATTCCGGACCCGCAAGGGGAGGGCGTGGCGCAGGCCGATGTCGTCATCGAGGCCATCTTCGAGAATCTGGAAGCCAAGCAGACGCTGCTGGCCGATCTCGAAAGCCGTATGCGTGACGATGCCATCCTCGCCAGCAATACCTCCAGCCTGCGCCTGGGCGATATCTCGCTCGCCCTGCGCGATCCGGAGCGCCTGGTCGGCATCCATTTTTTCAACCCGGTTGCGCAGATGCCGCTGGTCGAGGTGGTGCGCAGCAATATTACCGAGCCGGCTACCGCCGACATGGCCGCCGTGTTCGTGCGCAAGCTCGACAAGCTGCCGCTGCCGGTGGCAGATGCACCGGGCTTCCTCGTCAATGCGGTGCTGGCGCCCTACCTCGAAGAGGCGATGCGCTGCGTGGACGAAGGCATCGCGCCCGAGGTGGTGGACCGCGCCGCCACCGATTTCGGCATGCCCATGGGGCCGATCGAACTGGCCGATACGGTCGGTCTCGATATTGCTGCCATGGTCGGCAAACAGCTGGTGAGCGGCCCCGCGGGCAGTCAGCCGGGTGCAGCGCCACCGCGCCGGCTGGGCGAGCTGCTGGCTGCCGGCAATCTGGGTCGGAAGAGCGGGCGCGGCTATTACCGCTATGAAAACGGCAAGCCGGTCAAGGCGTCGGCCGGTGCGGTGCCGGCCGGGCTGACGGAGCGTCTGATCCAGCCCATGCTGGCCGCGGCCCAGGCCATCGTCGATGCGGGCACCGTGATGGATGCCGATGCCGCCGATGCGGGCATCATCTTCGGCACCGGCTTCGCGCCCTTCCGCGGCGGGCCGCTGCATTACGCAGCAACCCGGCGCCCGAGGGCAGCCGCCGCAAACATGGGTTAAAACCGGCCTTGCTCCGTCCTTAGCGGGGCGCCCCCCGGCGCTACCATGGGCCAGTTTGCCCCTATTGCGGAATCCCTTTTGGACGGTATCCAGGAACTCTTTGGCGACTTTGCTTGGCTCGACTGGCGCGGCGCCGTGGTGCTGTGCATCGTCGCGGCGACGATCTATTTCGTCATCATGGTGCTGCGCTTCCTGCAACTGCCGCGGCCGGACGCCTATCGCCTGCGCGATTACCGCGCACCGGAGATGCGTACGCCGCCGCCCGAGTTCGATGCGCCGCCGGGGACTGCCCTGGCCGGGGTGTGGGAGTCGCCCACTG
>DATMSM010000074.1:0-41484 GCA_035565355.1 Rhodocyclaceae bacterium
GGTGCAGCACAGAGCGGTATGATGCGGCTTGCATAGTCACGACCACCATCCGCATGAGCTCCTCCGCCACTCCCCAGGAAATTGCCGCCGCCATCGGGGATGCGCTGACCAGCGCCGGAGCCTTGTTGCAGGCCGGCAATCTCAACGAGGCGGAACAGCTCTATCGCGCCGTGCTCCAGCTCGACGCCAATCAGCCGGATGCCAATCACGCACTTGCACGGATCGCCGCGCACTGCGGACAGATGGAAGCTGCGGCTCAGCTCTTCACTACCGCGCTACTGGCCGATCCCTCGCGCGAAAATTTCTGGCTCGACTATCTGGAAGCCCTGCTTGCCGTCGGCGAGATCGCCGCAGCAAAACAGACGCTGGCGCTCAGCCGCCAGCATGGCGTGCAGTTGCACGGCCCGATCATCGACCGCATCGAGCCGCCACCGCGCAAGCCGGCCCCGCAGCCCACGGCCGCCGAACTCAAGACGCTCAACGAAGCCTTCCAGCGCCGCGACCTCAAGCGCCTGGAAACGCTGGCGCTTGAGGTTTCCCGGAAATACCCCGAAGCCACCGCCGGATGGAAGTCGCTGAGTCTGGCTTATTACCACTCGGGGCGCGCCGAGCTGGCGGTCGCACCTTCGCTGAAGCTGGTCGAACTGCAACCGGACGACGCCTTGATGCATGGCAATCTCGGCCTCATCTACATGACGTTGCGCCGCTTCCCCGAGGCAGAGGCCAGCCTTTTGCATTCGATCGCGCTCAACCCCGAGGGGGCGGATACCTATGTCAATCTCGGCAACGTACGGCGTGACCAGGGGCGGCACGCTGAGGCCGGGGCCTGCTATCGACGTGCGCTTGAGCTGGAGCCGAACCACAGTGTTGCGCTCGCCAATCTCGGCGTCGTGCAGCTTGAGCTCGGCGATCTGCGTGGCGCCGAAACCAGTCTGCGCGCTGCACTTGCAATCGCGCCAAATAGTGCCATCACGCTTGGCGGACTGGCCAGCACCCTGGCCAAGCTCGGCAAGCTTGAGGAGGCAACCGAGGTCTGCCGCCGCTCCATTGCCCTCGACCCGGACAATATCTTCGCCTACGATCTGCTGCTGTTCTGCTTCAACTACACGCACACCGGCAAGTCAGCCGAAGCGCGCGAACTCGCCTTGCGTTACGACAAACATGTGCGCAACAAAATAGAGGCGGGCTACACGCAATGGAATTGCGATCCTGCGCCCCAGCGCCTGAAAGTCGGCCTGGTGTCGGGCGACTTCAACAACCACCCGGTCGGCTTCTTCACTGAAGGGCTGTTGCAACACCTGGACCCGGCACGCGTCGAGGTGATTGCCTATTCGAGCATGCCGGCCCGCAAGAGCGACGGCCTAACTACCCGCCTGCGCAGCCTGGTCTCGAACTGGCGCCCCATCCATTTGCTTAGTTACAAAGAGGCGGCAGCGCAGATCCATGCCGACGGCATCCACGTCCTGCTCGACCTGTCCGGCCACACCACCGACAACCGCCTGCCCGTCTTCGCCATGAAGCCGGCGCCGGCGCAAGCATCCTGGCTCGGCTATTTCGCCACCACCGGCGTGGCTGAAATGGACTGGTTCATTGGCGACCCCTGGCTATGCCCGCCGGAAGAGGAAGCTGATTTCACGGAAAACGTCTGGCGCCTGCCGCAAACCTGGCTGTGCTTCACGCCGCCGGAGATCGATGTCGCCGTTGCCAAGCTGCCGGCACTGAAGAATGGCTACGTGACCTTCGGCTGCTTCAATAATCTGAACAAGATGAACGACGCCGTCGTCTCGCTCTGGGCAGCGCTGCTCAAGCGTGTGCCGACAGCGAGACTTTTCCTCAAGGCACCGCAGCTGCGCGATGCCGAAGTACGCGCAGAAACGATTGCGCGTTATGCGGCGCACAGCATCTCGTCGGACCGCCTGATTCTGGAAGGACCGGACACACGCGAAAACTACCTCGCGGCCTACGGCAAGGTCGACATCGGACTCGACCCATTCCCCTATCCCGGCGGCACCACCAGCGTGGAGTCGCTGTGGATGGGCGTACCGGTGCTCACGCTACGCGGCGACCGCTTTCTCTCCCACCTTGGCGAAAGCATTGCGCACAATGCCGGCCTCAGCGACTGGATCGCCGCCAGCACGGACGACTATCTCGACAAGGCCGCCGCTTTTGCCGCCGCCGTGCCGACGCTCGCGGACCTGCGCGAGGGGATGCGCGCACGCATGCTGTCCTCTCCCTTGCTCGACGCAGCACGTTTTGCTCGCGGCTTCGAGGAGATGCTGTGGGGCATATGGGAACGCAAAGATCAGCCGCGTAAGCGAACTGCAGCCAAGCCGCTCGCCCGCAAGCAGCCGCCACAGAACGAAATCGAACATCTGCAGCAACTCTTCCGCAAGCACCGCTATGCAGAACTGGAGAAGAAGGGGCAGAGCCTCGCACAAGGCTATCCGCACGCCGTCGCCGGCTGGAAAGCACTAAGCCTGGCACAGTACGCGCTCAACAAGCTTGAGCCGGCACTTGCTTCGACCCAGACCCTGCTCGAACTGCTGCCCAACGAAGCACTTTCGCATTCGCGCCTGGGCACCATCCTTATCGGTCTGCGGCGCCTGCCGGAAGCGGAAGTCGCTTTTCTGCGCGCGCTCACGCTCGACCCCAAGCTCGCCGAAGCCCATGTCAATCTCGCTTATGTTTATCGGCAACAGGGGCGTATCGCCGAGGCTGCGGATGGCTACCGGCAGGCCATCGCCATCGATGCCAAAAATGCCGTCGCCCATAGCAACCTCGGCGTGGTGCTGCTCGAAAAGCACGACTCCCGCAATGCAGAGGCTGCATTCCGCGCCGCCCTTGCGCTCAATGCCAAGGACGAAACCTCTCTGCTCGGCCTTGCCTCGACACTAACCAGTCTCGGCTGTCTGGACGAAGCGGAACAGCAGGCTCGCCGCCTGCTCGCGATCAATCCACGTCACGCCCTCGCTTACAGCACCCTACTTTTCATATTCAACTACGGGCGCAACGGCAATGCCGCCGAGGCGCTTGCCCTGGCGCGACGCTATGGCGCCATGCTCACCCAAGAGGCCAAGCAACGCTATAAAAACTGGAACTGCGCCGAATCGCCGCAACGCCTCAAGGTCGGCCTGGTCTCGGGCGACCTCTACAGCCATCCGGTTGCCTACTTCCTCGAAAGCCTGCTGTGCCATCTCGATCCGGGGCGCATCGAAATCATCGTCTACGCCAATCGCCCTGAGCGCCGCAACGATGCCACCAGCGAACGGCTGCGCGCCTATTGCACTGCCTGGAAGGACATTCACGCACTCGACGACGATGCGGCCGCTGCACTGATCCACGCCGACGGCATCCATATCCTGCTCGACCTGGCCGGCCATACCGGCAACAACCGCCTGCCGGTGTTTGCACGCAAGCCGGCACCAATACAAACCGCCTGGCTAGGCTATTTCGCCACGACGGGTGTCGAACAGATGGACTATCTGATCGGCGACCCCAATGTGTGCCCGCCCGCCGAAGAAAACCATTTCACTGAAACCGTCTGGCGCCTGCCCGAAACCTATCTGTGCTTCACCCCGCCGGACATTGATGTCGACGTTGGGCCTTTGCCTGCCCTTGCCAACGGCCACATCACCTTCGGCTGTTTTAACAATATCGGCAAGCTGAACGACGCCGTCATCGCCCTGTGGAGCCGTATCCTGGATCACATTCCAGATGCGCGCCTGTTCCTCAAGGCAAAGCAGCTCGGCGACGCGGCGATAGCCGCACAGATCGCTGCCCGCTTCGCCGAACACGGCATCCCCGCACATCGCCTGCGCATCGAAGGTCCATCGCCGCGCAAGGACTATTTCGCCGCCTACAACAGCGTAGACATCGTGCTCGACCCCTTCCCCTATCCCGGCGGAACCACCAGCGTAGAGTCGCTGTGGATGGGCGTCCCCATCCTCACCCTGCAAGGCGAACGCATGCTCTCGCATGCCGGTGAGAACATCATGCGCAATCTGGGGTTGCCGGAATGGATTGCGCAGAACGAGTCCGACTATCAGGCCAAAGCCGCCGCTTTCGCTACCGACCTGCGCGCGCTTGCTGACCTGCGCAGCGGCTTGCGAGACCGTGCCTTGACCTCGCCCATGTTCGACGCACCGCGCTTCGCAGACTTTTTTGAAGAGGCCTTGTGGGGCATGTGGGCGGGGCGGTCGCAGTAGCCACCGCGCTCGCCGTCGGAACTTAGCCGGCGCTATTGAGCTGTTGAATCACTTGCGCCCGCATACCGCCATACGCCTGCACGAATTCGCTTCGCCCCGTCTGCCTCGCTGCAATTTTCAATGCATCCAGCAAAGCCAAGCCCGGCTTGACCTTGTCCGTGCGCGGATAGGCAAACGGCAATGGCATGGGGTTGAAATTGCGCACCTGCCATTGGGGTTCGGTTGCCAATATCAGCGAAACCAGACGCTCGATCACAAACACCTTGACCGGTGTATTGTCGGCGTTGTTATGCCGTGTCGGCGCATTCAGCGCACGCGCCAGATCACTTTTGTTCTGTTCCGCCAAGATGAAGAGACGCTCCGCTCTCTCCAACCAATGGCGCCAAAAGCGCGGCTTAGCCAGAAAGTAGTTACAAAAGACACTATTCGTTGAGTCCATCAACAAGGTGTCTAGGTTGACGCCCGGCGCCACCATAGCGGCGCATTCGACGAATACCGGCCAAATGTCCGGGTGCTCATTCGCCCCCTGCTTGAAGACGTTATCGAACAAGGCGCCGGCATCGAAGAAAGGAGACAACGTGACCACGTCGGCGGACGCGTCGACTGTCTCCATGAATGCATGGACCTGCGTCGCGTCCAGCCCGGTCTTCTCGCGAAATTTCGGCGACAGGAAGCCGTAGAATGCACTTTCCTGCAAGGCATTGTTCAGCAGGAAGCTGCGCATCGGCCAGAACTCATACCAGTCGGGGCGCTGCCCGGTATTGTCGAGCGGAATAAAACCGCCATCCAGCCCCTTGTGAGACTCTTCGGAATAGAAGATCTGATAGATACGGGCAGCGAGGCTCTCGTCTTCTGTGGTGTCGACATTCGCGCCGCCAGCCGCCTCCTCGGCGAACAAGGCTTTATGGATCGCCTCCGCCCGGGCCCGGTATTTCTCTACCACCTCAGGGGCATAGGGCTGCATGCGCTGGCGGTAGAGGCGCCAGATGCCTTCTGCAGAATGACGCATGCGCGGACGTACCTGTTCGTCCCTCAAGTACAACTCCAGAAACTCCGTATGCTCGGCCAGAGGTCGTTCTGAACTGTAGAAGTTCTTCGAAATCTGTCCCTGGTGAATCCGATAACCGACAGTTGCCTGACGCAGGAAGATGAAATCGGGTGCGACACGGGCGATGCGCATCCACAGCTCCCAATCGCCGGCCAACCGGTCGGGCATGCACAGCCCGCCCGACAGCAGCCTGATACGATCAAAAATACTACGCCGGAGCATCACGCTCGACGGCGTGATGTAATTGTCGAAGCGCAACAGATCAACGATTTCGTCACGGCCGCCGCAGTAAGACTGGGGCGTGTGCCCGGGATGCACGGCATGGCGGATCAGTGCATCGTTTTCGTCAATCCAGTTGCACTGCGTATAGGCCAGCGCCGCCCGCGGACAGGCCTCCATCGCGTCGAACAAGGATTTGAGATGCCCAGGATAAAGAATATCGTCGGACCCTAGCGCAACTACATAGCGCCCACTCCCCATATCGATGCTCTTGTTGTAGTTGTCCACCACTCCAAGATTCTTTGGATTGACCTCATAGCGAAAGAACGGCCGCCCACGATACTGCTCGAGAACTTCGACTGTATTGTCGGTCGACTTGTCGTCGACGACGATCAGCTCGAAAGAAACGCCGTCCTGCGCGAGGACGGACTCAATCGTCTTGCCGATGTAGGGCGCACAGTTGTAGGAAAAAACAACAACCGTGACATCCGGAGTGGCTTTGCTCATTAACGACAGGCCCTGAAGAAAAACCGGCGCGGTAACGCGCCGCTAGATGGTATCGCCGCCCTGGAGTTGCCCTGACTCAATATGAAGCCCCAGCTTCGCCAGCATGCTCTGCCGCTGCACGCTCAACTCAGGTGCCGGGAAACGGGAATATACGGACAGGAAATCCAGCCAGAACAGGGATCGCCTGCGTGCCTGCATCGAAGTGCTCTGGTTTTCGGTCTTGTCTATGGTGACAACATCGAATGCAACGTGCTTGAAACTGCTCCAGTTGACGTTGGACAGGATGAACTCCCAGTCTTCGTGACTGCGCATGCCCTCGTCAAAAGTGCGCCGGATGCAGCCCCGATTGATCATATAGGCGCCGACCGGAATCTGGTTGCACACCAGCAGTTGCTCGCGCGATGCGCCGGATAGACGCGTCAGTATCTTCTCCGTTGGATGCAGCATCGAACAGTCGCCGAAAGCGAAAGAGGCCCCGCTCTTCGATGCCAGGTACAGCATATCGAGGCCGCCCGGCGAAAAAAAATCATCGTCGTCGAGGAAAACCAGTCGTTCCGCCCTGGACAAGGCGATGCCGATATTGCGGCTGGCGGACAGACCACGGTTCTGTCCCGACTTGCAGACGTAGACCGCCGCAAAGGCCTTGGCCACCTCGAAGGCCGAGCCCTCCGGGCAATCGTCTACGACGAGTACCTCATAGGGCACGCTGCAGGCAGGCTTGATACTGGCAAGTGCTCGCTCAAGTTTGGCAGGGCGCTTGTAAGTGGGAACAACGATACTGACCTCTGGGACCATTTCCTCGCACCTGGACAAAGAGCCTGACTGCGGCTGAACAATGGAACATTGCCTTGTCGCAGTTTCTGCGATTATGAGATGCCGGGCACTTATACGAATAACAGATTAAGCATTGAACAAGGGAGCATATTCGCCGTTAGTACGGACTTCGCGCGCCCCCGAAAG
Source organism: Rhodocyclaceae bacterium (assembly GCA_035565355.1). Lineage (GTDB taxonomy): Bacteria > Pseudomonadota > Gammaproteobacteria > Burkholderiales > Rhodocyclaceae. The sequence continues at coordinate 6,940 of DATMSM010000074.1, forward strand.
CGGGGGGGCGGGATGGCATAATTCGTACACGGGCCGCGGTGCGTCCGCATACGCTCCCGACAAACACACACATTCCAGAACGACTTCGGGACTCCATGACGTCGATGCTTTACGAGTTACAAGCAGCATTGTTCTCTGCGGAAGTCTCCCGCCGCGACCTGCTTGACATCCCCCCCAGTGAGCGGGGCAGGCCCGTCAGCATCAATGTTTGGCGCAACCACGCCTTCGAGGCGATTCTGCCGTTGATGGCGCCTTTCAGCGCGATACGGGCGTGGCACGGCGAGTTTAATCTTGGCGCCTACGACGACACCCTGATATTCAATGGCTGGCGACCCGCCGATATCGAACTGCTCTGGCTCGACAGCAGCCGCTTCGCCCTGGCACCCGATTTTCCCGCATGGCTGGAGTGGCTGCGCAGCCGTCTTTCCGTACTACGCGCGATGAGCCGGGCGCCAATCATCGTGGCGACCTGGTTGCCCGACATCGCCATGCGGGACGCCTTGGCTGCCATGACGGATACATGCCCGGCGACCTATTTTGCCGATCTCGAAGCCGCCTGCACCGACCAGGACATTCCCCTGGTCGACCCTCGCGTCGCCAAGATCAGCGGCAGCCCCATCAGCAACCGCGCACAGGCGCACCTGGCGCGCGAATTGGCCTGTCGCTGGATACCCGCCGCCTTGTTTCCTCCGATCAAAGCGGTGGCGCTCGACCTCGACAACACCCTGCATGCAGGAATAGTCGGAGAAGACGGCATCGACGGCGTGAGACTGACGGATGGCCATGTCCGCTTGCAAAACCAGCTCAAGAATTTGCGCGAACACGGCGTTTTCATTGCGCTCGTGTCCCGCAACGAATACAGAGATGTGGAGGCGCTATTCGCGCAGCGGCTTGACTACCCCCTGCGCTGGGACGATTTTTCGGCCATCGAGGTGGCCTGGGGTGACAAGGCGGACGCTATTGGCCGTATCGCAGAACATCTGCGTATCTCGACCGATGCCATGCTCTTCGTAGACGACAATCTCGGCGAACTGAACAGCGTCGCGCTGAAATGGCCGCAACTGCATACCCTATACGCCGACACCGATGCCGACGCGACCTGGCGCGCAATATCATGGTGGCCGGGATTATGGCGATGGAAAGTCGAATCCGACGATACCAAACGCGTTCAGGATCTGCAGGCAAATCGCGACCGCGAAGCCCTGGCCCATCAGACAGACGACATCGGCGACTATTTCCGCATGCTGCAGGCGCGCCTGACGTACCGCATTGATCCGTCCGACCAGCTAAGCCGGCTTGCAGACCTTTGCGCCAAGACGAACCAGTTCAACTTGGCGATACGGCGCCTCAATCAAGCCGAGCTCGCCGATCGCTTCGTGGGCAAAGATACCTGCGTCATGAGCGTTCAATTATCGGATCGCCTGTCCGACAGCGGAGTCATCGCCCTTGTCGCAGCGACCCGCAAGGGCTCCGATTTGATCGTGGAAGAGCTGTGTGTCAGCTGCCGGGCCATGGGGCGCAGACTGGAGAACGACATCGTACTGACTGCGCTGGGAAATATGCCCATCTTCCCGGGCTGCGAAAAGGTTGTGTTCTCCGTTCAACACGGCCCGCGCAACAAGCCGGCGCTCGAATGGCTGACACAGTTGTCCGGCAAGCAAGCGGCACAGGGGCTACACTCTGTCCCCGCCACCGTGGTTGCGAACTTCGCGCCCACCGATGGGGTGGAACTCACTATCGAGGGAATAGGCAACAATGAGCCGTGATCAAGTGCAATCCGAGATTCTGGCGATTCTGAACGCCGTACTCAAACGAGAGGCGACGCCCGACAGCTCGCGCAAGAACCTGCCGCAATGGGACTCATTGAAACATGTCGAAATCATCTTCGCCGTTGAAGACGCATTCGGCGTGCAGTTCTCCGAAGAAGAACTCTTCGAGCTCGACAGCGTCGAAAACATCGCCGCCAGCATAATAGCCAAGCATGCGGCATGAGCTGGTCATCGAAGGCGCTGCGTTCAGGCTGCGCCCCGTGGGCGACGATGACGCCGCGTTCATTCTCGGCCTGCGCAACGACCCCGAGCTCGGACGTTTTCTGCACCCGACTCAGGGTGGCCTCGCCGGCCAACAGGCCTGGCTCGACAGCTATTATGCGCGGCCAGGAGACTACTATTTCGTAGTGGAGCGCCGCAACAACGGGGCGGCTGAAGGTGTAGTTTCCATCTATGACATCAAGGCAGAACGCGGGGAATGGGGACGCTGGATACTCCAGGCCAAATCCCCGGCGGCTATCGAAAGCGCGTGGCTGACGTATCGCTGCGCTTTCGAGACACTCGGCCTTGAGAGCGTGTACTGCCGAACCGTGGCGACCAATCGATCCGTCGTATCCTTCCACGACTCTTGCGGCATCGGAAAGCGCCGCATACTGGAGCGGCACTTCGACCTCGGAGGAGAAAAAGTGGACGCAGTGGAACACGAAGTCAGCCATCTCGACTGGCCCACGTTGAACGCACGTTTGGGCGTGCTGGCAACATTGACGGCAAGGAGACTGCAACGTGACTGAGATCGAAGCGGCATACCCGCCTGCGGACTTCGCCTTCCACCACATAGGCTACGCTACCCGCTCCCTGCGACAGGAAGAGCCCTACTTCAATGTCCTCGGCTATCGGCGGGAAGGTGAGGCATTTTCCGATCCGATACAGGGTGTCGCCGGCTGCTTCCTGAGCGGAGCCGGGCCACGCATCGAGCTGCTGGAAAACCTCCCCGGCTCGACCACACTGGATGCCTGGCTGAACGCAGGCATCAAGCTCTATCATATGGCGTACGAAGTGGCCAATATCGAAGCAGCCGTGTCCTGGGCTCGACAGCAACGTGGAAAAGTCACCGTTCCTCCCGTTCCTGCAGCGGCCTTCGAAGGCCGCCTCATCAGCTTTGTCGTGCTGCGCAACGGCGGGCTGATCGAGTTCATAGAACGCCACCCTCCCTCAACCACCGTTTCGATGACTTGAAAACCGATATGTCCCACGACGAAAAAGCCCATCTCGAGCGCATTTCCCAGAACTCACTGTACGCCGCCGGCGCCAATGCCGCGACCATCGAATACTCGTTCAAGATCGCGCAACGTTCTCTGGTCGGCGAAAGCCTGCTTGAAATGGGACCAGCCGAGGGCGTAATGACCGAGCTACTAGCGACGACCGGCAAACGCCTGACCCTGGTTGAAGGCTCGGGCGCTTTTTGCGACGATTTACGCAGACGCTTCCCACAGGCCAATGTCGTGCACACCTTGTTCGAGGAATTCCAGCCTGAGGAGCAATTCGACAACATCATTCTCGGGCACGTGCTCGAACATGTACAGGATCCCGTAGACATTCTGCGCCGCGCCCAAGCCTGGCTGAAGCCGGGCACCGGCCGCCTGTTCGCCGCAGTCCCGAACGCCCGATCACTCCACCGGCAGGCGGCTGTGATCATGGGGCTGCTGCCCCAAGAGGACGCGCTCAATGAAATGGACCAGCATCACGGCCATCGTCGTGTATTCAACCCGGAATCGTTCCGCAACGCATTCTCCCAGGCCGGAATGAATATTGAACTCTTCGGCGGTTACTGGATGAAGCCCGTCTCGAACCGTCAGATCGAAGAAAACTGGACGCCGGAAATGCTGGAGGCCTTCATGGTTCTGGGCGAACGCTATCCGGACATCGCCGGAGAAATCTACGTTGTCGCCAGCAGGCGAGCTGGCAGCAAAGCATAGTTACCGTCAGGCCGCCACGCGGAAATAATCAATGATGCCTTCCGCAACAGTTTCAGCCTCGCTTGCCGTGATGTAGGGTGCCATCGGCAGGCTCAGCACCTCACCTTGCAAACGCTCGGTCAGCGGCAATGCCGGCCAGCTTCGGTCCGCATAAGCGCCCTGCAGATGGCAGGCCAGCGGATAGTGGACCAGCGTGCCTATCCCCCTCTGCCCAAGGTGGGCCTGCAGGGCATCGCGCCTAGGAGTACCCACGACGAAAAGGTGCCATACCGGCTCGCACCCCGGCGCGACCTGAGGCAACTGCAGAGGCGCACTCGCAAGAAGATGCAGGTACGCAGCGGCGACCTCCCTGCGGCGCGCGTTGTCCGCGTCGAGCTGCTTCAGCTTCACACGTAAAACTGCCGCCTGCAGTTCGTCGAGCCGGGAGTTGACGCCTGCCAGCTCGTGTCGATATTTCACTGCCGAACCGTAGTTGCGTAGCTTCCTGATTTTTTCTGCCAGCGCGCCATCGTTCGTAACAACGGCTCCGCCGTCACCCAGCGCCCCCAGGTTCTTGCCGGGATAGAAGCTGAACCCTGCTGCGTCCCCCAAAGTGCCCACACGCTGTCCACGGTAGTGCGCACCATGCGCCTGCGCCGCATCCTCCACGATGCGCAGGCCATGCCTGCTTGCAACAGCCTGGATGGAGCCCATCTCTGCCGGTTGACCGTACAAATGAACGGGCATAATGGCTCTGGTTCGCGGAGTAATCGCCGCTTCGATCCGATCCGGATCAGTATTGTAGGTGCGAGGATCCGGCTCCACCGGGACAGGCTGTGCGCCCGTCTGGCTTACCGCAAGCCAGGTAGCAATATAGGTGTTCGAGGGTACGATCACCTCGTCCCCAGGACCGATGCCGTAGCCGAGCAGGATCAGGTGTAAGGCGTCCAGGCCGTTTCCCACGCCTATGCAATGTTTGGCGCCGCAGAAGTCAGCGAACTCCTCCTCAAAGGCCCGGACCTCTTCGCCGAGAACATACCAACCAGACGCCACAACACGTGCCATGGCTTCTCGCATGGCCGCCTCGTGAGGCTCATTCACCCTTTTCAGGTCGAGGAAATCGATCATCAGATCTTGGCATCCTTGGCCAATTTCAGAAACCGCGCATGATCTCGGATGTAATCCGATTCCTGGTACTTCTCGGAAGCCAGCACCATGCATACAGCACCCGAAGAAAAGTTGTCCAGCGTCCGCCACATCATCGGACAGATATACAGCCCGTAGTACGAACGATTCATGTGGAAGCGACGCTGCCGCTCTCCATCTTCGAGAACGACATCGAAACTGCCTGACATCGCTACCACGAACTGGTGCAGATTCCGGTGCGCATGCGACCCCCGCTCGGAGCCACCTGGCACATCGTAGAGGTAATAGACACGGCGGATGTCGAACGGAATATGCTCCCCGCCCTCGACGAAGGTCAGATTCCCGCGCGGATCGGCAATCTTGGGCAGCTCGATGATGCGACAGTCACTCAATGGCATAGCTCTCTCTCCCTCGTGCCAAGGCCGGATCTATTCGCCGTATTTGCCAAGGTACTTCGCGTAGCCTTCGCGCCAGCCCGGCGAGTTGAAATTGCCACCGCTTTCGTGCACCACCGCAATCGGCCACGTACCCATGCGCAGGCCTTTCTGCTCGACCTGGCGGCAGAAGTCCATGTCATAGAAGTGAAAGGTGAATCGTTCGTCGAAGCGCACGCCGTGGCTATTCAGGACTTCGCTGTCGACCGCGAGAAAGAGGCCGTCCATGAGCTTGCACTCCTGCTTCGCGGGGCCGAAGATCGAGATATTGCGGCACGGGAACCCCTCGCCATGCCCCACGGTGCCGCTCAGGAAGCGGCGCTCATCCCAGGTGAGCTTGGGCACAGCAGTGGCAAAGGCCCAAGCCGGCTGCCGGGGCACGCGACGCGTGTTGCCGGCCAGTCCGATCACGTCGAACTGCTGCAGCCCTTCGTAGATACGCTCCATCCAGAAGAAGTCGCTGAGATAAATGTCGTCATGGACGAAGACAAGGATCGCCGGATCCTGCTTTGCATGCTCCAGCGCGATGTTGTACACCGACGACAAGCCCAGCGTATTGCTGCCGAAAAGCTGCAGTTGCGGCTCCGGTTGCGGCGAGAAATTCTTCAGCGAGCGGCCCAGGGCCGTTGTTTCCATGAATTGATCGGGATGCTGCCGGGTCGCACAGACGAGTCGTATCGGTTTCATGGGCGGAAATTGCGATGCGGGTTGTCATCCGCTTCAGTCATGTGCCAAAGCGGAAAACAGAAACGGGAAGGAAAGATCACCGCAGGTCTTAGACCTGGGTGTTCATGATGTCGTGGTAGGCCGACACCAGCTTGTTGCGGACCTGGGTCATCTGCTGGAAGGACAGGCTAGCCTTTTGCAGATTGATCATCACGTCCTGCAGATTGGCGTTGTTCTGGCCGCTGGCGAAATCCTCGGCCATCTTGTGAGCATCGACCTGGGCCTGGCTGACCTGCTCAATGGCACCCTTCAACACCTGGGCGAAATCGGGGCCATCGACCGGCGCGCTTGCGGCAGACGCAGACTTGCCCTGGGTCGCAGCGGCGGCGGCCTTGAGCTCGGCGAGCATTGCATTCAGGTTGTTGGTGTCGATAGCCATTTCGTATCCTCTCTCCGGATTCTACTAGCAAGGCATGTGCCACGAAAGGAGAATATCACTCCTCGAAAAAACCTTCCTCACGATACTGCTTGAGCTTGTAGCGCAAAGTGCGCTCGGAAATACCCAGCGCCTCGACCGCCTTCTTGCGCGAACCGCCGACGCGGGCCAGGGTGTCAAGGATATGCTGCCGCTCGAGATCCTTCATGTTGGCGCCAGATGAGACAGCAACCCCTTGTCCCGCAAGGCTTTCTGATAATGCCACGACCACGCCGGCGGAGGCTGCCGGCGCCACCTGCACGCCCGGTGCCGGCATGGCGGCGGCCGGGGCGGTGCCGGCGGCCATCGGCGAAAACACGATGTGCTCGGTGCCGATATCCTGCCCCGGCACCAGAATCAGGGCGCGCTGGATGACATTTTCAAGCTCGCGCACGTTGCCGGGCCAGTGGTGGGCGGCAAGTTTTGCCTCGGCGCTGCTGTCTAGGCGGGCCTGCAGTCCCAGACGCCCGCCGTGCAGCCCCACAAAATGTCGGGCCAGGGCCAATACGTCGGCCGGACGCTGGCGCAGGGAAGGGATCTGCAGGGGAAACACATTCAGGCGGTAATACAGGTCCTCGCGGAAGCGCCCGGCCGCCACCTCGGCCGCCATATCGCGATTGGAGGTGGCCAGTACGCGGATATCCAGGGCCACCGGTTTCTTGCCGCCGACGCGATCGACCACGCGCTCCTGCAGCACGCGCAGGAGCTTGGCCTGCAGGCCAAGCGGCATTTCCGAAATTTCGTCGAGCAGGAGGGTGCCGCCATTGGCCTGTTCGAACTTACCGGCCTGGGCGTTCTGTGCGCCAGTGAAAGCACCCTTCTCGTGACCAAACAGCGTGGCTTCAAGCAGATTTTCCGGGATCGCCGCGCAATTGATGGCGACAAAGGGGCCGGCGGCACGGGGCGACTGCGCATGGATATAGCGCGCAAACACTTCCTTGCCGGTGCCGGATTCGCCAGTCAGCATCACGGTCGCATCGGTGCGCGCCACGCGCGAGGCCAATAGCAGAACTTCGTTGGTTGCATTATCGGCAGCCACGACGCCATCGCCGGCGGCGGGGGCCTTGGCGTAACGATCGATCTGTTCGATCAAAGCGCGCGGCTCAAAAGGCTTGAGCATAAAGTCGCAGGCGCCGCCGCGCATCGCCGCCACGGCCTTGTCTACATCGCCGAAGGCGGTCATCAGCAGCACCGGAAGGCCCGGCTTGGCGGCACGGATCTCGGCCAGCAAGGCCAGGCCGTCCATGGGGTCCATGCGCAGATCGGAAATCACCATGCCGTAGTCATGCTTGGCCAACAGCGCCAGCGCCGCCGGGCCGCCATCGGCGCCCGTAGCGGCATGGCCGGCCGCTTCCAGCGTGATCAGCAGCGCATCACGCAGTGCCGGATCATCCTCCACGACCAAGAGATTCAACTTGCCCATAACTGCCTTTCCCCCAACCCCTTTCGCAAAGAAAGGGGCGATTCCGGTTCGTCATGCCCACGGCATGACTCCACATAGACGACCCTCCGCGCAATGCGCCGAGGGAATGGGCGCTTGGGACGGCCCAGCGCGCCCATTACTGCTCCGTATCCTGTCCCATTGTCGCCACGCGCTGCAGGCGCATCACAAATCGTGTGCCCTCGCCCAGGCACGAACTCACTTCGATGCTGCCGCCGTGCGCGCGCGCAACGCCGCGCGCAATGGCCAAGCCCAGCCCCGAACCTTCGACGCGGGTCGTGAAAAAGGGCTCGAACATGCGATCCAGCGTTTCCTGCGGGATGCCCTTGCCATTATCCTCGACCACAAAATCGATGCTGCTCCCATCGGCCTGCACCGCCAGTACCACCCGGCTGGCTGCCGCATCAAAGGCATTCTCCAGCAAATTGGTCAGTGCACCGGCAATCGCCTTGCGGTTGCCGGTCAGCTGCAGCAGCGCATTGCCGGGCGCGGTTACCGCTTCCGTTGCCGGGATGGCAAGCACAATCCCGCGCTGCTGCGCCAGGGGTTCGAAGATCTGGCGCAACTCCTCGAGCAAACCCTGCACCGCAAATGACTCGCGTCCCAGCACTTCGCCGCGCGCGAACAGCAGCATGTCCTGGATCAAGCGCTCCAGGTGCTTCAAACGCCCCACGGCCTTGCCGGCGATGGAGATGCGACTCTCGTCAGCCATGCTCGGCAATTCGAGATTGCCCGTATACAACAGGGCCGCAGCCAGCGGCGTACGCAACTGGTGTGCCAGTTGCGCAGCCATTTCACCCATGGCGGCGAGACGCTGGCTGCGCTCGGCCTGCTGCTTGAGCGCATGGGTCTCGCTGACATCGTGCAGCAGCACAATGCGCACGCCGCTGGAATCGAGGGCGGTGACATTCATGGCGACCTGCCGGCTGCCGGCACGATACTCGCCCGGCACCTCGGTGGCCGTCAGGCATTCACGCTCGCACTCCGGCCATACGGCCCCCTGCAGCGGGCGCGCCAATATCGCATCGGCCGCTGGGTTGGTCTGCACCACGACATTGTCATGGCCGATGAGGATGACCCCCGCCGGCAGCGCATCCAGCAACAAGGCCAGTCTTTCCGTGAGCGCGACTTTTTCCAGATACTGCTGGCGCAGGGCGCCATTGGCGGCTGCAAGCTCCGCCGTGAGCTCAGCCACCTGCGACTGCAGCGCAGTATAGGCAGTGGACAGCTCCTCGGAAGCCTGATTGAAGATGCGAAACGCCTCCGCCAGGCGCCGGGCTTCGGCCTGAGGATCGGCGGCGGCATCTTCGCCGGAGGTTTGTGCGTGGGTATTCATCGGGTTTTACGGGTTGCGGCGATGATGGCAGAATCAGTCCTCACTCACAAGGAAACCCAAGCCAGGCTAGCCTTGAAATAGGCGGCAATTTTTGCCGTTGCTTGCTGGAACCTCTTTTGCTTTTGCCACCGACAATCGCACAGCGGCAAAAACGCCCTCCGGAACCTTTATGGCCAGCGCAGAACAGGCAACCCAGGGAATTCCCACCCCTTCCATCGTTGAGTCTTTCAACAAGCTCGAACCCCGCCAACGTCTGGCCGGGATGGTCGGCGTCGCCCTGCTGATCGCGCTCGCCATCGGCGCTTGGCAGTGGGCACGCCAGCCCGACTACACGGTGCTGTTCGCCAATCTGTCCGAGCGCGACGGCGGTGAAATCGTCACCGTACTGCAGCAGCAGAACATTCCCTACAAGTTCAACAACAATGGCACCGCCGTGCTGGTGCCGGACAGCATCGTCCATGACACGCGCCTGAAACTCGCCTCGCAAGGCCTGCCCAAGGGCGGCCTGGTCGGCTTCGAGCTGATGGAAAACCAGAAGCTCGGCATCAGCCAGTTTGCCGAGCAAATCAATTACCAGCGCGGCCTCGAGGGCGAGCTGTCGCGCTCGGTGCAGTCCATCGCCGCAGTCCGGGGCGCCCGCGTGCACCTTGCCATTCCCAAGCAGACCGCCTTCCTGCGCGACGAGCAAAAGCCCTCCGCCTCGGTGCTGGTCTCGCTATACCCGGGCCGCGTGCTCGATCCCAGCCAGGTCGCCGGCATCATCCATCTGGTCTCGTCCAGCGTGCCGCTGCTCAACCCGCTCAACGTCAGCGTGATCGACCAGGACGGCAACCTGATCTCGCAGAAGAAGAGCCCGCTCGAAGAAGCGGGCCTCGACCCCAAGCAACTCAAGTATGTGCGCGAGATTGAAGCCAGCTATATCAAGCGCATCGAGGAAATCGTCGGCACCCTGGTCGGTGCCAGCAATGTGAAGGCACGCGTGGCCGCCGACATCGACTTTTCGCAAAGCGAACAGGTGGCCGAGACCTATCGCCCCAACCCGACGCCGGACACCGCCATTCGCAGCCAGCAGACCGCCGAGACCGGCTCGTCCGTACCGGGCGCGCAGGGCGTGCCCGGCGCGCTGACCAATCAGCCGCCGGCCCCGGCGACCGCACCGATCACCGCACCGAATGTGCCGGGCGGCAATGCAGCACCAGACGCCAAGGCCCCGCAGCCCTTCACCAAGAACGCCACGATCAACTACGAACTCGACAAGACCGTGCGTCATACCCGCGGCGTGCCGGGCGAAATCCGCCGCCTCTCGGTCGCCGTGGTGGTCAACAACAAGACGGATGACAAGGGCAAAGCAACGCCCCTAACCCCGGCCGAGATCAAGCAGATCACCGAGTTGGCGCGTGAAGCCATGGGCTACAATCAACAGCGCGGCGACAGCCTCAGCATTGCCAACGCAGGCTTCTCGCCGCAGGAAAAGGACGCCGAGGCCGAACTACCCCTGTGGAAGGATCCAGAAATTGTCGCCACCGGCAAGGACGCCCTCAAGTACCTGCTGATCGCTCTGCTTGCCTGGCTTATCTGGCGCAAGCTGGTCAAGCCCACGCTGGATCGCATGGCTGCTGACAGCGCGCGTCGCGAAGCGAAACCGGCCGCTGTCATCAGAGAGGACGGGACCATCGAGGAAGATCCGCAAGCTGCCTTTGAACGCAAGCGCACCGAGGTCAGGGAACTGGCCAAACAGGATCCGAGGTTGATAGCAAGCGTGGTCAAGGAATGGATGGGCGGCAATGAGTCCCGATGAAGGCGTAGAAAAGAGTGCGATCCTGCTGCTTAGCCTCGGCGAAGACGAGGCCGCAGCCGTACTCAAGACGCTCGGTCCCAAGGAAGTGCAGAAGCTTGGCCACGCCATGGCTGCGCTCAAGACCGTGCCGCGCGAAAAGGTCGAAGCCGTGATCGACGAATTTCAGGAAATCGCCGGCAAGGGCGCACCTGTGGCTGTCGACGACGAACTCATCAAGGCCATGCTGACCAAGGCGCTGGGCGACGACCGTGCCGCCAATCTGCTCTCGCGCATCATGCACGGCGGCGATACCGCCGGCATCGAAGGCCTCAAGTGGATGGACGCGCCCACGGTGGCCGACCTGATCCGCAATGAGCACCCGCAGATTGTCGCCACCATCCTCGTGCACCTTGAGTTCGATCACGCCGGCGAAATCATGAAGTACTTCAGCGAACGCCTGAAGAATGACGTACTGCTGCGCATCGCCACGCTCGATGGCGTGCAGCCGGCCGCGCTGCGCGAACTCAACGACGCCATGGCGCGCCTGCTTGCCGGCGCTTCGACCAATATGAAGAAGTCGGCCATGGGCGGCATCCGTCATGCGGCCGAAATCCTCAACTACGTCGGCCAGGCCGCCGAAACTGCCATCCTCGACAATGTCCGCGAATACGATCCCGATCTCGCCCAAAAGATCCTCGACGAAATGTTTGTCTTCGAGAATCTGCTCGACATCGACGACCGCGGCATCCAGCTGCTGCTGCGCGAAGTGCAGTCCGACTCCCTCATCATCGCCCTCAAGGGCGCCTCGCCCGAGATGCGCGAGAAGGTATTCAAGAATATGTCGCAACGCGCCGCCGAAATGCTGCGCGAGGACCTCGAAGCCAAGGGGCCGGTCCGTTTGTCCGAAGTCGAGAACGAGCAGAAGGAAATTCTCAAGATCGCCCGTCGCCTTGCCGACGAAGGCCAGATCCAGCTCGGCGGCGGCGGCGGCGACGACCAGTTCATCTAAGGTGGCGGCATCCGCGCAGGTATGAGCCAGACTCCAAAACGACCGGAGGAGATGAGCGCCTGGGAACGCTGGGAGATGGCGAGCTTCGATCCGCCCAAGCCCGCCGTCGCTCCCGAGCCGGAAGCCCCGCCCCCTCCACCGCCGCCCCCGGTACAGGAAGCACCGCCCGAGCCGGCGGTGAAGCTGCCGACGGCGGAAGAGGTCGAGCAGATCTACCAGCAGGCGCGCGATGAGGGCTATCGCGTGGGCTTCAACGAAGGCCAGCAGACCGCACTGACCGAGGCGCAAAAGCTCTCCGCCCTGGTGCAGAAGCTTGACGAGGCCATCACCGGCATGGAAGGCGAGGTCGCCGAGGAGCTGCTGGCGCTGAGCCTGGAAGTCAGCCGCCAAGTGGTGCGCGAAGCCGTGCGTCTGCAGCCCGAGGCCATCCTGGCCGTGGTCAAGGAAGCCTTGCTGCAGTTGCCGCACCAGCACGCCATGGTCTATCTGCAGCCGGACGATGCCGCCCTGGTGCGCATCCACCTTGGCGAACAGCTCGCCCATGCCGGCCACCGCATCCAGGACGACCCTGCGCTAGCGCGCGGCGACTGCCGTATCGAGGCCGGCAACACCCGTGCCGACGCCACCCTGGAAAGCCGCTGGCAGCGCGTCGTTGCCGGACTCGGCGGCACACTCAAGCTAAACGTGCCCGCAGACGAAGCGGAGGAAGATTGAAACCGGCCGCCTTCCGGGACTACCTCGTCCACTGTCGCAAGGCAGTGGCGCGCAGCCAGCCCTACGCAGTCGCGGGTCGCCTCACCCGCATCAACGGGCTGGTGATGGAAGCCGCCGGACTCAAACTCCCGCTCGGCGCCGCCTGCCGCATCGAGACACCGAACGGCAGCTCGGTCGAGGCCGAAGTCGTCGGCTTCAACGGGGAGAAGCTGTTCATGATGCCAAGCGAAGACGTCTACGGCCTCGCGCCCGGCGCCCAGGTCATGCCGGTCGACACCCCGCCGGTGCCGCCAGCACTGCATCAGGCACTCATGCCCAACCGCCGCGTGCAGGACCGCACCAAGCACCTGCCCGTGGGCGACTGCCTGCTCGGGCGCGTCGTCGATGCGAATGGCCGCCCGCTTGACGATCTCGGCCCGCTCGAAAACCTGCAGGCGCGGCCGCTCATGAGCCGCCCCTTCAACCCCCTGATGCGCGCGCCCATCAATCAAAGCCTGGACGTCGGCATCCGCGCCATCAATTCCCTGCTCACCGTCGGCCGCGGCCAGCGCCTCGGCCTGTTTGCCGGTTCGGGCGTGGGCAAGAGCGTGCTGCTCGGCATGATGGCGCGCTACACGGCGGCGGACGTGATCGTGGTCGGCCTGATCGGCGAGCGCGGCCGCGAGGTCAAGGAATTCATCGAACAGAACCTCGGCGAGGAAGGCCGCCGCCGCTCCGTCGTCGTCGCAGCGCCCGCCGACGTCAGTCCGCTATTGCGTCTGCAGGGCGCCGCTTACGCAACCTCGGTGGCCGAACACTTCCGCGATCAGGGCAAGCAAGTGCTGTTGATCATGGACTCGCTGACGCGCTACGCCATGGCCCAGCGCGAAATCTCGCTCGCCGTCGGCGAGCCGCCGGTCACGCGCGGCTATCCGCCCAGCGTGTTCGCGCGTCTGCCGCAACTGGTCGAACGCGCCGGCAACGGCGCCAGCGGCGGCGGCTCCATCACCGCCTTCTACACCGTGCTGGCCGAAGGCGACGACCAGCAGGACCCGATCGCCGACTCGGCGCGCGCCATCCTCGACGGCCATATCGTGCTCAGCCGTCACCTCGCGGATGCCGGGCACTACCCCGCCATCGATATCGAGCAGTCGATCTCGCGCGCCATGACCAACCTCATCGGCCCCGAACACCTGGACCTGGTCCGCACCTTCAAGCAGCTGTACTCGCGCTATCAACGCGCCCGCGACCTGATTGCCGTCGGCGCCTACGCACCCGGCTCCGACCCTCAGCTTGACCGCGCCATCACCCTTTACCCGCGCATCGAGCGCTTCCTCCAGCAGCGCATCGACGAGCAAGCGCCTTATGCCAGCAGCCTGGCCCAACTGGCCGAACTGTTCGCCCAGACTTAAGCGCCGGCCTGGCCTAAAATTACGCATGCACGCCCCGATTGCCTCGTCTCATGGCTGACAAATTTCCCCTGCAAACCCTGCTCGACCTGTCCAATCTGCGCATGGACGAGTCTGCCAAGAAGCTCGGCCAACTGATCGCCGGCGAACGGGCCGCGTCCGAACGCCTGGAGTTGCTCGGCAACTACCGCGACGAATACAACCAGCGCTTCCTCGACGCCGCCAAGAACGGCCTGCGCCCCGAGGAATGGCAGAACTACCGCAGCTTTCTCGACCGTCTCGACGAGGCCATCAACCAGGCCCGCGAAATGCTGAAGCTGTCGCAACGCCAGACCAAGGTCGGCCAGGACGACTGGCTGGACAAGCGCGGCAAGGTCAAGGCTTTCGACACCCTGGCCCAGCGCCACGAGCAGCGCCAGCAATACGGCGCCATGAAGGCCGAACAGAAGCTCAGCGACGAGCATTCGGCGCGCAAGTACAGCATCCCCCCCGAGGGGGAGTGAGCTAAGCCATCCCCCCGGCCCCCTTCCCGGGGAAGGGGGTTGGGGGGATGGCATAGAGCTTGCATATTCAGCGGCATCGCAAGCAAGGATGTCCTCATGAGCGCACTGTCAGTCCCCAATCTGCTGTCCCCGCAGGCCAAGCCGTCGGCCCAGGCCAATAGCACCCAAGCGGAGGCGGAAACGCCCTTCTCGTCGGTGTTGCAGCAGAAAGTGAAGGACAGTCAGGGCGACAAGTCGGCCCAGGCGCAACAGGACAATGCGGCCGCTGCAACTCCGCCGTCAGCGCCCGCCCAGCCGGAACAGGCCGCCGCCGCAGGCAGTACCGAGCAGGATGCCGCTGCTGTCGCACTCGTTAATGGGGACTATGCCCAAGGCGCACTGCAGCAACTGCTGCCCTGGCTGCAAGCCATGCAAGGCCAGGCCGCCCAGAACAAGACCCAGGACTCGGCGGATTCCGCACTGCTGCCGCAGACGGGTGAAGAAGGCCTGCCGCAGGCCATTCCGGCCCTGACGGCCGAGCAAAGGTCCAGCCGTCAGGGACAGGATCTGGGTGCCGAAGCAGGCGCAGCGGCCAAGGATGCGGCAGCAAAGGAGGCCACCACGGCAGGCGCAACGGCAAATCTTGCCGCAACGCCCGACACCCGCGCCACGGACAGCCTGCGCAAGCCGGCCCAGGAGGGCTTCGACACGGCGCTGCAGGGCGCCAGCCAGCGCATCGATTCCGCCCTGCAACAGGCAGCCACCCACCAGAACGCGAACCAGACCCGCAGCCCGGAGGCCAATCGCCTGCAGGCACCGCTGGGAACCTCGCAATGGCAGCAGGAATTCACTGACCGCATCCAGTTCATGAGCCGTCACAACGAAGGTCGGGCCGAGCTGGTGCTGACGCCGCCGCAGTTGGGCCGCATCGAAGTCACCCTGAACATCAACGGCGACCAGGCCAGTGCGCTGTTCGTCTCGGCCAACCCCGAAGTCCGTACCGCGCTTGAAGGCGCGATGGACCGTCTGCGCGAGGCGCTGGCAAATAACGGCATCGCCCTGGGTCAGGCCCAGGTTGGCGCCGAATCCTCGGGCCAGTCGGGCGACGGCAGGGGCGCTTCGACGCAGGGGCGCCCGCTCGCCGGCGATGGCCAGGAAGCGCCTGTTACCAGCGCCGCCTGGACCCGACACAGCAACAATATGCTGGATGTATTCGCCTGATACCCGCGCAAAACGCGCATAGCCGCTCAAGGTATGGGATATTCGTGCCGTAAAGGATACGAATAAACACCCGGGGGAGAAACAAGAAATGAGCGACGCAAAACCCGCTGAAGCGGCACCGCCCAAGAAGAAGGGCAAACTGTTCCTGATTATCGGGATAGTGGTGCTCGTCCTTGCCATTGCTGGCGCGGCGGCGGCCTTTCTGTTGATGAAGAAATCGCATTCGGACGACATGGAAGACGGCGAGGAGACCAGCGAAAGCGCTCCCCCTGCCAAGAAGAGCAAGGCGTCCCACTCCGGCCCGCCAGTCTTCGTCAAACTGGACACCTTCACCGTGCGCCTGCAGAACGAGGGCAACGACTCCTACCTGCAGGCGGTTCCCGAATTGCGCGTGCTTGACGCCCAGGTTGCCGAGGAAGTAAAAACCTACACTCCGGAAATCCGCCACAAGACGCTCCTGGTGATGTCCGGCAAGCAGCCGGCCGACGTGAACAATCCGGCCGGGGTGCAGCAGCTTGCCAACGAGCTGCGCGAGACCATCAACAACATCCTCAACCCGCCCTCCGGCAAGCGGAAAAAGAAGGAAGAGGCAGAGGAAATCAGCGATACTGCCGCCCCCGACGATCCGGTACAGGCCGTACTATTCACCTCCTTCATCGTTCAATGACAGTTCATGTCTGACTTTCTGTCCCAGGAAGAGGTCGATGCCCTGCTCAAGGGCGTCACCGGCGAAACCGACGATGCGCCCGCCGAAGAGGAAGCGCAGGCCGGTGTTCGCAACTACGACCTGGGACGGCAGGAGCGCATCGTGCGCGGGCGCATGCCCACGATGGAGCTCATCAACGAACGCTTTGCGCGCTACCTGCGCATCGGCCTGTTCAACTACATCCATCGCAGCACCGAAATCTCGGTTGGCCCGATCAAGGTTCAGAAATACAGCGAGTTCATCCGCAACCTGGTCGTCCCGACCAACCTTAACCTCGTTCAGGTCAAACCCCTGCGCGGTACGGGCCTGGTGGTGCTCGATCCCAATCTGGTCTTCCTGGTCGTCGACAACATGTTCGGCGGCGACGGGCGCTTCCATACCCGGGTCGAAGGACGCGACTTCACGCCGACCGAGCAGCGCATCATCCAGGGCCTGCTCAATGTCGTCTTCAGCGAGTACGAAAAGGCCTGGAAGCCGGTGCACGAAATCAAGTTCGAGTACGTGCGCTCGGAAATGAATACGCAGTTCGCCAATATCGCCACGCCGTCGGAAATCGTGCTGTCGGCCAATTTCACGGTCGAGCTGTCGGGCAACACCGCCGACTTGCATGTCTGCCTGCCCTATTCCATGATCGAACCGCTGCGCGACACGCTCAACAGCAGCATGCACAGCGAGCAGGCGGCATCGGACAAGCGTTGGACCAATCTGCTGCACCGCCAGCTCAAGCTGGCCGAAGTCGAGATGGTCGCGCCGCTCGGCAAGACCCAGGTGACCCTGCGCGATATCGTGAACATGAAGGTAGGGGACGTCATCCCCATGAACATCGACGAAAACGTCGAGGTGGAAATCGACGGCGTACCGGTCGTGGCCTGCCGTTACGGCGTGCACGATGGGCAATACGCCCTCAAGGTCGACCGCTTCCTTGCCCCAGAACAGAACGCGGAATGAATTAGCCGGAGCCGGATATGAGCGACGAAACCGAACAGAAAGAAGACGAAATTTCGATGGATGACTGGGCTGCCGCCATGGGCGAGCAGGCCGAGAGCGAGGCTGCCGCTAGCACGCCCCCCGCTCCCCAGCCAGCCGTGTTTGAACAGTTTGGTGCCACGCCTACCGGTGGCGCGATCCAGGACTTCGACATGATCCTGGACATCCCCGTCGCCCTGACGGTGGAGCTGGGTCGTACCAAGATTTCCATCCGCAACCTGCTGCAGTTGGCGCACGGCTCGGTGGTCGAACTCGAAGGCCTGGCCGGCGAACCCATGGATGTCCTGGTCAACGGCACCCTGATCGCCCAGGGCGAAGTCGTGGTGGTGAACGACAAGTTCGGTATCCGCCTGACCGACATCATTACGCCTCAGGAAAGAATCCGTAAATTGAACCGCTAAGCAGTTCAATTTACGGTTCTCTCCAATGTTGCTGCGGGGCCTTTGCCCCGCACCCCGCTGTTAAAGTGACGCGCCGATTCCGGCGCGTTTGCTTTTGTAGAACCGACGGGGCCGCCCGCGGTCGGGCCATGCGGCAATATTTGCCGAAACTCCCGCCCAAAACCCCTCGTCCTCGCGGCATTGTCCGAGCCTGGCTGGCCGTATCCTGCGCAGCATATCGCCCGTCGAACATCGCCATGCGCACAGCCTCCCTCGCCCTCATCTCCGCCCTGCCGCTATGCCTGCAGGACGCCCTTGCCCAGACTGCCGCCGCGCCGCCTGCTGCACCGCCGTCCATGGGCAGCAGCTTTCTGCAGATGCTATTCGGGCTGGCCCTGGTGCTGGGCCTGCTGTTCGCCGGCGTCTGGTTTCTCAAGAAGCTGAGCGGCACCGTCGGCCCGGCTAACGCCATCGCGCGCGTCGTCAGCGCAACCCCGGTCGGCACGCGCGAGCGTATCGTCATTGTCGAACTGGGGCAGACCTGGCTGGTGCTCGGCGTAACGCCCAGCAGCATCAACACCTTGGCCGAAATGCCGCGCCAGCCGCTGCCGCCGGGCCATGTCACGCCGCCGCATTTCGGCGACTGGCTGCGCAACGCCATGAATCGCCGCAATGCGCCCTGAACGCCTGCTCCGCATTGCCCTGACGCTGACGCTAGCCGGCCTGCCCGCGGTAGCGCTGGCCCAGGCGCTGCCCGCCATCACCAGCACGCCGGCCCCCGGCGGCGGTACCCAGTGGTCACTGTCCATCCAGACCCTGCTGCTGCTGACCGGCCTGACCTTCATTCCAGCCATCGTGCTGATGATGACGGGCTTCACCCGCATCATCATCGTGCTCTCGCTGCTGCGTCATGCCCTCGGCACCCAGACCTCGCCGCCCAATCAGGTGCTGGTCGGCCTGGCCCTGTTTCTAACCTTCTTCGTCATGGCGCCGACCTTCGACCGTGTCTATGTCGAGGCCTATCAGCCCTTGTCCGAAAACAAGATCAGCTTCCAGGAAGCGCTCGACCGCGGCTCCGTTCCGATGCGCGAGTTCATGCTCAAGCAGACCCGTACCACCGACCTCGAACTATTTACCCGCATCGCCAAGAAACCCCGGCCCGAGACTGCCGAGCAGGTGCCAATGAGCGTGCTGATCCCGGCCTTTGTCATCTCTGAGCTGAAGACGGCTTTCCAGATCGGCTTCATCATCTTCATTCCTTTCCTCATCATCGACATGGTCGTGGCTTCGGTCCTGATGTCCATGGGCATGATGATGATGTCGCCGGTGATTGTCGCCATGCCGTTCAAGCTCATGCTGTTCGTGCTGGTCGATGGCTGGAACCTGATCGTCGGCTCCATCGTCCTTAGCTTCGGCTGAACTCACGCCGAGGAGAATAGAAAATGACCCCATCCACCGTCATGGAAATCGGCCGCCAGGCCCTCGAAGTCACCCTGATGATTGCCGCGCCGCTGTTCATCGCGGCGCTGGCGACCGGCCTCTTGGTCAGTATCTTCCAGGCCGCTACCTCGATCAACGAGGCCACGCTATCCTTCGTACCCAAGCTGGTGGTGACCTTTCTGGTCCTGCTGCTGGGAGGGCCTTGGATGCTCGCCGTCATCACCGACTACATGCGGCGCCTGTTCGAGTCCATACCCAGCCTGATCGGCTAGCATCCGCGCGGCGGCGCAGTATGGACCCCATCATTACCGTCACATCGGCCCAGCTCGACGCCTGGATTCTTGCCTACATGATCCCGATGGCGCGCATCCTCGGCGTCATGGCCACCGCGCCCATCTTCAACAACGACGGCATGAGCATGCGCACCCGCCTGATCTGCGGCCTCGCCATTGCCATGGCGCTGGCGCCGGTGCTGCCGCCGATGCCACGGATACCCGCCGACTCATGGCAGGCGCTGTTCGTACTGATGCAGGAAATGCTGATCGGCACCCTGATGGGCTTCAGCATCCGCGTCGCCTTTGCTGCCATCAACGTCGCCGGCGACCTGGCCGGCATGCAGATGGGCTTGTCTTTCGCCGTGCTCTACGACCCCCAGACCGCGGGCCAGACCCCGGTCATCACCAACTTCCTCTCGCTTATCACCACCCTGACCTTTCTGGCCGTCAACGGACATCTGCTCATCATTCAGCTACTCGCGGAAAGTTACGAGCTACTGCCGGTATCGACCAGCCCTTTTGCCGCGGACAGCCTGCGCACCCTGGTTGCCTCCGGCTCGGTAGCATTCTCGCTGGGTCTCATGATTGCCATGCCCATCATCGCGGCGCTGCTGATTGCCAATATCGGCCTCGGCGTGCTGACCCGTGTTGCGCCGACGCTGAACCTGTTCGCCATCGGCTTCGTGGTCACCATCATTGCCGGCTTCATCATGCTCACCTTCGCCCTGCCCTATATCGGCGCGGCCCTGCAGCGGCTCTTCGAGCTCGCCTTCCTCAATCTCGGCTATTTTCTGCAGGCCGCGCGCATGCAATAAAAAACGCCGCACCAGGCGGCGTTTTTCAAGGGACAAAGCGCTTCAGGCAGTAAGCGCGGCGATGCCGGCGCGGGCAGTTTCCGCATCCTGCTCCGACTTGACGCCGGACACGCCGACCGCGCCGATGCAATGCCCATCCACGACGATGGGCACGCCGCCTTCGAGCAGGCCGCTGACCGGCGCCGACAGGAAGGCAGTGCGGCCCTGATTGATCATGGTCTCGTAGAAGCCGGACTCGCGGCGCGACAAGGCCGCGACGCGTGCCTTCTCGGCGGCGATCTGCCCGCCGAGCGGAGCACAGCCGTCGAGACGCAGCGATGCCAGCGGCGTGCCGGTCTCGTCCACCACGATAATGGCGACGGCCCACTGGTTCTTGATCGCATGCGCTTCGGCCGCCGCCAGAATGACCTTGGCGTCGGCGAGGCGCAGGTAAGGCCTGCTCGGCAAACCGCTCATGCCAGCCCCAGCAGTTCGACTTCGAACACCAGCGTGGCATTCGGCGGGATCACGCCGCCGGCGCCGCGCGCACCATAGCCCAGCTTGGCCGGGATGGTGAGCTTGCGCTTGCCGCCGATCTTCATGCCCTGCACACCCTCGTCCCAACCGCGGATCACCTGACCGCGCCCGAGTGCAAACTCGAAAGGCTGGTCACGATCCTTGCTCGAATCGAACTTGGTGCCGTTGGTCAGCCAACCGGTGTAATGCACGGTCACCGTATGGCCGGCCGCGGCAACAGCACCGTCACCCTCGACCAGATCCTCGATTTCCAGGGCCACTTCGTCCTGCGGCAACAGTTCGATCTCGAACACCAGCGTGGCGTTAGGCGGAATCACGCCGCCGGCGCCGCGCGCGCCATAGCCCAGTTCCGCAGGGATGGTGAGCTTGCGCTTGCCGCCGACCTTCATGCCCTGCACCCCCTCGTCCCAGCCACGGATCACCTGGCCGCGGCCGAGGCCGAACTCGAAAGGCTCATTGCGGTCCTTGCTCGAATCGAACTTGGTGCCGTCGGTCAGCCAACCGGTGTAATGGACGGAAACGGTCTGGCCGGCGGCGGCAACGGCGCCGCTGCCTTCGACCAGATCCTCGATGATCAGGCCGTTGGGGGTCGTGGTGGTGCTCATGAAGTGCTCCTTGAAAAAGGAGCATTATGCCCTGAGAGCCGGGCCTGAGTCGTCCGGCCCGGCGCTGCCGGCCTCAGGCAGCTACGCCGGCCTGGCTGAATTGCTGACCGAACAGGGCCGGCACCTGATCCGCCGGCAGGGGCCGGGAGAACAGATAGCCTTGGAAGCGGGTACAGCGATGGCGGACTAGAAGCTCCAGTTGCTCCTCCGTCTCCACCCCTTCGGCCACGCTTTCCAGGCCCAGGTTGTGGGCCAGGCTGAGGATGGCCGCAACGATGGATTCGTCGTCGCGGCTGACGCACAGGTCGCGCACGAAGCTCTGGTCGATCTTGAGCTTGTGTACCGGGAAGCGGCGCAGATGCGAGAGGCTGGAATAACCGGTGCCGAAATCGTCGATGGCAACTCTGACCCCCATGGCGACAAGCTGGCGTAGCTTCTCGGTGACCTCCTCGATATCGTGCATGAGTGCAGACTCGGTGATCTCGAGCTCCAGCAGATGCGCAGGCTGGCCGCTGTCACGCAAGACATTGCGCACGCTGTCGACCAGGCCGCGATGGCGGAACTGGCGCGGCGAGAGATTCACGGCGATGGGCAGAAAGGGCAGGCCCGCCTGCTGCCACTCGCGATTCTGACGCATGGCCTCGGCCAGCACCCATTCACCCAGGGGGATGATGAGCCCGGCCTCCTCCGCCACCGGAATGAAGTCGGCCGGCGAAACCATGCCATGGATCGGATCATGCCAGCGCACCAGCGCCTCGAAGCCGCTGATGGCGCGGGTGTGATGGTCGATCACCGGCTGGTAATGCAGGAAAAACTGCTGTTCGTCGAGCGCCACGCGCAAACGCTGTTCGGTATTGAAGAAGTGCGTCGCACGCTCGTTCATGCGTGCAGCGAAGAACTGGTAATTGTTCCTGCCCTCGGCCTTGGCGTGATACATGGCCGTATCGGCGTTCTTCATCAGTGTGTAGGCATCGTTACCGTCGTCCGGGAACAGGCTGATGCCGATGGAAGGCGTGATGCGCAACTCATGGCCCTGGATGGATACGGCCGGCGTCAGTGCGTCCAGCATCTTGTCAGCCACGCGCTGGGCGTCTTCGACCATGAGCATGTCGGGCAACACAATGACGAACTCGTCGCCGCCCAGGCGCGACACGGTGTCGGCGGCACGCACCACCGCCTGCAGGCGCAGCGCCACGGTTTTCAACAGTTCATCGCCAACATCGTGGCCTAGGGTGTCGTTGATGCTCTTGAAACGATCCAGGTCGACGAACATCACGGCGACGCGATGCCCGTTGCGCTCCGCCTGGGCGAGCACCTGCGCCAGACGGTCATGCAAAAGCGCTCGATTGGGCAGACCGGTCAGCGCGTCGTGGTGGGCGATGTGCCAGATCCGCTGCTCGGCCCGGATGCGTTCGAACACTTCTTCCTGCAACTGGCTGTTGGCCTGCGCCAGCTCGGCGGTGCGCTCGATCACGCGATGTTCGAGCAGATCATGCGCCTGCGCCAGCGCCTCCTGGACTTGGCGGCGCTCGGTGATGTCCTCGACGATCCAGACACTTTCGACGCTATCCGATTTGCCGCTGCTAACGCGTCTGCCCGTGGTACGCACCCAGATCGGCTGACCCGACGCATGCCGCAGCCGGATCTCGCCGACATAGACTTCGTCCGTCTGAATGGCATCGGTATAACGCTGCGGATGCGCGTCGTAGTCGTCCTCGTTGAAGTAAAAGATACGTGTCGACTGACCGATCAGATTTTCAACAGGGTAGCCGCAGATCTCAGCCAGCTTGCTGTTACAACGCTGCAAGACCCGGTCACGCAGCACCATGATACCCACGGCCGCGTTCTCGAAAATCATGTTCTGTTCGTCCAGCGCCTGCTGGGTTCGCACGGCGGCGATCTTCTGCTCCGTAATATCCTCGACTAGCCACACCGAGCCAGCCTCGACCTGGAGCGGATCGAAGGCACGGCCACTGATACGTGCCCAGAAAGGCTGTCCGTTACGGCGTCGCAACTGCTGCTCATGACGAGAGGTACTGCCGGTATGCAGCGCCGAACGGAAAGTCTGGCGCGCGGCGGCGAACTCGTCATCGCTTGGAAACAGGGTGCGTACCGAAGCACCAACCAGGGAACCCGGCGCCTGCGCGAGCATCTCCTCAAGCCGGCCGTTGCAGCGGAACACATGGCCGTAGCGCACCACGGCGATGCCAATCAGCGCGGACTCGAAAATACTGACCAGCTCCGCGGTCGACTGGCGCAAGGCATCCTGCACCATGCGCTCATCGCCGACATCCTCCATGATCCAGATCGTGCCCTCGTTGGGGCTGCTCGGATCAATGGCCTTGGCGGATACCTTGCACCAGAACAGGCTGCCATCCTTGCGGCGCATTTCCATCTCGCCGCGATAGGAAAGGCCGCGGGCGAGGGTGGGCCCCACCTCCTCGGCCAGGGCGTCGTAGACCGCATCCGAAGGATATATGGCCCGACCCGGCAAGCCGATGAACTCGGCCAGGGGATAGCCGAACATCTCGGCACACAAGGCATTGCACCGCACCAGCAGGCGGTTGCGCGTGAACAGGATGCCGACCGTCGCATTGTCGAGAATCGCCTGCAACTCAAGCAGGCTTTCCGACACGGCGCGACGACGCTCGACGCGCGGCGCGCCGAAGCCCGTCAGCATCTGTGCGGGTGAATCAGACACTCACCACCCCCCCCTTGCGGCTCTCCGCCGGTTTAGTTCTGGTAACGCTCCAGTACGCGCAAAAGGCTGGAGGTATCTTCCTTACCCCAGCCCAATGCCATCAAGCCGTTCAACTGCTGCCAGACCTGGGTCGAAATGGGCAGCGGCGCACCGGCGCGCGCAGCTTCGTCCATGATCAGGGCGTAATCCTTGTGGTGCAGCCGCGCTTCGATGCCGGCAGCGAAATCGCGCCGCGCCATCTTGTCGCCGAAGAAATCTAGCACACGCGAGCCGGCCGAGCCGTTTTGCAGCGCGCCCATGACCCTGGCGAAGTCTACATTGTTGGCTGCGGCCAAATGGGCGGCCTCGGCCACGGCCTCAATTGCCGCCACCATGACCATTTGATTACAGGCCTTGGTGATCTGGCCGGCGCCGGTGGGGCCGACGTGGAGAACGGTCTTGCCCATCAAGTCGAACAAAGGTTTGATGCGGGCAAACACCTCCGCCTTGCCGCCGGCCATGATGGCCAGCGTGGCGTTCTGCGCGCCCATGCCGCCACCGGACACCGGTGCATCGAGAAACTCGACGCCACGAATCGCCAGATGGCCGGCGATCTTGCGTGCCATGGTCGGTGCGATGGTGCTCATGTCCACCAGCACGCTGCCGCGCGCAAAACCGTGAATCAGGCCGCCATCGTTACCATGGCCCAAGGCCACGTTTTCCACGTCGCTGCTGGCGGTAATCATGGTGAACACAACTTCGCAATGCTGCGCCAGCTCTGTCGGCGAATTGCGGAAGGTCGCGCCCGCCGCAATCACCTCGGCGGCGCTGGCTTCGCGCCGTGCCCACACCGAAACCGCGTGACCGCCCTTGAGCAGGTGCTGCGCCATCGGGTTGCCCATGACGCCGAGACCGATAAAACCTATTTTCATTGCGCGGCCTCCAGATCGACACCGCTCATCTGCTCGAACAGCTTCAGCATCGCCGTCGTGTCCTCTTCGCCGCGGCCGCTGCCAACCATGCCGTTATAGAGTTGCAGCGCCGCCGCTGCCGTCGGCAGCGACAGGTGCTGGGCGTGGGCAGCATCCATGACGATTCGCAGGTCCTTCTGGTGCATCCAGGCCTTGAAGCCGGGCACGAAACTTCGTTCGATCATGCGCTGACCGTGCAGCTCAAGTATCTTGCTGGCAGCGAAGCCACCCAGCAGCACCTCGCGCATGCTCTTCGCGTCGACGCCGGTCTTGTGGGCAAAGTTGATGGCCTCGGCCACGGCACAGACACCAACGCCGGTAATGATCTGATTGCAGGCCTTGGCCACTTGCCCGGCGCCGCTGCCGCCGATCAGGGTGACGGACTTGCCAAGCAGATCCAGCAGGGGCTTTACGCGGTCAAAAACATGTTGCTCGCCACCGACCATGATGGTGAGCTGGGCATTGATGGCACCGGCCTCTCCACCCGACACCGGCGCGTCGAGAAAATCGATGCCGCGCTCGAACAGCGCCGCCGCCACCTCGCGTGCCGTTTCCGGCGCAATGGTGCTCATATCGACTACGATCAGGCCCGGCTTGCCGCCTTCGCCGACACCGTTCTCGCCGAGAATCACCTGATGCACGTCGGGAGAGTCGGCGACCATGGTGAAAACAATCTCGCTGGCGGCGGCCACCGCCGCGGCAGAGTCATGCACCGTATAGCTGGGCGACTTGGCGATTTCAGCAAGCGCCTGCGGGCGGCGCGACCAGACATGCAACGCATGTCCTGCCTTGGCGAGATTGCGCGCCATGGGCGCGCCCATCAGGCCGAGACCGATAAAACCGATATTCATGGAGGTCCTTGTTGTCTAGCTGATCGCCTTGACGACCAGCGGCATCAGATCGGATGGCAGGGTGATATGGCCGAGCAAAGTGAAGTCGCGCGCCCTGGCGGACATTTTCTGCCAGGTCTTGCGGATGATGCCGCACCACTTGGCCTCATCATATTCCGGGTGCTGGACGGCAAAACCACTCAAATAGTGTTCGAGGAAGACCAGCGAGGCAATGTCTTCGAGCAGTTGCGAGTCATCGTTGACCTTGATGCCCTTCTTAGCCACGATGCGCCCGACTTGCTCGGCCATGGCCGCGTCGTAACCGGCGTCACGCATGAGCGCCCCGGCGGTTTCCGCATGGAACTTGTAGAGTCCGCTGCGCCAGGCCTTGTAGCCTTCGGGGGTCATGGGATAGGTATTCCGCGGTACCGTCCAGCGCTTGATGTGTTGCGCACGCACCGCCAGCTTGACGGCCTCGTTGGCGTCCGGTGCGAAACGCTGCAGCATCTCGCTCATGCGTTCGGCGTAGACAAGCTCCTTGGGTCGAAGCTGGCCGCCAACCTCTTCCAGATTGGGGTCGGCGGCATTGGCAGCATCGAAAAGCGCCAACGCGCTTGCAAAGCGATCTTGTTGAAAACGGGAACTGTCCGGACTCACACTCACAGTAGGCGCAGCCTTTCCTGGCAAGCAGATGCAACAAGCCGAGAATTATATAGCGCTGTGCTGGCCGGCCGACATGCCCCGCGCGGATTCAGGGATGGACAAGCGCAAGATTGCACGTGCACAAGTTTAGCCGGCCGGCCCGCGGGCCACGCACCAAAGCAAGGCGGGAAACCAAAAGGCGCACCAGCAACGTGCAGCACCGCCGTGCCTGTGTGCAAAAAGCTTGCAGTTTCAATGCATCTTTTATGGCATGGGGCTTGCAAAGGGTAGGTCATTACGCGGAAATGATCATGGCTGAAACAAAATCCACCTGCTGTTATTGCGGCGTCGGCTGCGGCGTCATCATCGAACACCAAGCCGGACAGATCACCGGCGTGCGCGGTGACCCCGAGCATCCGGCCAACTTCGGCCGCCTGTGCACCAAGGGTTCGACCCTGCACCTGACCGCCGCCCCGGAAACCCTGCCCTTGCGTGCGCTCTACCCCGAACTGCGCAGCCAACGCGATCAGCCGCGCCAGCGTGTGGACTGGGATGTGGCGCTCAACCATGCCGCCGACAAGTTTGCCCGCGTGATCCAGGAACACGGCCCCGACGCCGTCGGTTTTTACATCAGCGGCCAGTTGCTGACCGAGGACTACTACGTTTTCAACAAGCTGGCCAAGGGCCTGATCGGCACCAACAACGTCGATACCAATTCGCGCCTGTGCATGTCCTCGGCCGTGGCCGGCTACAAGGCCACCCTCGGTGCCGATTCTCCGCCGGCCTGCTACGAGGATCTGGATACCGACTGCCTCTTCATCACCGGCTCCAACACCGCCTACGCCCACCCCATCGTGTTCCGCCGTATCGAGGACGCCAAGGCCGCCAATCCGGACATGAAGATCATCGTCGCCGATCCGCGCCGTACCGACACGGCCGAGTTCGCCGACCTCTACCTGCCGCTGCTGCCGGGCACCGACATCGCGCTCTACAACAGCATGCTGCATGTGATGCTGTGGGAAGATTTGATAGCCGAGGATTACATCCGCGCGCACACCACCGGTTTTGCCGAGCTCAAGACCATCGTGCGCGAATACTCGCCCGAGACCATGGCCGGCGTCTGCGGCGTGCCTGCGGCCGACATCATTGCCGCCGCGCGCCTCATTGCTGCAAAGGGCAAGCGCACCGTGTCGCTGTGGTGCCAGGGCCTGAACCAGTCGGCGCACGGCACGCACAACAATGCCGCCTTGATCCACATGCATCTGGCCACGGGCAAGATCGGCAGCCAGGGCAATGGTCCGTTTTCGCTGACCGGCCAGCCGAATGCCATGGGCGGGCGCGAAGTCGGCGGAATGGCCACCCTGCTCTCGGCGCATCGCGATCTCGCCAATCCAGAGCATCGCGCCGAGGTCGCCAAGCTCTGGGGCATTCCCGAAGTGCCTGCAACGCCTGGACTGTCTGCGGTGGAAATGTTCAAGGCCGTCGGCGAAGGCAAGATCAAGGCGCTGTGGATCGCCTGCACCAACCCGGCCCAGTCCATGCCCGAGATCGACAAGGTGGTCGAGGCTTTCGACGCCTGCGATTTCGTCGTGGTGCAGGAGGCCTACAACAACACCGACACTACCGACCTCGGCGACCTGATCCTGCCGGCCTCAAGCTGGGGTGAAAAGGAAGGCACGGTCACCAACTCCGAACGCCGTATCACGCGGGTACGCCAGGCGGTGGATGCGCCCGGCGAAACTCGTCCCGACTGGCAGATCATGGTGGATTTTGCCCAGCGCCTGGGCAAGGCGCTGGGCAAAGGGGAACTGGCCCAACAGCTCTTCCCCTACCTCACGCCGGAACAGGTCTTCAACGAACACCGCGAAACCACGCGCGGCCGCGACCTCGACATCACCGGCATCAGCTACGCCATGCTGGAAAACGCGGGGCCGCAGCAATGGCCCTTGCGCGAAGGCGAAACGACCGGCAAGCAACGCCTGTACTCGGACGGTGTGTTCGCCACACCCGACGGCAAGGCGCGTTTCCTGCCGACCAAACATCTCGGCACTGTGGACGTCATCGACGCGCGCTTCCCGCTGCGCCTGACCACCGGTCGCCTGCGCGATCAGTGGCACGGCATGAGCCGCACCGGCAGCGTCGCACGCCTGTATGCGCACGAACGCGAAGCCGTGATCGAACTTAACATCAGCGACATGACGCGGCGCAGCCTCAAGGACGGCGATCTGATCAAGGTCGCCAACAAGCGCGGCAAGATCGTGGTGCGCGCCCGCGCGAGCGAAAGCCTGCGCCCCGGCCTCGCTTTCATGGCCATGCATTGGGGTCGCCACTTCACCGACAATGGCGGCGCCAATGTCTTGATGCCGCAAACCTACGACCCGACCTCCAAGCAGCCGGAGCTCAAACACACTTCGATCCGCGTCGAGAAGTTCGATCCCAAGTGGCGTCTCGTCGCCATGTGCCGCGTGGCACCGGGTGCCAACGCAGCCGAGGTGATGGCGCGCCTGCCGCGCCTGCAGGGCTGGTTGTCGCGGTTTTCGCACGCCACCCTGGGGCTGGCCGGTCGTGACACCGCCGTGATCGTGCTGCGGGCCTGGATGGAAGAAGCCATGTCGGCCGAAGCCCTGGCCGACCTCGATGCCGATCTGGGTCTACAGGCAAATATGGCCTTGCGTCTCGACGACCCCGGCCGCGGCATCCAGAAACGCGCCATGATTGAGAGCAACACGCTGACCGTGGTGCGTCTCGCCGGCGAAGTCGCTGCGTCGGACTGGCTGGAAGAACTGATGGCAACAGGCGCCTCAACGGCTGAAGCGCGCAAGTGGTTGCTCGCCCCGCTCTCCCGCCCGCCGGTCGCCGGCAAGTCGCGCGGTCGCATCGTCTGCAACTGCTTCGACGTCAGCGAGAACGAAATCCTCGCCGAGTACAAATCAGGTTGCGACCTCAAGGCCTTGCAGGAAAAGAAGCAGTGTGGAACCTCGTGCGGCTCCTGCGTACCGGAACTGAAGCGCCTGGCCGGCACAAGGGCGGCCTGAGCAAGACCAAGCGCCCGCTTACACGGGATTGGCGAAGCGCTCCTTCAGTTCTTCGCAGAGCGCTTCTGCGACCTGTGGGGTAATCCCCAGCGTCACGATGGCCGGCGCGCAGGCAAGATCCCACTCGCTGTAGCTGTCGCCGGCATGGCCCGTGTCGCCGCGAAATTCCTGGATCGCACGATCAACCAGCAGGTTGGCGGCGATCAGGCGCCGCACCGCCAGGGGCATGCCGGCATCATGCAGGGCATCGACGCTGTGGTGCAGCCGTATCGCCTGCACCACCTCCTCGGCGATGCCCCAGGTCCCGGCCAGCAGCGCGCCGGCCTGGGTGTGGTTGATGCCGTGGTTTTCGTCCTCGACGCGGGTAAAGCATTCCGAACCGTGGTTGGCGGCGCTCAGGGTCTGCAGATAGGTCGGAAAGTGCGCTTTCAGCAATGGAATGCCGATATCGCAGAAGAGGCCGAAGCTGTACGCCAGCTCGGGCGAGATACAGCGCGTCTGGCGGGCCACATAACCCATGCCGGCGGAGCGCTTTTCCGACACATCCCAGAAGCGCGCCATCATCATGGCGCCCTGAGCCAGCACGCGACGGGTTATCAGTCCGGTCATCAGCGCACTGAACTGGTCCATGCCGACCAGGGTGATCGCGTCTTCGATGGTCTCGATATGCCGGCGCGTGCCGTAAAAGGCGGAATTTGCGCTCTTGAGCAGATTACCGGCCATGCCGGCGTCACGCCGCAGCAACTGGCCGATCTTGCGGAAATCCGGATCGTCCTTGCGCACTTCCCGCTGCAGGGCCATCAATAGCGCCGGCCGCGGCGGGATACTGAGACTCCCCAGCGCGGCATTGGCCTGGGCATCAGACGGCAGCATTGCAGACACGAAAACCTCGGCAGACGAAACGGCCACGACGCGTGGCCGGGAGCATACCCTGATGGTAGCAACTTATGCTGCTCGCATGAAGGCCCCGGCGTCCGGCGGGCCAGAAAAAGACATCCGGCAAGGCCGCCCCCGGGGCGGGGCAGCCTTGCCGAATGTCAGGCTGTGCGCTCAGCCCGGCTGGCCGTCAGCGCGGGGGCGCCAGTACAAGGGCAGCATCTGCACCGCCCAGAGGATGATCAGCAGCAGCCACAACAGCGCAATGCCATGCAGCAGTACCGCCGGGCCGCCGATGACGACAAAGGCGACGCGCAGTAGCGCCACCGCATGCAGGCCGAGATACAGGCGCCAGTTCATATCGCTGGCCAGCAGCGGCCGGCCGCTATGGCCCATGCTCACGCGTGTGACAAAACCGACCATCATGGTGCTGCAGAAGCCCAGGCCGATGGCATGGGCAGCGGCGCTGCCAAAGGGCAGGCCGAGATCGCCCAGGGCCTGCAGTGTCAGGGCGACCGGCAGCCAGGCAAAGGAAAGGTGCAGCATCGTCAGCAGACGATTGCCGCCATACACGCCGCGCAGGCGCAAGCCCGGGCTGCCGGCCCAGCGCCAGGCGGTATAGGCAAAGGACAGCGCCATGCCGGCAGCGACAACGGCGCTCAGCAGGGGCAACTGCGCCACGGCCGCAAGCACCAGCAGCAAACACCCCGCCAGCCAGCCGTAGAGCAGTTGCACAGGACGCCAGATCACGCGCTGCGGCAGCACCGACTGGGTGAAAAAAGGAATCATGCGATGCGCGACGATCAGGAAGATGGGCACGATCCAACCCCACAGGATGAGATTGCGCGCCAATAGCCAGAAAGCCCCGTCGCTCGACAACACCCAGCCCGCCGCGGCCAGGATGCCGAGGTTGCCGATCACCATGGCGGCCAGCATCAGGCGCGCGTGGCGGTGGTCGCCGGCGGGCGCACTGGCGATGCACGCACCCCATAAGCCGGTCGCCCGCCACCACACCACAAACAGGACCAACAGCCCGGGCAGGGCCCAGTGCCCGCCGCAGGCAAAACCGATCAGCGCCAGCAAGAGGCCGCCGATCTGCGCCAGAGCCAGTGGCAGGTGCCCGCCGGGGGCTGGTGTGGACAGCCAGCGCGGGCCGGCGGTAAACACGAAGCCGAGCATGAAGGGCGGGAAGATGCCGAGCGGCATCATCAGCCCGTGTACCAGCGTGGAGGGTTGCGCAGTCACGCCGGCCAGCGGCAGGGCCAGGCTCCACCACAGCGCCAGCAGGAGGATGCCGAGCACGCCGATGCTGAAATAGGCGCGATGCGGCACCTGCGCAAAACGCTGCCAGGCCGAAGTCCCGGGTACCCCCGTCATCATGCGCATGGTTTCATCCTCCCCGCCGCGCACGCATGCGCTGCGCAATATCATCAATGACAGCGTCCGGCAGGCGCGCCAGCGCGCTGAACACCGCACGCTCCTCGAACTCGGCATGGGCCGGATAGTCGGCGACAAAGGCCGGCAATAGCGCCGGCGGCTCGGCTGCCGGCTTGCCCTCTGCGATACCGGTCAGCCAGGGCCGGACCTCGCCCCAGGCGGCACCCAGCGTCTCATGCTGCACCAGCAGATCATCAATGGCCTGGTCGAGCGCCGGATCACCCAGACGGCGCAGCGCCGGGAAGACATCTTCCTCCTCGTCGGCATGGTGATTCGGCAAGGCCAGGTCGAAGTAGCGCAATACATTGCTGGCAGCCTCGCGCGCCTCGGCGTCGGCGCCATGCGCGCGCACATGCGCGGCCAGGCGACCGGCCGTCGCGGTGAAACGGCGCACCCGCTCATGGCAGGCGTAAAGCAACTCAAGCGGACGTTCGTCGTCGCTGGAACTGGCGGAGAACAGGGTCATTTCATACTCCTTTCAGCCCAAATTGTTGCATTAAAAATGCCTGTTTTATATGACCTGGGTCAAATTCCGGCAATCGGGACCAGGCCGCCGCCCCTACGGGCGCCCATTCCGGCCGGGGCGCGGCTCATTCCCGCGGCTGGCGCAGCAGGCGCAAGCCATTGCCGACCACCAGCAGACTCGCGCCCATGTCGGCAAACACCGCCATCCACATGGTCGCCTCGCCGAACACGGCCCAGAAGAAAAACACCGCCTTGATGCCCAGCGCCAACGTGATGTTCTGCCACAGGACGGCAGCGGTACGGCGCGACAGATGCACCGCTTCTGGAATGCGGCGCAGGTCGTCGTTCATCACCACGATATCGGCCGCTTCCACCGCCGTATCGGTGCCGGCCGCGCCCATGGCAATGCCGATATCCGCCTGCGCCAGGGCCGGCGCGTCGTTGATGCCATCGCCCGTCATCGCCACCAGGCCGTGTTCTGCCCGCAGGGCCTTGATCGCCAGCAACTTGTCCTCGGGCAGCAGATTGCCGCGCGCTTCGCCTATGCCGGCCTGCGCGGCGATGGCGTCCGCCGTCGCCTGATTGTCTCCACTCAACATGACGGCAACAATGCCCAGGCGGCGCAGTTCGGCAATGGCCTCTGCCGAAGAATGCTTGATGGTGTCGGCGACGACGAAGACGGCCATGACGCCGTCCTGGCCCGCCAGCAAGGTGGCGGTGCGTCCCTGTTTCTCGTGGGTGGCGAGCAGCGCCTCCAGCGCCGGCGAACACTGCCCGCGTTCTTCGATCAGCCTGTGGTTGCCGAATACATACACGCGCCCATCCACCTCGGCCGCCACACCGCGCCCAGGCAGCACCTTGAAGTCGTGCGCGACCCGCGTGCTCGCCGGCAAACCAGCCGCGATGGCGCGCGAGACCGGATGGCTGGAAGCCTGTGCCAGGGCGGCCGCAATGGCTTCGACGCTTGCCTGCTGATCTACATACCCCCCCCAGGCCTGATGCACGACCAGCCTGGGCTTGCCCTGGGTGATGGTGCCGGTCTTGTCGAGCGCGATGGCTTTGAGCTTGCGCGCATTCTCCAGATAGACGCCGCCCTTGATCAGGATGCCGCGACGCGCAGCGGCGGCCAGGCCGCTGACCACGGTGACCGGCGTGGAAATCACCAGCGCGCAGGGACAGGCAATGACCAGCAGTACCAGCGCCTTGTACAACGCCTCCAGCCAGCTCAAGCCAAAGAGCAGCGGCGCAAGCGCGGCCACCGCAAGCGCCATGGCGAACACGCACGGGGTATAGATGGCGGCGAACTTGTCGACGAACCGCTGCGTCGGCGCCTGCTTTGCCTGCGCCTCCTCGACCGCATGAATGATGCGCGCCAGCGTGGTGTTGTCGGCCAGCGCCGTGACACGGAACTCGAGCGTGCCCGATTCATTGATGGTGCCGGCAAAAACCGGGTCGCCCGGCAGCTTGTCTACGGGGATGCTCTCGCCCGTGACCGAAGCCTGATTGACGGCGCTGCTGCCGGCGGTAACCAGGCCGTCAAGCGGCAGGCGCTCGCCGGGCCGAACCCGCACGCTGGCGCCGATATCCACATTCGCTGCGGGCACACGCTGCCAGCTGCCGTCGGCCTGGCGCAGCTCCGCCTCCTCGGGCGCCAGCGCCATCAGGCCGGCAATCGCATTGCGCGCACGATCCACCGCGCGCGCTTCGATGAGTTCGGCGATGGCATAGAGCGTCATCACCATCGCCGCTTCCGGCCATTGCCCGATGAGGAAGGCGCCGGTGACGGCCACGCTCATCAGGGCATTCATATTGAGGCGGCCGCGCCACAAGGCGGCCATGCCCTTCTTATAGACTTCGGCGCCGGCCAGCCAGATCGCCACGGCGGCCAGCGCCATGCCGAGGATCTGCATGGATAGCAGCGTGGGCGCGAAATAGCCGCTGGCTTCGGCCGCTATCGCCAGCAGCAGGCCCACCGCAGGCCGCAGGAAGCCGCCCTCGATGCCGTGTTCGTGGTCATGCGCAGCCGCGTCTGGCGCCGGCAGCATGCTGGCCGCAAAGCCCGCCTGCTCGAG
>DATMSM010000075.1:0-2910 GCA_035565355.1 Rhodocyclaceae bacterium
ACAAGCAGGCTGCCGCGAGCAAGGGGCGCAGTACAGGGTGAAAAAGCGAGGAAACGCTGAGAGGCCCGCAGTGGCAGGACGGAAGCAGAGGGTGCCTAAAGGCCGACTCGGTTGGATGCATGCCGAGAAAATAACATTGAATGCGGGCGCTTTCTTGGTTGTCCATCAGTGTTCTCTGACACGCCCACCTCTTCATGTCTGATTGCCTTGATGCAGGAAAGGCGGTAGCCTTCAAATTATCCCTTCACCATAACCTTGTCAGGAGAACCGCATGAGCAACGACGCCCAAGTCAACAAGGACAAACTGATCGCAGATTTCAAGGTGGTGATCGCTGATGCCGAGGAAATCCTCCGCGTGACCGCCGGCCAGGCCGGCGAGAAGATGGCCGATCTGCGCGAGAAGGCCCAGGCCCGCCTGTCCGATGCCAAGTACAAGCTCGCCGAAGCCGAGGCCATCGTGGTCGACAAGGCCAAGGCCGCCGGCCGTGCCGCCGATGATTACGTGCATGACAACCCCTGGCGTGCCGTCGGCATTGCTGCTGGGGTCGGCCTGGTGGTCGGCCTGCTGATCGGTCGTCGTTAAGCCGTGACCGATGCGCGCCCGAGGCTTTATGCCTCGGTCAAGGGGCTGCTGGGAACGGCGCTGACACTGCTCCAGACCCGGGTCCAGCTGTTCGCGACCGAACTGGAGGAGGAGCGCCAGCGCCTGCTGTCGCTCATGCTCTGGGGTGCGGTGGCGACGGTGGCGCTGGGCGCCGGCCTGGTGTTTGTCGCCATCTTCCTGACTGTCCTGTTTTGGGACACCCATCGTCTATTGGTGCTCGGTATTTTCTCGGCGATCTTCCTGGGTGGCGGCGTATTTGCCGCTTATCTGGCCTGGAAGCTGGGCACCTCGCCGTCGGGCTTGTTTGCCGCCAGCTTGACCGAGCTCGGGCGTGACCGGGCCGCATTGCGCGAGCCCGAAACGGAGCCCGGTCAGCAGTGAATACGCGCCGTCTCGAACTGGCCTTGAAAAAACAGATGCTGCTGCTGGAGTGCGCTAGCCAGCGTCAGCAACTGGCGCAGCATGCAGCAGGTTTGCAACCGGCGTTTGCAGCGGCGGAGCGCGGTATCGAGCTTGCGCAGTGGTTGCGCGACCACATCGCCATCGTCACGACTGTGGGCGTGGCTGCCCTGGCGTTGCGGCCACGCAAGCTGTGGCGGCTGGGGCTGCGCGGCTTCTATCTGTGGCGCATGGCTCAGGCTTTCCGGAGCAGGTTCTGACTACCCGCATCTGGGCCGCGGCACTTGCGTTGCTGCTGTCCGCCTGTGCCGGCGTTGCGCCGCGCGGGCCGCTAACACCAGAACCTACGGATGCGCGCTCGCCCGCCTCGGCCCAGCAACAGGCGCTGGCGCAGGATGTGGTGATGTATTCGCTGGCCCTGATCGATACCGGCTACCGTTTTGGCGGCAAGAATCCGGCGGCCGGGCTGGATTGCAGCGGCATGGTCAGCTATGTCTTTGCCCAGGCGGCCGGCCTCAAGCTGCAGGGCAGTGCGGCCGACATGGCACGGCGCGGCCAGCGTGTGCCGGTTTCGCAGCTGCGGCCGGGCGATCTGGTCTTCTTCAATACCCTTAATCGGCCTTATTCCCACGTCGGCATTTATATCGGCGAGGACCGCTTTGCCCATGCGCCGAGCAGCGGCGGCAAGGTGCGTCTGGATAGCCTGAAAAAGGGTTGGTACGCCTCCCGCCTCGAAGAGGCGCGCACCTACTTCGACTAGCGCCGAGCGCGCCCTAGCCCTGTGGCATCGGCTGCCAGGGTTGGCCCCTAGGCTGGCTGAATCGGCTAAAATGGCAGAGTTTTCAACCCGGCCCGGCCGCCGTTCCACCTGCGTGAGTGAATCATGAATTTCGAACAAGCCCGCTTCAATATGATCGAGCAGCAAATCCGTCCCTGGGACGTGCTCGACCAGAATGTCCTTGATCTGCTGTTTGCGGTTCGCCGCGAGGATTTCGTCCCGGCTGCTCTCCAGCGTCTGGCCTTTGCCGACACCGAAATTCCCCTGGGTCATGGCGCCGTCATGCTGGCGCCCAAGGTCGAGGCGCATGTCGTGCAAGCCGTGCAGGTCAAGAAGCATGAAAGCGTGCTTGAAATCGGTGCTGGTTCCGGCTACATGGCCGCCCTGCTGGCCGCCCACGCCGCCCATGTGACGACGCTGGAAGTGGTGCCCGAGCTGGCCGACATGGCGCGTGCCAACCTGCGCCGCGCCCAGGTCGACAACGTCACCGTTGAGACCGCCAATGGCGCCGGCGGCCTGCCCGCCAAGGCACCTTTCGATGTCATCGTCATTTCCGCCAGCGTGCCCGAAGTGCCGCAGGAGCTGCTTGCCCAGCTCAAGGTTGGCGGTCGTCTGTTCGCCATCGTCGGCGAAGAGCCGGTGATGGTGGCGCAACTGATCACGCGCAACAGCGAGTCCGGCTTCAGCACCAAGCCGCTGTTCGATACCCTGACCGCACCGCTGCTTGCGCTGGCACCGGTCCAGAAATTCACGTTCTGATGCAACAAATTAGCCCAGTACAACTGGCCGAGTGGCTGCGCGACGAGTCGCGCGCCAAGCCTTATCTGCTGGATGTTCGCGAGCCCTGGGAGTTCGAAACCTGCAAGATCGAAGGTGCGCAATCCCTGCCCATGCGTAGCATTCCGCAACGCTTGGCTGAGTTGGATGCGAATGCCGAGATCGTGGCGATCTGCCATCACGGCATGCGCAGCCAACAGGTGGCCGGCTTTCTTGAGCAAAATGGTTTCGGCAAGCTGTACAACCTGCAGGGCGGCGTCGCTGCCTGGGCTGCTCAGGTGGACCCGAAGATGCCCACGTACTAAGCAATAGCGTTTTCCAAGCTCAAATAAAAAGCCCCGCATCGCAGGGC
>DATMSM010000076.1:0-13968 GCA_035565355.1 Rhodocyclaceae bacterium
CGCCTTGCCGACACGCGCATCGTCGCGCCGGACGACGGCGTGATCTCGTCGCGCACCGCCACGGTCGGCGCCGTGCCGCCGGGCAATGAACTGTTTCGCCTGATCCGTCAGGGCCGCCTCGAATGGCGCGCCGAAGTGCCGGCGCCGCAACTGGCCCTGATCAAGCCCGGCATGCCGGTCCGCATTGATGCTGGCAGCGGCATCACGATAGCAGGCAAGGTGCGCATGCTGGCCCCCAGCGTGGACCCCAAGACGCGCAATGGCATCGTCTATGTCGACCTGCCCGCATCCGGCGCGGTTGCAGGTGCTGCGCGCGCCGGCATGTTCGCCGCCGGCGAGATCGAGATCGGCGAGAGCGACGGGCTGACCCTGCCGCAGAGCGCGGTCATGGTGCGCGACGGCTACAGCTTTGTCTTCCGCGTCGGCACTGACAGCAAGGTGATCCAGACCAAGGTCAGCCTGGGCCGCCGCGTGGATGAGCGTGTCGAGATCCTCTCTGGCCTGGGCGCCGATGACCGCGTCGTGGTGGCCGGCGGCGGCTTCCTCACCGACGGCGATCTGGTGCGCGTGGTCACGGCCACCTCGGCCGATCCGGCGCCCGCGCACAACGGCGCCGCCAAGTAGGCCGCGCCGCCCGCACAAGTCACTCAAGGAACACGCAATGAACGTTTCCGCCTGGTCGATACGCAACCCGATACCGGCCATTCTCTTCTTCATCATGCTGACGCTGTTCGGTTTCTACGGCTTCAGCGACATGAAGATCCAGAACTTCCCGGACATCGACCTGCCCACCGTCAATGTCACCGCCTCCCTGCCCGGCGCTTCGCCGGCGCAACTGGAGACCGACGTCGCGCGCAAGATCGAGAACTCGGTCGCCACGCTGCAAGGCGTCAAGCACATCTACACCAAGGTGCAGGACGGCAACGTCACCATCACGGTCGAATTCCGTCTGGAAAAGAACACCATGGAGGCGGTCAATGACGTGCGCGATGCCGTCAGCCGCGTGCGTGCCGACCTGCCCGGCGATCTGCGCGACCCCATCATTTCCAAGATGGAGCTGTCCGGTCTGCCCATCCTGACCTACACCATCGCCTCGGACAAGATGAGCGACGAGGAGCTCAGCTGGTTCGTGGACAATACTGTCTCCCGCCGCATGCTCAGCGTCAAGGGCGTGGGCGCCGTCGCCCGCGTCGGCGGCGTGACGCGCGAAATCCGGGTCGAGCTCGATCCGCTGCGTCTGCAGGCGCTCAATGCCAGCGCCGCCGATATCTCGCGCCAGCTGCGCCAGGTGCAACGCGAAGCCTCCGGCGGGCGCACCGATATCGGCGACGCCGAACAGTCCGTGCGCACTCTGGGCACCGTGCAGACCGCGGACGAACTTGCCGCCATGCAGATCCCGCTGTCGGACGGCCGCCGTGTCCGTCTCGACCAGGTCGCCAAGGTCAGCGACACGGTCGGCGAACAGCGCACCGCCGCCATCCTCAACGGCAAACCCGTGGTCGGTTTCGAGATCACGCGTACGCGCGGTGCCGGTGAAGTCGAAGTCAGCGACGGCGTGAAAGTCGCACTCGACAAGCTGCGCGCCGAACACCCGGATATTGAAATCACCGAGGCCTTCAACTTTGTCGATCCGGTGGCCGAGAACTATCGCGGGTCGATGAACCTCCTGTACGAAGGCGCTTTTCTCGCCGTGCTGGTGGTCTGGTTCTTCCTGCGCGACTGGCGCGCCACGCTGGTCTCCGCCGCCGCGCTGCCCTTGTCCGTGATTCCGGCTTTCGGCTTCATGTACCTGCTCGGCTTCTCCATCAACGTCGTCACGCTGCTGTCCCTGTCGCTGGTGATCGGTATTCTGGTCGACGATGCCATCGTGGAAATCGAGAACATCATGCGCCACCTGCGCATGGGCAAGACGCCTTACCAGGCGGCCATGGAAGCGGCCGATGAAATCGGCCTGGCCGTGATTGCCACCACCTTCACGCTGATCGCCGTGTTCCTGCCCACCGCCTTCATGAGCGGCGTGCCGGGCAAGTTCTTTGTGCAGTTCGGCTGGACCGCCGCCATCGCGGTGTTCTTCTCGCTGGTCGTGGCGCGCATGCTGACGCCCATGATGGCAGCCTATCTGCTCAAGGACACCGGCACCGAGCACAAGGAACCCGGCTGGCTGGCGATGTATATGCGCT
Organism: Rhodocyclaceae bacterium; assembly: GCA_035565355.1. GTDB lineage: Bacteria > Pseudomonadota > Gammaproteobacteria > Burkholderiales > Rhodocyclaceae. Next base: position 2,181 of record DATMSM010000076.1, read on the forward strand.
GGGTGCAGGCCTGTCTGCGCCACCGCGTGCGCACCACGCTGGCGGCGCTGGCCTTCCTGGTGCTCTCCTTCGTCCTGGTCGGTTTCCTGCCCACCGGCTTCATTCCGCCCGACGATCTGTCGCAGACGCAAGTCACCCTGACCCTGCCGCCGGGCAGCAATTTCAAGCAGACCCACGCCGCCGCCGAACAGGCGCGGCATCTGGTCGAGCAGAACCCCAACGTCAAGATGATCTACACCGCCATCGGCGGCGGCAGCGCGGGCGGCGATCCGTTTGCCCCGGCCGGTGCCGCCCAGGTGAACAAGGCAGTGCTGACCATCAACATGACCCACCGCGACGAACGCGGTGGCCTCAGCAAGCAGGCGGTCGAGGCGGAGCTGCGCCGCGCACTTGAAGTCATTCCGGGCGTGCGGGTCAAGGTCGGCCTCGGCGGCTCGAATGAGAAATACGTGCTGGTGCTGGCCGGCGACGACGGCCAGGTGCTGTCCGAACATGCGCACAAGGTCGAACGCGAGTTGCGCTCCATCGCCGGCATCGGCGGCGTGACCTCTTCCGCCAGTCTGGTGCGACCGGAGATCATCGTGCGGCCGGACTTCGCCCAGGCCGCCAATCTCGGCGTCACCTCCGTGGCCATGGCCGATACGCTGCGTATAGCCACCAGCGGCGACTACGATCAGTTCCTGCCCAAGCTGAACCTGTCCGAACGCCAGGTGCCCATCGTCATCAAGCTGCCGCCGGAAGCGCGCAGCGATCTGTCCCTGCTCTCGCGCCTCACGGTGCCGGGCAGCAACGGCCCGGTGCCGCTGGGCAATGTCGCCAGCCTGAGCCTCGACAGCGGCCCTGCCGAGATCAGCCGCTACGACCGCCAGCGCAATATCAACTTCGATATTGAACTGAACCAGATGCCGCTGGGCGAAATCGAGAAACAGGCCAAGGCCCTGCCGAGCATGCAGAAGTTGCCGCCCGGCGTGATCCAGACCACGGTCGGCGATGCGGAAGCCATGGCAGAACTCTTCGCCAGCTTTGGTCTTGCCATGTTCACCGGCGTGCTCTGCATCTACATCGTGCTGGTGCTGCTGTTCCACGACTTCGTGCAGCCGGTCACGATTCTGGCGGCACTGGTGCTGTCGATTCCCGGCGCTTTCTTCGCGCTCTTCATCACGCATACGGCGGTGTCCATGCCGTCGATGATCGGCCTGATCATGCTGATGGGCATCGCCACCAAGAACTCCATCCTGCTGATCGAATACGCCATCATGGCGCGGCGCGACCGCGGCATGAACCGCTGGGACGCCCTGCTTGACGCCTGCCACAAGCGGGCGCGTCCCATCATCATGACCACCATCGCCATGGCTGCCGGCATGCTGCCCATCGCCATCGGCCTGGGCGTGGACCCGAGCTTCCGTGCGCCCATGGCCATCGTCGTCATCGGCGGCCTGATCACCTCGACCTTCCTCAGCCTGCTGGTGATCCCGGTGCTGTTCACCTATGTGGACGACATGGTGCAGGCGCTCAGCCGCAAGCTGGGGCTGGGCCAGCGCGGCAAGGCAGTTGCCGCGGAGCGCTAAGCGCTCCGCCCCCTCAGTCGAGCACGGTCCGCTGCATGTGCTCCGGCACTTCGGCGGACCAGTGCAGCCTCTCCTCGATATGGCGGCGCATCGCGTCGGCCGCCGCAGCCTCACCGTGAGTAACGAAGACACAGCGCGGCGGCGTCTGCGCCGCGCCCATCCAGGCCAGCATCTCGCGATAGTCGGCATGGCCGGAGAGGCTGTCGATGTTCTTCACTTCGGCGCGGATGGGCACATAGTCGCCGTGGATCTTTACCTCGGTAGCGCCGGAGACCATGTCCGCGCCGCGCGTGCCGCCGGCCTGGAAGCCGGCAAAAAGGATGGTGTTGCGCGAATCCGGGCCGAACGCCCGGATGTGATGAAGGACGCGGCCGCCGGTGGCCATACCGCTGCCGGCAATGATGACCGCCGGACCACGGGTCTTCTCGTTGAGCCGGCGCGACTCCTCCGGCGTGGCGACGGCATGCACCGAGGCGCAAATCTCTTTTGACTGCTCCGACGTCAGGCGATGGTATTCGTGATGACGCAGATAGAGGCGGGTCGCGTCTATCGCCATCGGACTGTTGAGATAGACCGGCACATGCGAGGGCATGCGCCCGGCCTGCTTGAGCGCATGGATCATGTACATCAGCGTCTGCGCGCGGCCGACGGCGAAGGACGGAATGACGACCAGACCGCCGCGCTCGAAGGTGCGCTTGAAGACATCCTCCAGCACCGTCAAGGCATCGCTCGCATCGTGCAGGCGATTGCCATAGGTGGATTCCACTACCAGATAATCGGCGCCTTCGAAGGGCGCCGGAGGATACAGGATGGCGTCATTGGAACGACCGATGTCGCCGCTGAAAACGATGCTGCGGCCTGCATGTTCGATGCGCACCGAAGCGGCGCCAAGCATGTGTCCGGCTGGCGTCAGGCGCATGCTGACAGCGGGGCCAAGCTCCATCTGTTCGCCGTATTCGACCGGCACGAAGCGGCCCAGGGCGCGAAAGGCATCCGCTTCTGTATACAAAGGCAGCGCCGGCTTGTGTTTGGAATAGCCATGGCGATTGGCGTATTCGGCCTCCTCTTCCTGCAGCCGCCCGCTGTCCGGCAGCAGAATGCCGCACAGGTCGCGTGCCGCCGCCGTGGCGAACACCGGCCCGGCAAAGCCGTCGCGCACCAGCACCGGCAGGTAGCCGCTGTGGTCGAGGTGGGCGTGCGTCAGCACCACGGCGTCGATCTCTTCGGGTTTGATGGGCAGCACGGCGCGGTTGCGCAAGCGCAATTGCTTGTAGCCCTGGAACAGGCCGCAATCAACCAGGACTTTCCTACCGCCAACCCGCAGCAGATACTTGGAGCCGGTCACCGTACCGGCCGCACCCAGAAACTGAATATCCATCGTCTTCGAGGTCTCCATATCAAGCACGGCACAGACGCGCCCGTACCAGCATCTTAACCGGGCGATCCGGCCTGCGGCGGTTCCCCGGGGGCATAACGCACGGCTATTGATCCGTGTCACATCTTTCCGTAGCATGCGCCATGCTCCGGTCATAACAAACAAGAAACGGGGCGCAGTGTTCCATCCCGCGCCGCAGCTTCCGGCTCCGGGCAACGATCCAAAGATACACAGGCAGCATCTACCTGCTTACACGTCACAAGGGGAAATCATGAGCACTATCGCCACTCAGCTTGAGAAATCCAGAGGGCTCTTGAATGCGCTCGATGCGCTGGTCAACCGGCGTGCATTTGTGTGCCTGCTTGCCACCGCCGTTGCCTGCGGCATTCTCTTTGCGCTGACCAGCTTCGTCACCGGCCGCTTCGTCATGAACGGGCACACGGTCATGGCCAGCATCACCGGCCTGACCGGCGGCCTGCTGTCGCTGCTGATCGGCCTAACTGGCGCATCGGCGACCGGCTTCATTCTCAATGCACAGATGCAGCAGCGCGAAGCGCCCACCCTCAGCGGCGCGCTGATGACCGCGCTGGTGACCTTGCCTCGCCTGATCGGCATCTTCCTGCTGCTCTTCTGCGTACTGCTTGGCCTCTCCCTAGTCATCATGCTGCTGCTCCTGCTCTGCAAGATTCCGGGCCTGGGCGTGGCGCTGTATGTGCTCGTTTTCCCGCTCAGCGTTGTCGTCATGGGCATCGCGCTGACCTCCGCCCTCTATGTCACGATGCTGGCCGGCCCCGCCGTGTGGAATGGCCATGGCCTGATGCAGTCCGTCGGCCTGCTCATCGCCATTGCCCAGAAACGCCTGCTCGCCGTGATTGTGCAAACCCTGCTGCTCGGCTTGCTGGCCGGCGTGGTCGGTGCTGTCATCTTCGGCATCTTTGCCGCCGGCATCAGCAGCACCACGGCCCTGTCTATTCCCGTGCTGGGCTTTGGCAGCAGCCCGGGCTTCGGCGGCATGGGTGACTTGCTCATGGGCGGCGGTTCGGGCCATGCCGCCGCCGGCATGTTCGGCACCGCTGTCCTCAGCGCCGCTGCAGGCACCTTGCCTGCGCTGGTCGCCATTGCCGGCTACTGCCTGATCTTCGCCGCCGTGGCCGATGGCCTGGATAGCCGCCACATCGAGGAGCGCATCCGCGCAACCCAGGACAAGGCCCGCGCCAGCCTGGAGCATGCACGCGCCCAGGCAGCCGCAAAGACTGGCAGCAGCGCAGCAGCGCCAGCCGCCGCCACAGAGGCCGCCAGTCCGGCCGCCACTACCTGCCCGTCCTGCCACCAGGACGTCGCCGCAGACGACCTGTTCTGCGGCAACTGTGGCCACAAGCTCAAGTAGCAAAACCGCTTAGCCAGATTGCGACGCGATCGCATCCGATGATCCAAACGCCCGACGGGAAAATCATGTTCTGCACAAAATGTGGCCACGCCAATCGCGACACCGCCAAATTCTGCGCCCAATGCGGCGCAGAGCTGCTGCGCCGTACCGTCGCCGCGCCGGATGCTCCTGCTCCTGCTCCTGCTCCGCTGTCGGCGCCCGAGCCTGTTACCGATACGCCACCGCCAGCCGCAGCATCGCGCGCCGAAACAAACACCGCACCCGCCGCTGCGAGCAGCGCCACGCCGGCCTCGGCGATTTCGAGCAGCCGCAATGCCATCGTGCTGGGCAGCGTGGTGTTGGTCTGCGTGCTGGCAGCGGCAACGACCTGGATACTGACGCGCAACAAGGCACCGGAGGCCGCCACTCCTTTGGCCGAGGAGGCCGCAGTGCAAACGCAGACGGCTTCCGCACCCGAGGCTGCCCCCGAACCGGCACCCTTGCCGCCCGCCCCCACGCCAGAGTCCCTGCCGCCGGCACCCGGCCTACCGGTAAAGCCGGCAGTGGCAAAGCCAGTGGTACTCAGCGAGGCCGAGGTCAAGCGACTCGTCGCCCGCCTGCAGCAGGAGCCGGCGCCGTTTTCGTGCCAGGGAGCTGCGCAGAGAATACGCACGGACTACAACACGGGCCCGGCCCAGGCCGGCGATATCGCCAAGCGCGCCTACCCGCAGCTATGCTCGCCGACCAGCGCAGCGCCTGCCGCAACGACCTCATCGCAGCCGGAAAACCGGAGCATCGACCAACTCTACGAAGAACGCGCCGCGGCCGAATGCGCCAAGGGTTTTAGCGGACTGGTATGCCGCGAGATCCTACACAACAAGCTGTGCAACGGGCGCTGGTCGGCCAATCCGCCCGCTGGCCAAAGCCGCTGCCTGCGCGCGGAAAGCACGGACAACAACTAGGGCGTCAGGGCCTCGCGCCACAGCGCCAGCTTTTTTTCGAAAGCCAGCGTATAGGCCGGACTGGTCGACGGCAGCACCATCACCTCATAGCCCATGGTCGTCAGCAGGCGCTGAAACTTGCCCGCGGTCTGGCCGTTGAAGCAGATGCGCTGCAAAGCGGGTGCCAGTGCCCGGAGCTGGGCGAAGTCATTGGCGACACCCAGACGAATATCGCTGTCGAGGCTGCCTTCGCGTTCGCAGGTGGCATACACATCCCAGACGGCGATACCCGCCGCCTGCAGATGCGGCCAGCGCGCCGCATAGTCCATGTCGAATAGCGGCTGCCCGACAAGTGTGCCGACGATGCGCCAGAATTGGTTCTGGCGGTGGGCGTAATACTGCTGCGCCGCGAGCGAGGCTGCAGAGGGAAAGGAACCGAGGATGAGGGTGCGCGCCCGAGCATCGATACGCGGCGGCAGTCCGTACAGCGTGCTCATGTTGCGGTTCCACGAAAAAAGCCGCTTTGGCGACGGGCCGTCCCGAGCCAAAGCAGCCTGTCATTTGGAGTCATGCCGAAGGCATGACGAACAACCGTTACCCCCTTCCTTGGGAAGGGGGCTAGGGGGTTAGTTACCCATCTCCAGCATCAGCTGGTTGATGCGCTTCACAAACGTGGCCGGATCGTCGAGCACGCCGCCTTCGGCCAACAGTGCCTGGTCGAACAGCACATTGCTCCAGTCGTCGAACTTGGCCTCCTCGTACTTCAGACGCAGCACCACCGGGTGGCGCGGATTGATTTCGAGGATGGGCTTGGCGTCGGGTGCATTCTGGCCGGCCGCCTTGAGGATGCGGGCCAGATTTCCGCCAATGTCGTGCTCGTCGGCGATCAGGCAGGCCGGCGAATCGGTCAGGCGATGGGTGACGCGCACGTCCTTGACCTTGTCGGCCAGCGCGGTCTTGATCTTCTCGGTCAGCTCCTTGAACTCGCCGGCTTCCTTTTCCTGTTCCTGCTTCTCGGCTTCATCTTCCAGCTTGCCGAGATCCAGGTCGCCCTTGGCGACCGATTGCAGCGGCTTGCCGTCGAACTCGGTCAAGTGGCCGACCAGCCACTCATCGACACGCTCGGACAGGAGGATGACCTCGATGCCCTTCTTGCGGAAGACTTCGAGGTGCGGACTGTTCTTGGCCGCATTGAAGGTCTCGGCGGTGACGTAGTAGATCTTCTCCTGGCCTTCCTTCATGCGCGCCACGTAGTCGGCCAGCGACACGGTTTCGTCCTTGGTATCTGCATGCGTGGAAGCGAAGCGCAATAGTTTGGCGATGGCTTCCTTGTTGGCGAAGTCTTCGCCCACGCCTTCCTTGAGCACCTTGCCGAACTCGCGCCAGAAGCCGGCGTACTTTTCCTTGTCGGCCGCGTCATCACTGTTGGCCAATGCTTCGAGCATGCCCAAAACGCGCTTGGAACAGCCGGCGCGAATGGCGTCGATGTCCTTGCTCTCTTGCAATATCTCGCGCGAAACGTTGAGCGGCAGATCGTTGGAGTCAACGATGCCGCGCACGAAGCGCAGGTAGTGCGGCAGCAGGCGCTCGGCGTCGTCCATGATGAAGACACGGCGCACGTACAGCTTCACGCCGTGCTTGGCGTCGCGATCCCACATGTCGAAGGGTGCGCGCTGCGGAATGTAGAGCAGCTGCGTGTATTCCTGGCGGCCCTCGACGCGCGCATGCGCCCAGGTCAGCGGGTCTTCGAAGTCGTGGCTGACGTGCTTGTAGAACTCCTTGTATTGCTCTTCGCTGATCTCGTTCTTGCTGCGCGTCCACAGGGCGTTGGCCTGGTTGACGGTTTCCAGTTCGCCGGTTTCGACCTGGGTGTTCTTTTCCTCGTCCCACTTCTCGGCCGCCATCTGGATGGGCTGGACGATGTGGTCGGAATACTTGCGGATGATGGACTTGAGTTTCCAAGAGGACAGCAGGTCGTCCTGGCCTTCGCGCAGGTGCAGGGTGATCTCGGTGCCGCGTTTGGCCTTCTCGACCACCTCTATGCTGAACTCGCCGGTGCCTTCGGCGCCCATGTCGCATTCCCAGCGGATGCCGTTGCTGGCAGCTTCGCCGGCCTTGCGCGAATACACGCTGACCTTGTCGGCGACGATGAAGGCGGAGTAGAAACCGACGCCGAACTGACCGATCAGCGAAGCATCCTTCTGCTGGTCGCCGGTCAGCTTGCTGAAGAATTCGCGGGTGCCCGACTTGGCGATGGTGCCGAGGTGGTTGATCGCATCCTCGCGGTTCAGGCCGATGCCGTTGTCGGTAATGGTAATGGTGCGGGCATCCTTGTCGAAGCGCACACCGATCTTGAGTTCGCTGTCGTCCTCGTACAGGGCGCCGTTGTGAATGGCCTCGAAGCGCAGCTTGTCGCAGGCGTCGGAGGCATTGGAAATCAGTTCGCGCAGGAAGATTTCACGGTTGGAATACAGGGAGTGGATCATCAGGTGAAGCAGCTGCTTCACTTCGGCCTGGAAGCCCAGGGTTTCTTTGGGGTTCGACATCGCTAAGTCCTCCGGATGAAAAGGTTTTTCCGGAAATGGGGGTGGCCGGAAGGATTTCAAGACCCTGCCAGCGGCAGGGTCGGCCAAAGGCTCAGCCGCCGGCGAGGCACTTCTTGACCACGGCCTTCTTCGCGGCGCCGCTCAGGGGCTTGCCCTCCTTGCTCAGGGCGCGGCTTTCGCACCAGGCCAGCGCGCCGTTGTCGGCATTGCACTTGTCGAGGAAGGCGGTGCGCGCAGCGCCTGAGAGGGGCTTGTCGTTCTTGCCGATGGCACGGCCTTCGCAGGCCTGCACCCGTTCGTTGATGCACTTGCGCATGGAAGCCTCTTTGGCCGCCCCGTTCAGGGGCTCGCCGGCGTGACTCACGGCGAGGGATTCGCAGCTGGGAGCATCCTCGGCGGAAACGCTCATGGGCATGGCCAGTACGGCCAGGCTGAAAACCAGAACACTTGCTGAACGCATATCGACTTTCTTTGGTGGGTTGTTATTCGTAACGGATCTCGATGATCTCGATTTCACGCGGACCGGCCGGGCTCTGAAACCTTACCGCATCACCTTCGCGCGCCTTCATCAAGGCCTGGGCCAGCGGCGAGATCCAGCTGATCTTGCCTTCCGAGGCATTGGCCTCGTCCACGCCGACGATCTGGTAAGTCGCTTCGTTGCTGCCGTCAGCATCGCAGATGGTAACTGTCGCGCCAAAGAAGACCTGCTCCAGTTCCTGCTGGTTTTCGGCATCGACGACGACGGCATTCTCGGTACGCTTGAGCAGAAAGCGCATGCGCCGGTCGATTTCGCGCAAGCGCTTCTTGCCGTAGAGATAGTCGCCATTCTCGGAGCGGTCGCCGTTGCCGGCGGCCCAGGCCACGACCTTGACCAGATCGGGGCGTTCGGTCTTGACCAGATGCTCGAGCTCGGCGCGCAGGGCGTTGTAGCTCCGCCGCGTCATGTAATTGGCGGCACCCGGCGGCAAGGCCGGCGCGCCTGCGTCGATATCGTCATCATCGTCACCGTCAGACTCCTTGGTGAACGCCTTGCTCATACGCGATTTTCCGTTCGTGTTGCGCCTGCGGAACTATCACCGCGCCGGATTGCGCGAGTGCCTGGGCAGACTTTGGCTTACCCTCGATTTTAAACGCGTCGGCCGGGCATTTGCCCGCTTCGGTGCAAGACTAAGACAGGCGCAGGGACATGCCGGCGCCCGGCTTGCTAAAGCCCCCGCAGGCGCATACCATGCAAGCCGTGCACACCGATGAAGACATGGAAGCTTTGCAGGCGCGGCTGGCCGCACTGCAGATCGAACACCGCGACCTGGATGCGGTAATCGCCCGTTTGTGCGATACCCCGCCTGCGGACGAGTTGCTGCTGCGCCGGATGAAAAAACGGAAATTGCAGCTCAAGGATCAGATCGCGCTGACCGAGCGCCTGATTGCACCCGACGAACCGGCGTAATCAGGGAAGGCGGTCAGGCCGCCTGCTCGGTGGCCGCCTTGGGCAGCAGGATCTGGTTGTCGGTGCTGAACTGGTAATCCTCGAACACATGCTGGGCCGTCAGTAGCTGATAGCTGCCGTCGGCGGCACGCACCGTGGTGTCCTTGAGGCGGTAGGTGTAATGGCCGCAGGTCCAGCAGTCGAAGTTGCGCATGTGGGTGCACAGACAGGTCTTGTCGAACACCGGCACCTTCTTCATGCCCGGATGCGTCGCCAGTTCGCGGTTGTAGGCAACGATGTAATCGCAGCTACCCTTGGAGTCGAGCAGATAGCCGTAGGCTTCGCAGTTGGGGCGAATATCGGAGCCGATTGAGGGGCTGCTCTTCAGCATGCGCATCGGATAGCCGGTCGGCGAGATGCCGTTGACCTCGATGTCGTCCTCGTTGGCCTTGAAGTATTCCTGCTTCACGTTGTCCGGCAGACCGCATTCGCGCGTGACCGTGAAGCGCGTTGCCACCTGCACGGCGGCAGCGCCCATCTCCAGGAAACCGGCGGCATCGCTGCCGGTGAACACGCCACCGGCGGGAATCACCGGAATGCCCAACTGCTCGGCCGCGATGAAGTCGAGCACTTCGCGGGTAATGGCCGCCAGATCGTACTCGCGCCAGTCCTCAAGGCCGAACCCCAGGTGGCCGCCGGCCAGCGGGCCTTCGACCACGACATAATCGGGCAGGCGATTGGTACGACCGTTCTTGCGCAGGAACAGTTGCAGCGCGCGCACGGACGACACGATGATGCCCAGCTTGACGTCGCGGAAGCGCGGGTGGTCTTCCATCAGCGCGAACGAACCCAGGTGCAGACCAGCCGCCAGCGTGATGCCATCAATACCCGCATCCAGCGCCGCATGCAGGCGCTTGCGCAGCGTCTCCTTGGGCGCGTTCATGGTCAGCTTTTCCATGCAGTTCATGAACACCAGACCATTGCCGCGCTTGGCGCTCATGGTCGCCTCGACGTGATTGCGCTGCGCTTCGGCCAGTTGCTCCAGATCGAACTGCACCACCGACTTGTCGGTGTTGTCGATATTGAACTTGTATTGCTTCTGCTTGGCGCTCACCATCTTGGTGTTGTAGCGGCGGTCGGAAACCGTCGGCGCCATGGCATCGGAAATATGGCCGATGCCACCCAGACGCGCAGCCTCAAGCGCCAGCATGGAGGTCGAGATATCCACGCCCATGCCGCCGATCATGATCGGCACCAGCTCGTGCTTGCCCAGGCGCAGGCGAAAATCGTCGACTCGTTTCATGTGGATGCTGTTCGCTAACAGAAAAAGACAAAGACAAACCGGCGCGCCTGGTGAGGCACGCCATAGCCTGTCTATTCTACGTCATGCACGGCCTAAATGCCCATCCCGACGGCGTGCCTGCAAGCCCTTCACGGGACCTGATAGGCACGCTGGTCCAGCACGTCGATGCCGCACGGCAAGGTCTCCAGCCAGTCAATCAGGCGCTTGCACATTGCCTTGCCAACAAAGCGCCGCCCATGCTGGGGAACAATCTGCTCGATTTCCAGCGTACGCACCATGCTCGCCCAGTAGCGCAGAATCTTGTTCGACACCATGTAACGGCGGTGAAAGCCTTCCATCAGGGGAATATGAGCATCGAAATCCGTGACCGGGGCATTGGCATCGTGCCCTTCGATCAGGGAAACCCCAAGGTCGCCGGAAAACAGGATTTTCGAAATGGGGTCGTAGAACTGGAAATTGCCCTCGGAATGCAGAAAATGTGCCGGCAGCGCCTTGAGCGTGGCGCCGCCGATACGGATATTCGAGCCCTGGTCGGGGATTCCGATAATCCGCCCCGCCACATCGCGCCCGGTAGTGAAGTGCGGCACGAAGCGCTCCCAGATACGCGATATCATCAGCTTGCAGTTCGAACTGACAAACCACTTGTTGATCGAGGCGATGATGTCCGGATCGGCATGCGATGCGATCACGTAGTCCAGTTGCCGCGAAGGGAAATACCGCTGCATCTCCATTAGCAGCGCGTTGTAGCTCATATTGCCGCCCGGATCGATCAACGCGCCCCGTCCCTGATTTGCGATCAGAAACTGATTGCACTGCACCGCATGATCGTGATCCTCGTCCACCAGATCACAAAAGGCCAGGCACACATGCCCGTCCTTGTTGTACAGCTCGACCGCCATATCATCCCCCGATAATTGAGGGCGGATTGTGGCCGTACAGGTCTTAGGGAGGCTTGACCTGAGTCAAGAGGCGCCCTGGAGAACCCGGCGGGCATAAAGAAAAAGGGCCGGTTCCTTGTGGAAACCAGCCCTTCGATTTTGGCGCGCCCGGAGCGATTCGAACGCCCGACCCCTTGGTTCGTAGCCAAGTACTCTATCCAGCTGAGCTACGGGCGCGCAGTAAAACTTTTTACTTCTTAAATTTGGTTGCGGGGACAGGATTTGAACCTGTGACCTTCGGGTTATGAGCCCGACGAGCTGCCAGACTGCTCCACCCCGCGTCAGAGAGGCGAAACTATAGCAGAGGCTCCGGGATTGCGCAAGA
>DATMSM010000077.1:0-57923 GCA_035565355.1 Rhodocyclaceae bacterium
AAGGTCGTGGCCAAGGCCCAGCCTGCCGCGCCTGCACCAGCCCCTGCACCCGCCAAGCCGGCAGCTCCGGCCAAGGCCAAGCGCGGCGCCAAGGACAAGCTGGAGCGCGTCATTGACGCCGCCGCCAGCCCAGCCGACATCGAAGCCAAGCGTACCCGTCTCAAGACCCTGATTGCCCTCGGCAAGGAACGCGGCTATCTGACCTACGCCGAAATCAACGACCACCTGCCCGACGACATGGTCGACGCCGAACAGATCGAGACCATCATCTCGACCTTCAGCGACATGGGCATCCAGGTGTTCGACGAAGCGCCGGCTGCCGAAGACCTGCTCCTCAACGAAGCCGGTCCGGCCCCGGTCGACGAAGAAGAAGTGGCCATGGAAGCCGAACAGGCCCTGACCACCGTCGACTCCGAATTCGGTCGCACCACCGACCCGGTGCGCATGTACATGCGCGAAATGGGCTCGGTCGAGCTGCTGACCCGCGAAGGCGAAATCGAGATCGCCAAGCGCATCGAAGATGGCCTCAAGCACATGGTACAGGCCATCTCCGCCTGCCCGACCACCATCGTCGAGATCCTTGATCTGGCCGCCAAGGTGGCGAATGACGAGATGCGCATCGACGAAGTCGTCGACGGCCTGATCGACCCGAATGCGGCGCAGGACGTCGAGGAGCTGGCCGAAGACGAAGAGGCCGAGATCGAAGCCGACGAGGCCGAAGAGGAAGAGGACGAAGACGGCGGCAGCGGCAGCGGCGCCAACTCGGCCGCGCTGACCCTGCTCAAGGCCGAGGCCTTGATGCGCTTCACCGTCATCCACGAACTCTACGGCAAGCTCTACACCGCGCTGGTCAAGAAGGGCTCGCAGGACAAGGGTTACCTGAAGATCCAGAAGCAGATCTCCGACGAGCTGCTCTATATCCGCTTCACCTCCAAGACCATCGAACGTCTGTGCGACTCCGTGCGCCACATGGTCGATCAGGTGCGCGGTCACGAGCGCAAGATTCTGAATCTGTGCGTGGACAAGTCGCACATGCCGCGCCCGCACTTCATCAAGACCTTCCCCGGCCACGAAACCGACATGGAATGGCTGAAGGCGGAAGTGCAGTCCAACAAGCCTTACTCGGCACAACTGATGCGCGCCGCACCGGCGATCCTGGAAGAGCAGCAGAAGCTGATCGACCTGCAGGAACGCATCGGCATTCCGCTGAAGGAACTCAAGGACATCAACAAGCAGATGTCCACCGGCGAAGCCAAGGCACGCCGCGCCAAGCGCGAGATGACCGAGGCCAACCTGCGCCTGGTGATCTCGATCGCCAAGAAGTACACCAATCGCGGCCTGCAGTTCCTCGACCTGATCCAGGAAGGCAACATCGGCCTGATGAAGGCGGTGGACAAGTTCGAATACCGTCGTGGCTACAAGTTCTCGACCTATGCGACGTGGTGGATCCGCCAGGCTATCACGCGCTCGATCGCCGACCAGGCGCGCACCATCCGTATCCCGGTGCACATGATCGAGACCATCAACAAGATGAACCGCATCTCGCGTCAGATTCTGCAGGAAACCGGCTCCGAGCCGGATCCGGCAACGCTGGCCGTGAAGATGGACATGCCTGAGGACAAGATCCGCAAGATCCTGAAGATTTCCAAGGAGCCGATCTCCATGGAAACCCCGATCGGCGACGACGACGATTCGCATCTGGGCGATTTCATCGAAGACCAGGCCACACTGCTGCCGGCCGACGCTGCGATGTACTCGTCGCTGCGTGAAGTCACCAAGGAAATCCTCGACAGCCTGACCCCGCGCGAAGCCAAGGTGCTGCGCATGCGTTTCGGCATCGAGATGAATACCGACCACACGCTGGAAGAAGTCGGCAAACAGTTCGACGTCACCCGCGAGCGTATCCGCCAGATCGAAGCCAAGGCCCTGCGCAAGCTGCGTCATCCGACCCGCTCGGAAAAGCTGCGCAGCTTCCTCGACTCGGAAACTTGATGCACCGCTTCCCCCGGCTGGTTCACTCCAGCCGGACGGCCCTCTAGCTCATGCTTGGTTAGAGCAGCGGACTCATAATCCGTTGGTGCTCGGTTCGACTCCGAGGGGGGCCACCAGAGACCAAGGGCTCAGCCGCAAGGCTGGGCCCTTTTCTTTGACGGGAACAGGTCATGGGCCGATGTAGGAACCCGATCCGGCGAATATTGACTAATATTCGCCCAACAAACCAGCCCCTTGCGCTCACCGATGCAGAACGTGTCCGCTTCTCCGCTTTCCATTTTTGTTGTCGAGGATGATGAGAACATCCTTCAGGTCCTCAAATTCATGCTGCAGCGGCAGGGCTATCAGGTCACGCATGCGAGCGACGGCCGCACCGCCCGTGCGCACATCGAGGCTGCTGAGCCACCCGCACTGGTGCTGCTCGATGCCATGCTGCCGTATGTGGATGGATTCGAGATCGTGAACATCATCCGCACTCATGCCGCATGGGCTTCGGTACCCATCGTCATGTTGACCGCCAAGACCATGGAGCAGGACATCGTGCGTGCGCTCGATGCCGGCGCCAACGACTATGTGCTCAAGCCTTTCCAACCCAACGAGCTGCTGGCGCGCTTGCGCCGTTTCCTGCCTACCCCACAATGAAACATGCACTGTTATTTCTCCTGAGCGCCGGCATGGCCGGACTGGTCCAGGCGCAAGCTGCGGAAGCGCCGGCAATCAGCATCAGGACATTCGCCTCGGAGGAAAAGCTCAGCAACAACAGCCCCAACTGGCGCGAGTCCGGCGTGGGGGTGAAGTTCGATCTTAAGCCCCGGCAGACGTTGGACCTGGCGGCCAGCGACGTGCATCGCTTCGGCATACACGACAGTCAGTACGCGCTCGGCTATACCCAGCCCCTGAATCCCCAGCTTGTCGTCAACGTCGGTGCCACCGCCAGCCCGACCCACCGCTTTCTCGCCCGCCATGCATTTACCGCTGGCATGCAGTACGAGTTTGCCAAGGCCTGGCTGATTCATGCCGGCATGCGCAACAGCAGCTACGATGCGGTCAGCGTCAATGAAGGCATCTTCATGCTCGAACGCTACGTCTCCTCATTCAGCTGGGCGCTGGGCTGGCGGCCTACCCGGGCCTTCGACACCACCGTTCACAGCTATGAGCTGCGCGGCACTTATTACTATGGGGATCGCGACTCCATCGGCCTAATTTTTGGCAACGGTGAAGAGGCCTCCAGCGTACCCAACGGCATCGTGCTCACGGATGTCCGCTCGGCAGCCCTGGTCGGGCGGCACTGGCTGGCGCCCCGCTGGGCCTTAAGCTACGCCGCCACTTACTCACGCCAAGGTGACTTCTACTCCCGCAAGGGACTCAATTTTGGCATCCAGTACGCTTTCTGACCCGTATGTAGCCGCCGCATTCTGGGCTGGGATCGGCGCACTGGTGCTGACCGCGCTGCTCGGCCTCCAAATCGTCCGCTTGCGCATCCTGCTGCGACGCAGGGAACGCTACGAGAAAGCCGTGCAGGAGAAGTGGCGGCCCGTGTTCAATGCCGCCATCGTGGGCGAGGCGCCAGATGTCACTGCGCAGCTGCCGAAGAAGGAACTCAAGCCCTTTGTCCAGCTGTGGTTGCACCTGCAGTTCTCGCTGCGCGGGCAAGCCCAGGAAGCGCTCAACGAGGTCGCACGAGGCCTGCATGTCGATGCCTACGCCAGGCAAATGCTGGCGCATGGGGATCGTGCTGAAAGGTTGTCCGCCGCTTTGTTGCTGGGTTATCTGCGTGACACGCTGGCCTGGGCGCAGCTGTTGAATCTGGCCGGCAGCAAGGATCATCTGCTATCGCTGAATGCGGTCTGGGCCTTGCTGCGGATCTCCCCGCAAGCCGGCCTGGAAACGCTGCTGCCCCTGGTCGTCGAACGCCAGGACTGGCCCTTGCCAAGGGTGGTGAGCATCCTTCAGGAAGTCGGCGACGATGTCTATCAGGCCCTGGCCGACCTGATTTCCGAACTGCCGCCGGAACGTCTCCCGCAGGCCTTGCACCTCGCGGAAGCTTTGCGGATGAGCTTGCCCGGGGCGCTGCTGACGCGCCTGCTGACGACTGAATCGGCAGCACTGCTGGTACCGGCCTTGCGTTGCATCAACACGCCCGAGCCGCTACCGCAGGTGCGCGCCCTGTTGCGGCATCCGGATTGGCGCGTACGTGTCCAGATCGCCAAGGCACTGGGGCGCGTCGGTGACCGCAACGATATTGCGGTGCTGGTCGAGCTTCTGCGCGACTCGGAATGGTGGGTGCGTTACCGTGCGGCACAATCAATGAGCAGCCTGCCGGGGGTTTCGCGGGCTGACATGCACCAGTTGCGCAACATGCTGGCTGATCGCTTTGCTGTCGATATGCTGGCCCAGGTCATGGCCGAGAAGGGGCTGGCATGACCGCAATGAATGCATTCACCTGGTTCATCCTGTGCTACTTCATTGCCCTGAACGGCAGCTATCTTCTGCTGAATCTCCTGTCCCTGCGCGCGCTCAGGCGCCGCGTCGAGGAGCAGCTGCTTGACGACCTGCCGCAGGCCTACTCGGGACTGGAGCCGCCGGTCAGCATCCTCGTGCCAGCCTACAACGAGGAAGGCAGCATCTGTACCTCCATCCATTCCCTGTTGCAACTGGCCTACCCAGAGTTCGAAATCATCGTCATCAACGATGGTTCGCAGGACGCTACATTGGAAGTACTGAAGCGCGAATTCGGCCTGCTGCCCTTTCCCCAGGCCTATCGCAACTACCTACCGTCCAAGCCCATCCGGGCCATCTATCGCTCCACGCGCTATCCGAACATTCGTGTCATAGACAAGGAGAACGGCGGCAAGGCCGACTCCCAGAACGCGGCCATCAATATTTCGCGCTACCCGCTCGTCTGTGCCGTTGATGCCGACTCCATCCTCCAACGCGACAGCATGGCGCGCGTCGTCCGGCCCTTCCTCAGCGACCCGACCGTGGTCGCCACCGGTGGCACCGTCCGCATTGCCAATGGCTGCGAAGTCCGCGGTGGCTTTCTCACCAAGGTCGGGCTGCCCGACAATATGCTCGCGTTGTTCCAGGTGGTCGAATATCTGCGCGCCTTCCTGTTCGGCAGACTGGGTTGGTCGTCACTCAACGGCATGCTGATCATTTCGGGCGCATTCGGCGTATTCCGGCGCGATGCGATCATGCTGGCCGGCGGCTATCGCAGCGACACCATCGGCGAGGATATGGAACTGGTCGTCAGAATGCATCGCCAGTTGCGCGCCCAAGGCAAGCCTTACCGGATTGCATTTGTGCCCGACCCCGTCTGCTGGACCGAGGCACCGGAGGATCTGGCGACGCTGAAAAACCAGCGTATCCGCTGGCAGCGGGGTCTCTCGGAAAGCCTCACCCGGCACTGGCGACTCATGTTCAGCCGCAATGGCGGCGTGCCCGGCTGGGCGGCCTTCCCCTTCATGATCCTGTTTGAGTGGCTCAGCCCCGTCCTGGAGCTGGGCGGCTACATCTTCATGCTCGTCGCCTTCCTGAACGACGGCATTTCCTGGCAGGCCTTTGGCGCATTTCTTTTCGTTGCCATCGGAACCGGCATCCTGCTGTCGGCCTCCGGGCTGCTGCTGGAGGAAATGTCCTTCCATACCTATCCGCGCGGCCGCCAGCTGCTGCGGCTCGGATTTGCCGCCGTCATCGAGAATTTCGGCTACCGCCAGCTCAACACCTACTGGCGCCTGATCGGCCTGTACCGCTGGGCGCGGCGCAGCGAATCAAAATGGGGCGTCATGAAGCGCAAGGGCACCTGGCACAGCGGCAGCTAAGCTGCCTAGGCCCGCGGCAAGTCGACGTGGAATACGGTTCCCTGGCCTGCGGAGCTTTCAAAGCTGATCGAGCCGCCATGGGCCTCGACGATGCTTTTACAGATACTCAACCCCAGCCCGGTGCCGCCCTTCTCGCGTGAATCGGCTGAGTCGGCTTGGGCGAACTTCTGAAAAATGCGCCCACGAAACTCGTCGGGAATGCCGCTGCCATGGTCTTTGATGGACAAGCGGACCTGGCCCCTATGCACGCTCAGCGCCACTTCAACGGTCCCGCCGCGCGGCGAAAACTTGACCGCATTCGACACCAGATTCGTCAGCACCTGGTGCAGACGGTCCGGATCAACAGCAGCCTCAAGCACTGACTCGCTGTCCCGGTAGGTCAGCTCGACATCAAACTGCCGGGCATACGCCTGCATGGCTTCGAGCGCCTGCTTGACGAGCGAGGACAGGGGCCAGCGCTGGAATTGGTAGCGCATGCTACCGGCTTCGATCTTCTGCACATCCAGCACATCGTTCACCAGCCGGACCAGTCGTTCGCAGCTCTGATGGGCGATCCCGATCAGCTCGCGCGTATCCTCAGGCAAGGGCTCGGCCGTATCGTCTACGAGCAGGGCAAGCGATGCGCGTATCGCGCTGAGCGGCGTGCGCAACTCATGCGACACCGTGGAAATGAACTCGCTCTTGAGCTGCTCGACCTTCTTGCGCTCCGATATGTCGTGCAGGAACAGGCTGAAGAATACCGAATCGCCAAAACCCGCAAGACCGGCCGTGATCTCCACCGGAAACTCGCGCCCGTGACGATCCACCGCAATCCGTTCGCCCCGACGTTGCAGCAGCTCAAGGGCTCCGGCCCGGAACTCAAGCAGTGCCTCGGCAAATGCGGGGCGCAGGCGCTCCGGCAACACCAGCTCGGCCAGCATCTGGCCCAGCACCTCGGCCTTGCCCCAGCCGAACATGCGCTCGGCTTGCGGGTTCCAGTCGATGATCCGGCCCTCCAGATCCACGCCAATGAATGCATCCTGGGATGCCTCGATGATGGAGGCAATCCGCTTTTCATTCGCCTGCACCGTCGCCAGCGCCTGCTCCAGTGCACGGGTACGTTCGTCAATACGCCGTTCGAGAGACTGATTGAGTTCGCTTAGCTCATGCTCCCTCTGCGTGAGGTTGCCCAGCAGGGAGCTCAGGGAGCGGCTCAGGGTGCGGATCTCGGAGTAACTGTCGGGCAATGCCGGGATATGATCGGCAGCGCCATGCTCGATCTGCTCCGACGCCAAGGCGAGCTGTTCAAGCGGGCGGGTAATATGCCGCGCGATGGCGATCCCGAACAGGGAGAACAAGGCCGCCATGCCAAACCCGATCCACAGGCCCTGGCTACGTATCTGCCGGACCGGCTCGTAAGCATCGTCTAGGCGCTGCCTGACCAGAACCGTCCAGCCCAGGCCGGGATAGCTCTGATAGCCGGTACTCTTGCTGTAGCCGACCAGATAGGCATGGCCGTCAGGCCAGTCTTCCACCAGATAGCCGCTACCGCCCGCCTGCGCCGCCCGGAAGCTCGCCTGCCTCAAGGTCTTGCCTTGCAGATCGGGGGGGCCGAGCAGTACCGTGCCGCCCGAGCTGACGATCATGGACTCCACATGGCGGCGTTCGGCTATCGGCTCGATGATGGATTGCTCGATATCCTTGGCCCAGTTCCAGTACAGGTGTGCGCCCAGAATGCCGGCCAGCTTGCCTTCTCCATCCAGGTAGGGAAAGGCGATATCGACAAATCTTGGCGGCTCGCCGTCACTGCCCGACAAAAGTTTCGCAAGCAGCTTGGCCTCGTGTACATCGCCGACATGGATGTTCTGCTTTGCGTTGATAAACCAGGGACGCTGAGAGACATCGAGGCCTTCCAGCAGCCCCTGGGTTGCCACGATCACCTTGCCATCCATATCCACCACCCCTATCCAGGCATAGTAGGGATAGGTGGCCTGCCTGTCGTCGAGCACGTGACGGCGTGCCGGGAGCGGAATACCGCGACTGATGAGGTCTCCACGCCTGGTCATCAGTTGCACTTCGCGGTAACGCTCGAACATGCCGCGATCCAGCTTATCGGAGGTCTGTAGCGCGAGCTCGCCCAGGCCGTGACCTATCGAGGTCTTAACCTGCTCAATCCCAATCCGCTCCACGCCGGTGACGAGCACCAAAGTCAGCCAGGCCGTCAGTACCGAGAACGCGAGCGCCAGGTAGGCACTCAAGCCGCGACGGGAGAACTGTTGCAGAAGACTCATTGGGGCATGGCTCGACGGAGGACCAGATGCTCAAAGGTTAGCATGCGCGGTTTGCCCCCCTCAGTCCGGGATTGAGGCCTGTCTGCGGCCTATTCCTGCTTCTTGCAGTGCTAGGCTAGAATGGCATTCCCTGATGCGTGAATCCCCGCATTGTTCGGCCTCGCCAAGGAGATCTCTGATGGAGATGGCGATATGAAGAACCTCCGGCATTGATGAGCCGCAGCTCTCTCTCGTCACTGTTGCCACGCGCCTTGCTGGCGCGTCTGGCACTTGCCGCCTTGACAGGACTGGTCCTGGGCTTGCTGCTATGGGCCTGGCTCGTACCCGACGTTCTACCGGCGCTGGCCGGGGCGCTGTTGCTGGCGGCCCTGAGTGTGCTGTTGCCGGTGCTTATGCTGCGCGCAGTGCGGCATAAGCTCGTGCGTGCAGCCGCTTTCGCCAATACCCTGCCGCATGGCAATCCCCTGTTCGCGGGCGGCGGCAGCCGCGAGGAGCAGGCGCTCGCTGAGGCGCTGAATCATGCCCGTGCCGGCCTGGCCGGCCAAACAGCAGCGGCCATGGAAAACGAGATGCGGGTAAAGGCCGTCTTCGATGCGGCGCTCGACTGCATAGTCTTTGTCGACAACGGCGGCTGCATCACGGAATTCAACCCCGCCGCCGAACGTACCTTTGCTTATCGCCGCGCCGACGTGATCGGCAAAGACATGAGCACGCTGCTTTTGCCCCTGCCGCTGGTATCGCAGCACCTTGAAGCCATGCAAGCGTATCAGGAGGGCCAGGCCGATGCGATCCTTGATCACCGTCGCACGATCACGGCACGGCGCAGCAACGGCAGCGAGTTTCCGGCCGAAGTCGTGGTGGTCGCCAACAACGTCGGCGGTCGGCGTGAATTTGCCGTCTGGTTGCGCGATACCACGGAGACATGGCAGGCAGCCGATGCCATGCTCAAGGCCCGTGTCGCCGCCGAAGACGCCAATCGTGCCAAGAGCGACTTTCTCGCCAACATGAGTCACGAGATCCGCACGCCGCTCAACGCCATTATTGGCATCACAGAGCTGGCGATGGATACGGAGCTCAACCGGGAACAACGCGAATATCTCAACCTGGTGCGCAGCTCGGGCGATGCGCTGCTCAGCATCATCAACGAGTTGCTCGACTATTCCAAGATCGAGGCCGGCCATCTCGAGTTCGAGCGCATCGATTTCAGTCTGCGCCATGCCGTTGCCACGGCGGTACGCTCGCTGGCGGCAAAAGCCAACGAACAGCGACTCGAACTGCTCATCAATATCGGCCGCGATGTGCCGGATGCGCTGATCGGGGACCCGCATCGCATCCGCCAGATACTCACCAATCTGATCAGTAACGCAATCAAGTTCACGCCGCAAGGTGAGGTCGAGGTGCAGGTGTCGCGACTGCCGGTACAGGAAGGCGACAGCGTGATGCTGCAGTTCGACGTGCGCGACACCGGCATCGGCATCCCGCGCGACAAGCTCGGCGTGATTTTTGATGCCTTCACTCAGGTCGACACCTCGACCACGCGCAACTTCGGTGGCACGGGGCTGGGGCTGGCCATCTGCACTCGCCTGGTCGAAGCCCTGGGCGGCCGTATCTGGGCGGAAAGCGAGCCCGGCCGCGGCAGCACACTGCGCTTCAACGCGCGCTTCTCCCTCAACCCGGCAATACCGCCGCCACAACTGCCGACCTCGCTGGCCGGGGTGCGCATACTCGTCGCCGACACCAACAGCCGCCATCGCGCCCTGCTCGGCGAACAGCTGTCCGACTGGGGTATGCGAGTACGCGGTGTCGATACCGTCTCTGCCCTGCTCGCGGAGCTGGAAAGTGCGGCACGCTGTGGCCTGCCAATGCGCATCGCCCTGGTCGACGCCGCCCTGCTCGAGATCGACGGCGCCCAACTCATTCAGCGCATGCGTGCAACACTGCCGCCACCGGCATTGATCGTCATGCAGCATGTGCATACGCGCCGCCGCAGCACCGACGCCGAACCCTGGCCCGGCAGCAGCGCTCGCCTGCTCAAGCCGCTGCTCGCCGATGAGCTGCTCAACAGCCTGCTGAGCGCGCTGGGCGAAGGCAGCGTCGAGGACAGGGGCCGGCCGCAGCGGCACAAGCCGAGCGGGCGCACGGGCCGCTCGCTCAACATCCTGCTGGCGGAAGACAACCCGATCAATCAGACACTGGCCCTGCGCATGCTCGAAAAGCTCGGCCACCGCGCGCATGTGGTGGCCAACGGACTAGCCGCGCTCGATGCCTGCGCAGAGCGCAACTACGACGTCATCCTCATGGATGTGCAAATGCCGGTCATGGGCGGCTTTGAAGCCACAGCCGCCCTGCGTGCCCGCGAGGCCGAAACCGGCCGGCATACCCCCATCGTGGCCATGACCGCGCACGCCATGGCGGGCGATCGGGAACGCTGCCTTGCGGCGGGCATGGACGACTATGTGTCCAAACCCATACAATCTTCCGTGCTTGATACGGCGCTTGCCAACGTCATCGGCGTCTCCGATGAATTCCCGACCGACTCTGGAACCCATGCCATGACCAGCAACGCACCCTTCGATCGCCACGCCCTGATCGACAGCCTGGGCGGTGATCTTGAACTCTACGGCGAGATTGTCCGTCTCTTCCTCTCGCACTATCCGCACGAGCTCGACAACCTGCAGCATGCGCTGGCTGCGGGCGACGCGGAGAAGCTACATCGTATCGCGCACAGTCTCAAGGGTGCCATCAGCAACTTCGCAGCACCGCGCGCCACGGCAGCAGCACGCACCTTGGAAATGTCCCTCAAGGGCGGCATGCCCGACCATGCTGCGATACTGGTCGAAGACACGTTGGCCGCCGTCCGCGAACTGGGCGACGCCATGCGCGCCGATCTTGAGGAGAAGGTCTAGCTGCGCTGGATCAGCTCGACCTTGTAGCCGTCCGGATCTTCGACAAAGGCAATCACGGTGGTGCCGTGCTTCATCGGCCCGGCTTCGCGCACGACCTTGCCGCCGCGTTGCCTGATCTCTTCGCAAGCCTTGTAGGCATCGGGTACGGCCAGTGCAATATGGCCGTAGGCCGTGCCCAGCTCGTATTTGTCCACGCCCCAGTTGTGGGTGAGCTCGATGACCGCGCCCTCGTCCTCGCTGCCGTAACCGACAAAGGCGAGGGTGAACTTGCCGTCCGGATAATCGTTGCGGCGCAGCACCTGCATGCCCAGCACCTCGGTATAGAACTTGATCGAGCGGTCGAGATCGCCGACGCGCAGCATGGTGTGAAGAACGCGCATGTTTGCTCCTGCAGATGAGGGGTTCAGGGGCGACGAGGCCCTGCGCCCCTAGATGATGGGAATGGTGGCGGCGCGCTGCTTGAGTTCGTCGCGCGCGGTCTGCCACGCCGGATAGAGCTTCTCCACTTCAGACCAGAAGGCCGGGCTGTGGTTCATCTCGACCAGGTGCGCCATCTCGTGCGCCACCACATAGTCGATCAGATTCAGCGGCAGATGGATGAGACGCCAGTTGAGGCGGATATCACCGCTGTGACTGCAGCTGCCCCAGCGCGTGCGTGCCGAAGACAGCGCAATCGGTGGTGATGCACAACCCATGCGCTCGGCATAGTGGGCCACCCGACCCTTGAAGATGTCGAGCGCGCGGCGTTGCAGGCCGCGACGGGCGAGCACGTCCAAGCCCGTATCGGGCCGCGCTTCGAGTATCAGCGTGTCGCCAAACCAGCGCACGCGATTGCCGCCGGGCATGACGTCGATGGTGATCTCGTCATCAAGAAAAGGCACCTTCACGCCGGCGCGGATCGCCAGCTGACGCGGCGCATGCGCAACCGCATACTCCGCCAGCTTTTCCACGACCCAGTCGCCATGCGTACGGATGAACTCCTCGACATCGGCAATCCGAATCTGGCGCGGCGCACCGACGCGCAAACCTCGCTCATCTATGGTCAGCGTCAGCCGCCGATTACGCCCCTGACGCAAGGTGTAACCGACGATGCGGGGCCCCAGTTGCACATGCCGCTCGCGTGGCGAGGGGGTTTCCGCATCAGGACGGAACAGGTTGAGTTGCTCGTTCATCTGTTCTTTCGTTACTTGTATTGCTTCTGAAAGACTTGGAGCAGCGTTGCAAACACTGCGCAGTCGCTTACTCAGGTCTTTCTATTACTGTACCGGATTTCCGAAAAGGTCGAGCATAGGCACCACCTGCGGCAGCGCGGCGACTACGGCACCGATCACCTGTTCGATGACGACGGGTGGCTGACCGATCAGGCGCCAATTGCAACGCAGGCATTGTTCGTCGCCCTTGCTATCGACCTCGACCCAGCTCGCGCGCGTGGCGAAAGACAACACGCAGGGCAGCGCCAGGGTGCCGTAACGCGCTGCCTGACGTTGCGCCGCATCGTTGAAACGCAGCAGCGCCTCGCGCTGCAACCAGGCCTCGGCTGCGTCCTGTATCTGGCGCGGCAAGGCTTCCGGCGGAAGCGGCAGGTGCAGCAGGCCGCCATGCAACTCGGCCTCCTGCCGCTCACGCGAAAGGTGTACCGTAATCTCCATGCCCAGATAAGGCAGGCGTGCGCCTTCACACCAGCGTAGGGTGACGCTAGCGGGTGCGGCTTCAAGCCGCAGGCTGAGCTGTGGGTTCCTTGCCTTCATACAGATAGGGGCTGATACGGCGCATTTCGCCTTCGATCCACGCCTCGGCGCGGGCATTCACTTCATCGGCGGAGAGACCGGCGGTTTCGATCACGGGGCCGATGCTGACCGTGACCAGACCCGGCTCCTTGAGAAAGGAATTCTTGCCCCAGAACTCGCCCGAGTTAAGCGCCACCGGTACCACCGGCGCAGCCGCCGCAGTGGCCAGTGCCGCCCCGCCGATCTTGTAGCGACGCTGCGTGCCGGGTGCGGCGCGCGTGCCCTCGGGAAAGATGGCAATCGAATAACCTTGACCCAGGCGCAGCTTGCCCTGCGCCACCAGGCTGTTCATGGCCTCCTTGCCGGCGCTGCGATCAATTGAAATCGAAGGCGTCACCGCCAGCGCCCAGCCGAAGAAGGGAATCAGCTTGAGCTCTTTTTTCCAGACAAACAGGATGCTCGGGAAAATTTCCTGCAGGGCCAGCGTTTCCCAAGCCGACTGATGTTTGCACATCACCACGGCCGGACGGCCCTGCGGAATGTTTTCCGCGCCGCGCAGTTCGTATTTGATGCCGAGCAGATGCTTGACCAGAAAGTTGGTGAAGCCGACCCAGGGCGCCACGCTCATGCGGCGCCAGCGATGTGGCATCCAGAAGCACAGCAGGATTTGCAACGTGGTGAAAATCGGCGTGACGATGAGCAGGATCGCGAAGAACAGCAAAGAGCGCAGATAACTCATGCAAGAAAGCTTTCCGCAACAGCCGCCAGATTGGCAAAGACCTTGGTGTTCTTGGGCAGGTTGGGATCGGCCTGGGTCTTCTTGCCCTTGCCGGTCAGCACCAGGATCGGCTGGGCACCCACGGCCGCGGCGGCCTGCAGGTCGCGCAGCGCATCGCCCACCATCGGCAGCCCCTCGGGATCGGTGTTGAAACGGCTGGCAATGTCCAGCAGCATGCCGGCCTTGGGTTTGCGACATTCGCAATTGTCGACATTGGTGTGCGGACAGAAGAACACCGCATCAATGCGCCCGCCGGCCTGCGCCACCGCCTTGCTCATTTTCTCGTGGATGGCGTTCAGCGTATCCATGTCGAAGAGGCCGCGCCCAACGCCGGACTGATTGGTCGCCACCACGATGTGATAGCCCAACTGAGTCAGACGTGCGATCGCCTCCAGGCTGCCGGGAATCGGCTTCCATTCGTCCGGCGACTTGATGAACTGGTCGGAATCGTAGTTGATGACGCCGTCTCTATCCAGAACGATGAGCTTCATGATTTGGTCCTCAGGAGGCGAGCTTGGACAGATCGGCTACGCGGTTCATGGCCTGATGCAGCGTGGCCAGCAGACCGAGGCGGTTGTTGCGCAGGGCCGGATCTTCGGCATTGACCATGACGCCGTCGAAGAAGGCGTCTACCGGGGTCTTGAGCGCAGCCAGGGCCTGCAGCGAAGCGGCGTAATCGCCGCGCTCGAAGGCGGCGTCGGCCTGCGGCTTGACGGTCATCAGCGCGTTATTAAGCGTAGCTTCGGCAGCCTCCTTGAGCAGGCCGGCATCGACCTTGGCGGCGACCTCGCCCTCGACCTTCTTCAAGATGTTGCCGACGCGCTTGTTGGCAGCGGCCAGACTCTCTGCCTCGGGCAGCGCGGCAAAGGCCCGCACAGCGGCAAGGCGCTGCGCCACATCGGCAAAACGCTGCGGTTGCAGCGCCAGCACGGCCTCGACTTCCTGCGCGCTGTAACCCTGTTCGCGCAAGGAATTGGCGAGGCGGTCGAAGATGAAGGTAAGGAGTGCGCTGCGATGTTCGGCAGACAAGCCCTTGAAGGACTCGGCCGCGGCATCGATCAGCTCATCGACACCCAGCGCGAGCTTGCCTTCGACCAGCATGCGAATCACGCCCAGTGCATGACGACGCAGCGCGAATGGGTCCTTGTCGCCGGTCGGCACCTGGCCGATGCTGAACAGGCCCACTAGGGTTTCGAGTTTATCGGCCAGCGCCACGACGATACCGACATCGTTACGCGGCAGCTCGTCGCCGGCGAAACGCGGCTTGTAGTGGTCTTCAATCGCATCGGCCACTGCGGCGGGCAGGCCATCGTGCTGGGCGTAGTAACGGCCCATGATGCCTTGCAGCTCAGGGAACTCACCGACCATGTCGGTGAGCAGGTCGGCCTTGGCCAGTTGCGCGGCCAGGTCGGCCTGTTGCGCATCGACGCCAAGCTTGCCGGCAATCGCCCGCGCAATCGCGCGCACACGTTCGATGCGCTCGCCTTGCGTACCCAGCTTGTTGTGATACACCACCTTGGCCAGGCCGTCGACACGCGAAGCCAGCGTCTTCTTGCGATCCTGATCGAAGAAGAACTTGGCGTCGGCCAGGCGCGGACGCACCACGCGCTCGTTGCCGCCAATCACCGCGCTGGCATCGGCCGGCTTAATGTTGGAGACGATCAGGAACTTGTTCGACAGCTTGCCGCTGGCATCCAGCAGCGGGAAGTATTTCTGGTTTGCCTTCATCGTCAGAATCAGGCATTCCTGCGGCACTTCGAGGAAAGCTTCTTCGAATTGGCCGATCAGTACATTCGGGCGCTCGACCAGACCCGTGACTTCGTCGAGCAGCGCTTCGTCTTCAATCGGCTTGAGGTTGACGCTGGCCGCGGCAGCCGCGAGCTGGCGTGCAATTTCGGCGCGACGCTCCGCATAGGAAGCGATCACGGCGCCCTCAGCCGCGAGTTGCTGCGCGTAGCTGTCGGCATCCTTGATCACAACCCGATCGACGCTGGCCTCGAAACGATGGCCGTGCGTCGCATTGCCGGCCATGAGCCCGAGCACAGACACGTTCACGACTTCGCTACCGTGCAGGGCAACCAGGCCATGGGCCGGGCGCACGAAGTTCACGGTATCCCAGCCATCGGCCAGTTGGTAGGTCATGACCTTGGGAATGGGCAGCTTGGCCAGGGCTTCTTCAATCGCCTTCTGCAGACCGTCGGCCAGCGTAGCGCCCTTGGCGACGCTATTGAAGAACAATACCTCGGCCTTGCCGTCGTTCTCGCGCTTGAGCGTTGGCACCGCTGATTCGTCCGCACCCAGGGCCGCGAGCTTCTTCAGCAGTGCGGGCGTGGCCTTGCCTGCGGCATCAAGGCCGACGGCAACCGGCATCAGCTTCTGTGCGATCGGCTTGTCGGCGGCTTGTGCTGCAACCGCAGTGATGTGTGCGCCAAGGCGACGCGGCGATGCAAAGCCGGTGAGCTTGCTTTCGGCAGCAAGCAGGCCCTGAGCCTTGAGCGAAGACTCGAGGTTGGCAGCAAAGGCTTCGCCAATTTTCTTCAACGCCTTCGGCGGCAGTTCTTCGACGAAGAGTTCTACGAGCAAGTTGTTCATATTCAGGCGGCGTCCTTTTCCAGCTGGGCGAGGACTTCAGCAGCGTGTTCCGGTTTGGCCATGGGGAAGCCCAGGCGCGCGCGGCTGTCGAGATAGCTCTTGGCGACGCTGCGCGCGAGATTGCGAATGCGGCCGATGTAGGCCGCGCGCTCGGTCACCGAGATGGCGCCGCGCGCGTCGAGCAGATTGAAGGTATGCGCGGCCTTGAGCACTTGCTCATAGGCCGGCAGCGCCAGCTTGGCCTCCATCAGATGCAGTGCCTGCTTCTCGTGTGCGCCGAAGGCGGTGAACAGGAAGTCGGCATCGCTATGCTCGAAGTTGTAGGTCGATTGCTCGACTTCGTTCTGCTTGTAGACGTCGCCGTAGCTGAGGCCATCGGTCCAGCGCAGGTCATAGACGTTGTCCACACCCTGCAGATACATGGCCAGACGTTCGAGGCCGTAGGTGATCTCGCCGGTGATGGGCTTGCAGTTGATGCCGCCGACCTGCTGGAAGTAGGTGAACTGCGTCACTTCCATGCCGTTGAGCCAGACTTCCCAGCCCAGGCCCCAGGCGCCCAGGGTCGGATTTTCCCAGTCGTCCTCGACGAAGCGGATGTCGTTCTGCTTGAGGTCGAAACCCAGCGCTTCAAGCGACCCGAGATAGAGCTCGAGTATGTTTGCCGGTGCGGGCTTCAACACCACTTGGAACTGGTAGTAGTGCTGCAGGCGATTCGGGTTCTCGCCGTAGCGGCCATCCTTGGGGCGGCGGCTCGGTTGCACATAGGCGGCCTTCCACGGCTCGGGGCCGAGGGCGCGCAGGAAGGTGGCGGTGTGGCTGGTGCCGGCACCGACCTCCATGTCGTAAGGCTGGAGCAGGGCACAGCCTTGCTGGCTCCAGTAGTTCTGCAAGCGCAGGATGATTTCTTGGAATGATGGCGCGGCCATGAGAATGCCTGAAATACGCGAAACCGCCATTTTACAAGGTTTTGCGGGCGCGACCGAGCGCCCCGGGGCATCACGCGGAGCGGCGCAAGCTCCGCCAGGCGGCGGTGCCGAGCACGGCAGCCGCCAGGAGCAGGATGCCCCAGTTGCCGTAGCGCATATAGGGCGTCATGCCCGTGTAGCCCTGCGCCTCGACCGTCAGCCCTGCGCGCGTGAACGCAGGCAACACGGCCGCCACGGTGCCATCCGGATTGATGGCGGCGGTCATGCCGGTGTTGGTGGCGCGCAGCATCATGCGGCCGGTTTCCAGCGCACGCATCTGCGCAATCTGCAGATGTTGCGGCTGGGCCAGCGAGTCGCCGAACCAGGCGGTGTTGGACAGGTTGACCAGCAGCGTGGCGCCGGCCGCGCCGCGGATCAGCTCCTCGCCGAACAAGTCCTCGTAACAGATGTTGGGCATGATTTTCTGCCCATCGAACAGCAGCGCGTCCTGCACCGTTTTGCCGGCGGTGAAGTTCGACATCGGAATATGCATGAGGTCGAGGAACCACTGGAAACCGGCCGGCACGAATTCGCCGAAGGGCACCAGGTGGTGCTTGAAATAGGCGCTGCCTTCGAGTTGCGGTGTCAGCATCACGGCGCCATTGGCATAGCCGTTTGCGCCGATGCCAACCGCGGCACCGATCAGCACATGCCGCCCGGTGCCGATGAGCTGCCGCAGATGGTCGCGCGGGATTTCGTTGAACATCAGCGGAATGGCGGTCTCGGGCAGCACCATCAGCTGCGCCGGGTGAGCCTGTGCAAGGCCGGCATAGGTATCCAGCGACAGGCTCAAGCGCTGCGGATCCCACTTGAGGCTCTGCGGCACATTGCCCTGCAGCAGGCTGACGCTAAATGCCTCGCCGTGCGGCTGCGTCCAGTGCACCATGCGCAGGCCGGCGCCGATGAGCAGCAGCCCAATACACAGTGCGAGGGGCAGCACGGCGGCGCGCCGTAGCCGATACAGCTGGGCAAGCGCCGCCGCCATCAGCGCGACGACGAAACCCACGCCATACACGCCGAGCAGCGGCGCGTAGCCGGCCAGCGGGCTCGGCGGCGTCTGCGCATAGCCGATCGCAAGCCAGGGGAAACCGGTCGCGACAAGTCCGCGCAAACATTCGCCGAGCGTCCAGGCGGCAGCAATGACAAACAGGGAAAATACCGGGCCCTTGCGCACACGCGCCGCGAGCCAGCCGGACAGGGCCGGATAAATGGCCAGATAAAGCGCGAACAGCAGCGTCATCAGGGCGGCCACCGGCGCCGGCATGCCGCCGACGTCGTGCATGCTCACATAGACCCAGGAAACGCCGACCAGAAAACAGCCCAGGCCCCACGCATAGCCCTGCCAGGCCGCCTCGCGCGGAGTCGCCGTATGCCAGCCATGAAACAGAACGGCAAGACTGAGGAAGCTGAGCGGCCACCAGCCCAGGGGTGCAAAGGCCGCCACATGCAGCGCGCCGGAGGCAAATAGCAGAAGGCCTTGCTGCCAGCGGCTCACTGCATCCGCCTCCGCCGCAGCGCGAGCGGGGCCGAGCGCCTGAGGCGACACGGCACCTTCATGCGTCGGCCGGGTCCTTCTCGGCCAGCGGCAGGGCGCGCTGTCTGTCTATCAGCAGCGTATGTACGCGACGGCTGTCGGCGCGCAGTACGGAGATACGCAGGTCCTTGTGGAACAAGGTCTCGCCGCGCTTGGGCAGACGGCCCAGTTCGTGAATGACGAAACCGCCGACGGTATCGTAATCGTCGTCGCTGAGTTCGGTGCCGAAGGCGGCGTTGAAGTCCTCGATCTCGGTAGTCGCCTTGACACGATAACGGCCGGTGTTGTCGAGCACGATATTGCCCGCGGTCTCGTCGAAGTCGTATTCGTCCTCGATATCGCCGACGATCTGCTCCAGCACATCCTCGATGGTAACGAGACCGGACACGCCGCCGTATTCATCGACGACGATGGCCATGTGATTGTGGCTGGCGCGAAATTCGCGCAGCAGGACATTGAGGCGCTTGGATTCGGGAATGAAGATGGCGGGACGCAGCGTGCCGCGCAGATCGAAGTCGCGGCCGACGAAGCAGTTGAGCAGGTCCTTGGCGAGCAGGATGCCGATCACGTCGTCCTTGTGCTCGTCGATAGCGGGGAAACGCGAGTGGGCGGCCTCGATGACGAGGGCAGCGATCTTTTCAGGCGCGTCGTTGATATCGACGACGTCCATTTGCGCGCGCGGCACCATGATGTCGCGCACTTGCATGTCGGAGACGGAGAGCGCGCCTTCGATGATGGATAGCGCATCGGCATCGAGCAGATTGCGCTCGTAGGCGCCGTGCAGCAGATTGAGGAGTTGTTCGCGGTCTTCGGGCTCGCGCATCAGCAGCGAGGAAAGGCGCTCTAGAAAATTCGGTTTACTAGGGGAAGGGTCCATTTCGTTTGCGGTTCAGGCTTGGTGCTATCGCACTACGCCTGCGGCTCGCGTTCACTCAGATAGGGGTCGGGATAGCCCAGCGCGGCGAGGATTTCGCGTTCGCGGGCTTCCATGATTTCAGCGTCGGCATCACAGGTTTCATGATCGTAACCTTGCAGGTGCAGCATACCATGCACGATCAGGTGGGCGAAGTGAGCCTCGGTCGGCTTTTGCTGCTCTGCCGCTTCCTTCAGCATCACCGGCAGGCAAAGCACCAGATCACCAGCCATGTCCGGATTCGGGGCATAGGGAAAGGACAGTACATTGGTCGCGTAGTCCTTGTGGCGATACTCGCGATTGAGCATCTGTCCTTCCTCGGCATCGACGAAACGCACTGTGACTTCGGCACTGTCACCATGCAGGGCCTTCTTCACCCAGCGCCGCACTTGCGGACGCGAAGGTAGCGCATCGTCGCTACAGGCATACTGCACGCTAAGGCTGAGCTTTGCCACAGGCGCAGATTTTTTCCTGGCGCTGGTCACGGCTTTTTGGCTTCGTTCTTTTCATAGGCGGCGACAATGCGCGCCACCAGCGGATGACGCACCACATCCTCGGCGAGGAAGTCGGTGAAGGCGATGCCGCGCACATCGTTGAGAATGTGGCGCGATTCGATCAGGCCGCTCTTCTGGCCCTTCTGCAAATCGATCTGCGTCACATCGCCGGTGATGACGCACTTTGAGCCTATACCCATGCGCGTCAGGAACATCTTCATCTGTTCGGGTGTGGTGTTCTGCGCCTCGTCGAGAATGATAAAGGCATGATTGAGCGTACGGCCGCGCATGTAGGCGAGCGGCGCGATCTCGATGCTGCCCTTCTCGAACATCTTGGTGACCTTGTCGAAGCCCATCAGGTCATATAGCGCATCGTAGAGCGGACGCAGATAGGGATCGACCTTCTGGGCCAGATCGCCCGGCAGGAAGCCGAGGCGTTCGCCGGCTTCGACCGCCGGGCGGGTGAGGATGATGCGCGAGACCTGATCGCGCTCCATCGCATCGACGGCGCAGGCCACGGCCAGATAGGTCTTGCCGGTACCGGCCGGGCCGATGCCGAAGGTGATGTCGTGATCCTGGATTTGACGCAGATACTGCACCTGGCGCGGTGTGCGGCCGTGCAGATCGCCCTTGCGCGTCATCAGTGTCATGCCTGCCTGGCCGGGCTCGTCGCTGCTGCGCTCGATCTCGATGACGCCAAGCTGGATGTCGTCTATGTTCACCGGTGCGTCGGCTTGCGCGTAGAAACGCTCCAGTGCGGCGATGCCAAGACGTGCCTTGTCGGTCGTGCCGGTGACACGGAAATGCTCGCCGCGCCGCGCGATGGTGATGTCGTAGGCCGTTTCGATCTGGCGCAGGTTTTCGTCCAGCGCCCCGCATAAATTGGCGAGACGGGCGTTATCGACCGGGGAAAAATTGACTTCAAGACTGCGCGAACGAGGGCTGCTGGCCATGTATTAGCGTTTATTCTGCAATGACAATCTCACCGCGCAGGCTGTGCGGCTGAGCTTCGGTGATCTTCACGTTCACATAGTGGCCGAGCAGGCGTTCGTTGCCCGGAAAGTTCACCACGCGATTGTTCTCGGTACGACCGGCGAGCTCGGATTCGTCCTTCTTGGCCTTGCCTTCGACCAGCACGCGCTGCACGCTGCCGACCATGCTGCGGCTGACTTCCTGCTGCATCTCGTCGATGCGCTTCTGCAAGCGCATCAGGCGCTTCAGCTTGACCTCCTGCGGCGTGTCGTCGACGAGATCGGAAGCCGGCGTACCCGGTCGTGCGGAGTAGGTAAAGGAAAAGCTGCCGTCGAAGACCACGTCCTCGATCAGTTGCATGGTCTTCTCGAAATCCTCCTCGGTCTCGCCGGGGAAACCGACGATGAAGTCTGAGGACAGCGACAGATTCGGGCGCGCGGCGCGCAGCTTCCTGACCAGGCTCTTGTACTCCAGGGCCGTGTAGCCGCGCTTCATGGCTGCAAGAATGCGGTCGGAACCGGCTTGCACCGGTAAGTGCAGTTGCGACACCAGCTTGGGGATGCGTGCATAGGCATCGATGAGGCGCTGCGTAACTTCGCGCGGATGCGAGGTGGTGTAGCGGATGCGCTGGATTTCGGGAATCTCGGCGATCAGCTCGATCAGCAAGGCCAGGTCGGCCGGCTCGCTATCGGTATCAATGCTGCCGTCGGCATGCTTCATGACGCCGCGATAGGCGTTCACGTTCTGGCCGAGCAGGGTGATTTCATGCACGCCCTGCATGGCGAGATTGGCGACTTCGGTGAGCACGTCGTCGAGCGGGCGCGAGACTTCCTCGCCGCGGGTATAGGGCACCACGCAGAAGGTGCAGTACTTGGAGCAGCCTTCCATGATGGAGACGAAAGCGGCCGTGCCTTCGACGCGCGCTGGCGGCAGATAGTCGAACTTCTCGATCTCAGGGAAGGAAATGTCGACCTGCGACTTGCCGGTTTCCTTCTTGGCGGCAATCAGCTGCGGCAGGCGGTGCAGGGTCTGCGGACCGAACACGACATCGACATAGGGCGCGCGCTGCACGATGGCAGCGCCTTCCTGCGAGGCAACGCAGCCGCCCACGCCGATCACGAGATTCGGGTTTAGCTGCTTGAGGTTCTTGACGCGGCCGAGGTCGTGGAACACGCGCTCCTGCGCCTTCTCGCGCACGGAACAGGTGTTGAACAGGATGATGTCGGCATCTTCGGGCGTATCGGTCTTAACGATGGTGTCGCCGGCGGCGAGCACATCGGCCATCTTGTCCGAGTCGTACTCGTTCATCTGGCAACCGAAGGTGCGGATGTACAGCTTTTTGGTGCTCATTCGAAAAATCAGGGAGTTGCGAGTAGGGATTATAGCCGTTCCGCCTCTTTTCCCGATGCGGGGGAGCGGATTTCAGCCCCTGCCCTCCGGCAGCAAAACGCCAAGTAATGTTGACATTTGCTTAGAAATGTTTACATTTGCCGCAAAAATAAAGGGGGACAACGAGGCAGGTCCTGTTTTACAGGTTTGCGCAGGGAGTTGTCATGGAAAGCCGTGATTTTGGAAAAACCGTTAAAAACCATGAGTTTAGTGCTTATATCGTAGAGGCGGTCTGGCGCAAGGCCACGACCGTGCTCGGCATAGATCCCGCTGTGCGGCGCAAGGATGCCTGCGGTGCCTGGATAGATAGGGATCAGTATGGCGTCACCGCCGATAACGGAACCGGCTGGGAAATCGACCATATCTTTGCCGTGATGCGCGGGGGCAGCGACAATCTTGGCAATCTGCAGCCGCTGCAGTGGCAGAACAACCGGGCCAAGGGCAATGCCCTGCCCGGCCAATGGGTGCGAGCGGTGGGCGCGCACCCGCAGCGGACCCGGGACGTCTGCGCGGACGGCGTCACCTGACGCCGCCGGCTCAGGCAATCAGCCTTCGATATCGTAGTAGTAGGACTTCTGCGGCACCTTGGACTCGTCATTGCGACGCGCGGTCTCGAGGTCCTGTTCGCCCTTGTCCCACCACAGTGCGCGGCCGGCCTTCTGTTCATCGAGTTCCTGCGGGTTCTTTTCCATCCACTCGCGTATGAACTTGGTGTGCTCGGATTCGTACATTGCCATTTGCTGCTGCTCTCCAGTTAAACAGGGTTGTTGAAGCATGGCCCGTGACGGGCCGGAATCAGGGGCGGAACTAGGTTTCGCGGGCGCGCTGGATGCGGACCACTTCGGGCAGGCGGCGCAAGCTGCGCATGATACGCGCCAAATGCTGGCGGTCGGTCACCTGCAGCGAGAACTGCAGCACCGAATAAAGGCCCGGGCCTTCATCGATGTTGACGTTCATGATGTCGGAATTGCTGGCCGAGATCTCCGCTGCCACGCGGGCCAGTACACCGCGCCGGTTTTCGGCGACGACACGGATGCCCACTTCGAACAGGTGCTCGGCCTCGGGCTGCCAGTCGACGTCGATCCAGCCCTCGCGTTCGCTGCGCAGTCGGGTCACGGTCTTGCAGTCGTGCGTGTGCACGACCAGGCCCTGGCCCTTGCGCAGCATGCCGATGATGGGGTCGCCCGGAATCGGCCGGCAGCAGCGCGCCAGCACCACGGCGGAGCCCTCATTGCCGCGGATGACAATCGCCGCAGACGAGCGTTCGCCGTCTTCGCTGGGAGCCTCCATGCCCTCGGTCAGCTGCTTGGCGATGATGGCCGGCAACTGCTTGCCCAGACCCACATCGGTCAGCACTTCCTTCTTGGACTTGGCGCCGGTCAGGCGCAGCAGGCGCTCCCATTGATTGGTGGTGATCTTGGCCAGCGCATAGCCGACCGAGCGCAACGCCTGCGTCACCATGCGTTCGCCCAGCGCCGCCGATTCCTCGGTGTGCTGGGTCTTGAGGAAATGGCGAATCTTGGAGCGCGCGCGGCCGCTCTTCACATACGACAGCCAGGCCGGATTCGGGTTGGCATTGACCGCGGTGATGATCTCGACGCGGTCGCCGTCGGCAAGCTCGGTGCGCAAGGGCATCAGCTCGGTGTTGATGCGACAGGCCACACAGCGGTGGCCGATATCGGTATGCACGGCGTAGGCGAAGTCGACAGCGGTGGCACCGCGCGGCAGCACCAATATCTTGCCTTGCGGCGTGAAGCAATAGACTTCGCCCGGGAAGAGGTCGACCTTGACGTGTTCAAGGAATTCGGCCGAATCCACGGAAGAGGACTGGATCTCCAGTAGCGACTGCAGCCACTTGTGCGTCTTCTGATGAATTTCGGAAGCGTCGCTGTCGTCCTTGTAGAGCCAGTGCGAGGCCACGCCGGCTTCGGCGACGTGGTGCATCTGGCGCGTACGAATCTGCATCTCGACGGGCGTGCCGTAAGGACCGATCAGCGTCGTATGCAGCGACTGATAGCCGTTGGCCTTCGGAATCGCGATGTAGTCCTTGAACTTGCCGGGCACGGGCTTGAAGAGCGAATGCAGCACGCCCAGGGACAGATAGCAGCGGCCGACATCCTCGACGATGATGCGGAAGCCGTAGATGTCCAGCACCTGGGAGAAGCTGAGATGCTTCTCGCGCATCTTGCGATAGATGCCGTAGACGTGCTTCTCGCGGCCCATGACCTCGGCCTGGATGCCGTTCGCCGGAAGGTTGTCCTTGATAGCGTCGAGGATCTTGCCGACCACTTCGCGGCGGTTGCCGCGCGCGGCCTTGACCGCCTTGCTGAGTACCTTGTAGCGGCCGGGGTAGAGATGGCAGAAGGAAATTTCCTGCAGCTCGCGGTAAAGCTGGTTCAAGCCGAGCCGGTTGGCGATCGGGGCGTAGATTTCCAACGTCTCGCGGGCCACGCGGCGGCGCTTGTCGGGGCGCACGGCATCAAGCGTGTTGAGATTGTGCAGGCGATCGGACAGCTTGATCAGGATGACGCGCACATCGCGCGCCATGGCCAGCAGCATCTTGCGGAAATTTTCGGCCTGCGCTTCCTGCCAGGACTGGTTCTCGACCTTCTCGAGCTTGGACACGCCATCAACCAGATCGGCGGTGACCTGTCCGAAGCGCTGCGCCAACTCCTCCTTGCTGACGCCCGTGTCCTCCATCACGTCATGGAGCAGGGCGGCACACAGCGCCTGCGCGTCCATGTGCCACTCGGCCAGCGACTGGGCGACGGCGAGCGGATGCGAGATATAGGGGTCGCCGCTGGAGCGGAACTGGCCTTCGTGAGCAGCGCGACTGAAGACGAAGGCGTCGGCGATCTTGTCGACTTCCTCCGTCTTCAGATAGGAGGAAAGATGCGTCCTGAAACGCTCGAACTCGGCGCTGACCTCGTCAGTGGTTTTGGGCGGCGGCGCGCTTTGCAGCGCACGCGCCTTGCTGTCGGCAACGGAGGGCGCAGCCGCAGACGCCGGCGCAGGGGCCGGCGTAGATCGGGAGGCTAGAACATGCGGCATTCGCATACACCCCCCGGATCACTCAGGATTGATTGCGCGTAAGAATTTCCACGCCGACCTTGCCGGCGGCGATCTCGCGCAGGGCGATCACGGTTGCCTTGTCCTTGTCAGCCTCGACCTGGGGGGAACCACCCATGGTGATCTGACGGGCGCGATAGGTGGCAGCCAGAGTGAGCTGGAAGCGGTTGGGAATGCGTTTCAGGCAATCATCTACGGTAACGCGGGCCATGGTTGTGTCCTGTATGTTGGCGAATCGGGGGGCAATCTACGCAAAAACCTGGGGATGGCGCGCCCGCTGGCGGGCGCAACGCAAACGGGCCGTCCGCACCGCGGCGGAGAGGTCTTTAAGCGCTTCATCCAAGTCTTTGTTGATTATAGCAAAGTCGAACTCATCAACGTGCCGCATCTCGTCTGCGGCGGCCGTCAGTCGACGCGCGATGACGTCTTCGCTGTCGGTGCCGCGCCCGCGCAGGCGGCGTTCAAGCTCGGCCAGCGAGGGCGGCATGATGAAAATGCCCACCGCTTCGGGAAACAACTTGCGCACCTGCTGCGCGCCCTGCCAGTCGATTTCGAGCAGCACGTCACGACCCGCCTGCATCTGTGCTTCCAGCCAGACCCGCGAGGTGCCATAGAAATTACCGTGCACCTCGGCCCATTCGAGAAAGTCGCCACGCTCGCGCATGGCGCGGAAAGTCGTGGCATCGACGAAGTTGTACTCGCGGCCGTCCTGCTCGCCAGCGCGCGGCGGACGCGTGGTGTAGGAAATCGAAAGCTGCACCGCCGGGTCCTGTGCGAGCAGCATGCGGACCAGGGTGGTTTTGCCTGCGCCCGAAGGAGCGGCGACGATGAAAAGACTGCCTGCGGCCATGGTGGAATGCGGTGCGAAACTGGGTGGTAGTGGCCCTATCCTACACTGCGGCAGCGGTTAAAATGGCGGACTTCCCCAAATTTGGAGCAATCCTGTGCAACTCGTCTGCCTAGACCTTGAAGGTGTCCTGGTCCCCGAAATCTGGATCGAATTCGCCGAGCGTACCGGCATCACCGAGCTGCGCCGCACCACCCGCGACGAGCCGAACTACGACACGTTGATGAAGTTCCGCCTTGATCTGCTGGCACAGCACAAACTCGGTTTGCCGGACATCCAGAAGGTGATCGCAGAAATGGGGCCGATGGCCGGCGCCAAGGACTTTCTCGATGATCTGCGCCAGCACTTCCAGGTCATCATTCTGTCCGACACCTTCTACGAGTTCGCCATGCCGCTGATGCAGCAGCTGGGCATGCCGACGCTGTTCTGCCATAAGCTCGAAAGCGACAGCCAGGGCACCCTGGTGAATTACCACCTGCGCATGCCGAACCAGAAGAAGGAGGCAGTGCAGCGCTTCAAAGAGCTCAACTACAAGGTCATCGCCGCCGGTGATTCGTACAACGACACGGCCATGCTCGGCGAGGCGCATGCCGGCATCCTCTTCCATCCGCCGGAAAACGTGATCCGCGAATTCCCGCAGTTCCCGGTGACCAAGAGCTATGCTGAACTGAAGGCCGAGATCCTCAAAGCCTCGGCGCGCATCTGAACCAGCTCGGCTCCATAAAAAAGGCATCCCGCGGGATGCCTTTTTACTGTGTGATCACCGACTCACGCGCGCTTCATTCGTCGTCCGGCGGTTGGCGATAGACCTTTTCGTCGCTGCCCGAGAAGCCACCCTTATGTCCACGCAGGTCGCGATAGACGGCCATGCGCATGAGCAGCATGGACACGACGGGCGCCGTCATCATGATAAAGAGGGTGATCAGCAGCTCGTGCACCACTAGGCGCGACTGCGCTACCGTGAACAGAATCATGGAGGCAATGAGTATGCAGCCGGCGCCCAGGGTGATGCTGATGGCCGGGCCGTGCATGCGCTGATAGAAGGTCGGCAGGCGCAACAGGCCGAGCGTGCCGATGAACACGATGCAGCCGCCGAGCAGCAGCATACAGATGACGATCAGCGCGGCCCAGTCCGGCAGGGAGGTGAGCGTATTCATTCGATCACCTCGCCGCGCATCAGGAACTTGGCCAGCGCCACCGTGGACACAAAGCCGGTGAGGGCGATCAGGACGGCGGCGTCAAAGAAGATCAGGCTTTCAAAGCGTATGCCCAGCATCAGGATCAGCATCATGGCGCACATCCACAGGGTGTCGAGCGCCAACACGCGATCCTGCGCGGTAGGCCCGATCAGCAGGCGGATCATGCAGAGCACCATGGCCGCCACGACGCACGCCGTCGCGAAATTGACGGACATCGACAGCAATTCGGCGATCACGACTTTCCTCCTTCGAAGATGTCCATCAGCGGGCCTTCGTACTCGCGCTTGATGGTCTCTATCCACCACTGTTCGTCATGCAGGTCGAACACGTGCAGCGCCAGATCGTGGGTGTCCGGCAGCAGCTCGACCCAGACCGTTCCCGGCGTGCAGTTGATGAGGCAGGACAGCAAGGCCAGGCCGTAGGGATCGCGCAGCTCCAGCGGCACGCGGATAAATTGCGAATTGACGCCCTCGGCACGGCGGAAAAGGATGATGCGGCTCACATTGAAGCAGGAGCGCACGATCTCCACCATCGAACTCGCGAGCAGGCGGAACAGCAGCCAGGGGCGCCACACGCGGGCACGCGGCAGGGGCAGCAAGGGGCGCGTCAACAGCGGGATGGCAAGCGCCAGCAGCAAGCCCAGCAGCAGGTCGGTGTTGGCCAGGCTCTGTGCCAACAGCAGCCAGCACAGCAAGAGTGCGGCGGAAAGGTAGGGGGATGGCAACCAGCGCTTCATTGCGTCCCCTCCTGTAAGCGGACCGGGCCGGGGATGGCGGGTTCGCCGAGCACGCGCTCAATGTAGTGGCCGGGCTGATGCAGGCTGTCGGTGACGCGGCGCAGATAGTCCGTCGCCGGACCCGCCAGCACGGTTAACGCCACGCACAGCAGCAGCAGGGTCGCCACCGGCAGCAGTTCGGAGAGCTGCAGGCGCGGCGGCAGCACATTGCCCGAGGCCCAGAAAGTGCGCACGCCGAAACGCATCAGCGAAATGATGCCGGCCAGGCCGGCCACGATGATGAGCCCCATCAGCAGCCAGGCATTCAGGTCGGGCGCGCCAATCTCCGGATTGAGCAGGGCATGGAAGAGGCTGAACTTGGCAATAAAGCCGGACAGCGGCGGCAGACCGGTGATCACCAGCGCGCAGCAGGCAAAGGCCAGGCCGAGGAAGGCCAGCGTGCCGGGGATGCCCACGCCCACTGGCTCCTCCGGTTTTTCATCAATGGCAAAGGCTTCCATGGTGACGGCCAGCAGCGAGGCGCCCGGGGTGCGGATGCGCTCGATGAACTCGGTCAGCAAGACGAAAGCTGCCGTGGCAATCGTGGAGCCGAGCAGATACAGCAGGCCGGCCGTGACCAGTGAGGGCTGGCCGTAGCCGATCACGGCCAGCAGAGTGCCCGAAGAAACGATGGCCGCGTAGCCGGCAATATGGCCTGGCTCATCGCTGGCGAGCAGGCCGACCGCGCCGAACACCAGGGTCAACAGCCCTCCGCAGAACAGCGCCATGAAGCCGAAACCGGCCACCGGACCGCTATCCACCGCGAACACCTGCAGCCACACGCGCAGCAGGGCATAGATGCCGACCTTGGTCATCAGCACCAACATGGCGGCCACCGGCGGCGAGGCGGCGGCATAAGTCGTCGGCAGCCAGAAGCCGAGCGGCCACATCGCGCACTTGGTCAGGAAAACCAGCGCGAGGATGGCGGCGCCGACCTTGAACAGCCGCAGCTCATCCACGCCCAGGGTAGCGACACGTGCGCCGAGATCACTGATGTTGAGCGTGCCGGTAGTAGCGTAGATGAGCGCCACGCCGATCAGAAACAGGAAGG
Source organism: Rhodocyclaceae bacterium (assembly GCA_035565355.1). Classification (GTDB taxonomy): domain Bacteria; phylum Pseudomonadota; class Gammaproteobacteria; order Burkholderiales; family Rhodocyclaceae. The sequence goes on from DATMSM010000077.1 coordinate 29,295, forward strand.
ACGCGATCAGATTGATGGTGATGTACTGCATGCCGGCACGGATGCGGCTTACGTTATAGCCATGCAGCACCAGACCATACGAAGCCGCCAGCATGACCTCGAAGAAGACGAAGAGGTTGAACAGGTCGTTGGTCAGGAAGGCGCCGTTCAGGCCCATCAACAGAAACTGGAACAGCGAGTGGAAGTGCACGCCGATGCGACTCCAGCGCGAAGATGAGAACACCAGCGACGCCAGCGCCAGAACGGCCGTCAGGGTCAGCATCAGCGCGGCCAGTCGATCCGCGACCAGGGCAATGCCATAGGGCGCCGACCAGTTGGCGGCGAGATAAACGCCGATGCCCGAGGACCAGTATTCGGAGTCGGTCAGAGAGAACAGCGTCAGCGCACAGCCGAGCAGGATCAGGGTGGAGATGAGATTCGCTGCGTACTTGCGCTGGTGGTGCTTCTCGTTGACCGGGATCAGCAGCGCGCCGGTCAGCAGCGGCACGACGATAGGCAGCAGGATCAGGTGTTGTTGCCAGGCGAGGCCGCTCATTGCTCGTCCTCCTCTTCCGCATCCACGTGGTCGCTGCCGGTCAGGCCGCGCGCGCCTAGCATCATGACCAGATACAGGGCGGTGGTGGCAAAGCCGATGACGATGGCGGTCAGCACCAAGGCCTGCGACAAGGGGTCAGCGTGCACAGAGGGGTCGGGTGTGCCGGGTGCCAGCGTCAACGGTGCCTGGTCTATCCAGAGGCGGCCCATCACGAAGATGAACAGATTGACCGCATAGGACATCAGCAGCAGGCCGATGATGACCTGGAAGGTACGCGGCCGCAGCACCAGCCAGACGCCGGAGCCAAACAGAATGCCGATGGTGATGGCGATGGCGGCTTCCATCAAGAACTCTCCTGCATGGAAGCGCTAGCCTCCACATCAGCACTCTTGCCGGGCTGACGGTGGCTGCGGATCGACTGGTGCGCCAGGGCAATCAGGATCAGCATGGTGGAACCGACGACCACGGAGAACACGCCGAGATCGAAGAAGAAGGCGCTCGGCACATGCACCTCGCCCAGCAGCGGCAGATGCAGGTGCGCAGTGTGGCTGGTCAGGAAGGGGTAGCCGAAGATCCAGGCACCCAGCCCGGTGGCACAAGCCAGGATGAGGCCTAGCCCCAGCCAGCGGAAGGGGCGCACGCGCAGATGCGCCTCGACCCAGACGGCGCCGGCCAGCATGTATTGCAGGATGATGGCCACGGCAAAGATCAGGCCGGCGACAAAACCGCCACCCGGCAGATTGTGGCCACGCATGAAGTAGTACACCGCAAACAGCAGCATGAAGGGCAGCAGCAGGCGCAGATAGATGCCCGCCACCATCAGATAACCCGTACGGGCCTGGCGGGACGGGGCCTGATGGATGGCCGGATCCAGCGGGTCGGTCTGCTGCTCGGGCTGGACCAGGCTCTCGGGCGCCGGACGGAAGCGGCGCAGCAATGCATAGATGGTCAGGCCGACCGCCGCCAGTACGGTGATCTCGCCGAGGGTGTCAAAGCCGCGGAAGTCCACCAACAGCACATTCACAGCATTGGTGCCGCCGCCTTCGGACAGGGCCCGCAGCAGGAAGAAGTCACCTATCGTATCGGCCGACGGCCGCAGCAGGATGGCATAAGTGATGCCCGCCAGCAGGAGGCCGGACATCACGGCCAGCGCCAGGTCGCGCGAACGGCGCAACCAAACCCTGCGCGGCACTTCAATCGCCAGCTCCTTGGGCGTCTTACGCGGCGGCAGCCAGCGCAGGCCGAGCAACAGCAGTACCGTGGTGACCGTTTCCACCATCAGCTGGGTGAGCGCCAGATCGGGCGCCGACAACCACAGGAAAACCACCGATACCACAACGCCGGTGCCCCCCAGCAAAGCCAGCGCCGCGAGACGGTGGTACTTGGCCTGCCACGCCGCCGCCACGGCGCAGATGCAGCCGATGGCGAGGAGCAGGGCAAACAGCGGGTCCAGATTGGCGAAGGGGTCGGCCAAGTGCCGCGAGGACGGCAAGCCCAAGGTTGCAATCACCGCCACCATGGCCAGGAGGATGCAGAAAATCTGCGGCTGCAGGCGAACGGTGTTGAACAATTCCAAGACGAAGTCAGCGCTGCGAGACAAGGCACTCATGACATTCTCATAGCCCTGGGCGCCGCTGAAACGATGAATCAGGGGCACGTGTTCGCGCAGATCCGGATTGAAGCGACGGCGCAGGAGACGATAGAAAAGCACGCCGCCCAGCAGCGCGGCAATGCTCATCACCAGCGGAATATTCAAGCCGTGCCAGACCGCAAGGTCGTAGCTCGGCATCTGTTCGCCCAACACCGAGTACACGGCGTTGTGCAGGATCTGGTCAATGCTTAAGGCCGGCAGCACGCCGACGACCAGGCACAACAGTACCAGCAGCTCTACTGGAAAGCGCATCCAGCGCGGCGGCTCATGCGGCACGCGCGGCAAGTCCACCTGGGGCTTGCCGAAGAAGATGCTGATGAAGCGCAGGGAGTAGGTCACGCTGAAGATGCCCATCGCCAGCGCCGCGCCCGACATCCACCAGTCGGTATCGCCGCCGACCAGCAGGGTTTCGGCAAAGAACATTTCCTTGGACAGGAAACCGTTGAGCAGCGGCACGCCGGCCATGGCGGCGCTGGCGACGATGGCCAGGGTGGCGGTGATGGGCATGTGACGGCCCAGGCCGCGCAGAATGCGCATGTCGCGCGAGCCGCTTTCGTGGTCGATGATGCCGGCCGCCATGAACAGCGAGGCCTTGAAGGTGGCGTGATTGATAGTGTGGAAGATGGCAGCGACCATGGCCAGCGGCGTACCGATACCGAGCAGTACGGTGATCAGGCCAAGATGGCTGATGGTCGAATAGGCCAGCAGGCCCTTGATGTCGTGCTGGAAGATGGCGGCAAAAGAACCGATCAACAAGGTGCACACCCCGGCACCAGCGACGATCCATCTCCATTCCTCGGTGCCCGACAGTACCGGCCACAAACGCATCAGCAGGAACACGCCGGCCTTCACCATGGTGGCCGAATGCAGATACGACGACACTGGCGTCGGCGCCGCCATGGCGTGCGGCAGCCAGAAGTGGAAGGGAAATTGCGCACTCTTGGTCAGCGCCCCCAGCACGATAAGGAGCAGCGCCGGGAAGTAAAGGGTATGGGCACGCACCTGCTCGCCGGCCGCGATCACGACATCGAGATCGTAGCTGCCCACGATGCGGCCGAGAATGATCACGCCGGCAAACAGGCACAGGCCGCCGCTGGCCGTCACCGTGAAGGCCATGCGCGCACCGCGGCGCGCGTCGGCGCGGTGATGCCAATAGCCGATCAGCAGGAAGGAAGTAATGCTGGTCAGTTCCCAGAACACGGCAAGCTGAATCAGGTTGCCGGACATGACGATGCCGAGCATCGCGCCCATGAAGGCCAGCAGGAAGGAGAAGAAGCGTGGCACCGGGTCTTCCGGCGACATGTAGTAATGCGCATAGAGCACGACCAGCATGCCGATGCCCAGCACCAGCACCATGAAAAGCCAGGCCAGGCCATCCACGCGCAGAACGAAATCGAGACCGTAGGCGGGCATCCACGCCAGCTCGTAGCGCATCACCTCGCCAGCGCTGATTTGCGGGAACAGGGAGGCGACGCCAAGCAGGGACACAAAGCAGGCCGTCCCCGCCAGCCAGACCTCGCGATTACGCGCGTCCGCCGGCATGCAGGCGGCAATGACGCTGCAGACGAAAGGCAGAAGAAGCAGGACGGGCAAGAGCATGAATGAGATGAACGGCGCTGGAAAACGGACGCAAAAATCCCGTACCAGGGGTCTCCTGGACGAAGCTACGGCGAGCACGGTGAAACAATGGGATGCGCCCGAGAATAACACGCAGACGGCGATTTCAGCCATGACAGAAGGGGTTTGCCTTAGTTCCCGGTGGCACTTCCCCCGGTGCGACTTCCTTGCAAAAGGGTGCGCCAGTGAAAAGGGCATCCTCACGGATGCCCTTTTCGGGATTCAGCCCTGCCAGAGCAGGGCGTATTGCGGATTGCTTAGTAGTGGTAAGCCGATTCGCCGTGCGAGGCGATGTCCAAGCCTTCGCGCTCGTCGTCTTCCGTCACACGCAGGCCGAGGAACATGTCCACCAGCTTGTAGGCCACGAAGGAAACCACGCCGGAGACAACGATGGTGATGCCGACGCTCTTAACCTGCACGAGCACCTGATGCGCCATGGCGAAGTCCTCCGGACCCATGCCGCCCAGGCTGGGCGCATAGAAGACGCCCGTCAGGATGGCGCCGACGATGCCGCCGAGGCCGTGCACGCCAAACACATCAAAGGCGTCATCCGCACCGAGCATCTTCTTGAGACCACTGACGCCCCACAGGCAGATAGGGCTGACGATCAGGCCCATGACCAGCGCACCGCCGGGGCCCACCAGGCCTGCGGCCGGGGTGATGGCAACAAGACCGGCCACAGCGCCAGAGGCGGCGCCCAGCATCGAGGCCTTGCCCTTGATCAGGGCTTCAAACAGCAGCCAGGACAGGACAGCAGCAGCGGTAGCGAGCACGGTGGTCACGGTGGCCAGACCCGCCACGCCGTTGGCAGCGCCAGCCGAACCGGCGTTGAAGCCGAACCAGCCCACCCACAGCAGGGAGGCACCGATCATGGTCATGGTCAGGGAGTGCGGCATGAAGGCTTCCTTGCCGAAACCGACGCGCTTGCCCAGAACATAGGCGCCGACCAGGCCTGCAATACCGGCATTGATATGCACGACAGTGCCGCCGGCGAAGTCCAGTGCACCATCCTGAGCCAGGATGCCGCCGCCCCACACCATGTGCGCCATCGGCAGGTAGCTGAAGGTGAACCACAGCGCCGAGAACAGCATCACCCCCGAGAACTTGATGCGCTCGGCAAAGGAGCCGACGATCAGGCAGGTGGTAATCGCCGCGAAGGTACCCTGGAAGGCAACGAACACGAATTCCGGAATGGTCGGCAGACCGCCCAGCGTATCCGGCGTAATGCCAGCCAGCATGGCCTTGTCGAAACCGGCAATGTAGTTGCCTGCGCCGCCGAAAGCCAGCGAGTAGCCGTAGATGGCCCACAGCACGCTGATCAATGAAAAGACGGAGAAGACCTGCAGCAGCACCGAGAGCATGTTCTTCGAACGCGCCAGGCCGCCGTAGAACAGGGCCAGGCCCGGGATGGTCATCATGATGACGAGCACGGTGGAGGTCAGCATCCAGGCGGTGTCGCCGGCACTGAGTTCAGGTGCCGGCGCTTCAGCAGCCGGTGCAGCTTCGGCCGCGGCGGGTGCAGCCTCGGCGCTTACTGCCGGTGCTTCAGCCGGCTTTTCGTCGGCGTAAACACCACCCGCAAAGCTGAGAGCCAGTGTTGCCATCAGGATGGCGAAGAATTTCTTCATGGTCTTGTTCTCCCTTAGAGCGCTTCCTCACCGGTTTCGCCGGTGCGGATGCGTATGACTTGCTCGACGTCGAAGACGAAGATCTTGCCATCGCCGATCTTGCCGGTGCTGGCTGACTTCTCGATGGCCTCGATGACCTGATCGAGGAGGTCGTCCTTGATCGCCGCTTCGATCTTGACCTTGGGCAGGAAATCGACGACGTATTCGGCGCCGCGGTAAAGTTCGGTGTGTCCTTTTTGACGGCCGAACCCCTTGACCTCAGTGACAGTAATGCCCTGCACGCCAACGGCAGCAAGCGCTTCACGCACCTCGTCAAGCTTGAACGGCTTGATGACGGCAGTTACGAGTTTCATGAGTGCATCCTCATTATTTAGGGGTTGATTTCAGTTTCCCGCCGGCACCGGCCGGTCGCCGACGGGAAGGTTATGCTAAATGCTTAGAAAGTCTTGGTGAAGGAAACCAGAGCACGGCCCTTGCCGGCATCGTAACCATCCCAGCAGTAGGCTTCGCCCGCGGAGCAGCTACCCTTGGCATTGGTGTCCGAATACTTGACGGCCACAACGCCGAAACCGACATCCTTGGTCACGCCTACGTTCCAGTCAGTGTAAGACGCATCCAGACCGCCCGCATCGGTGTCGCTGTTGAAGTTCTTGACCTTCTGGTGACCCACATGACCAACCAGACCCCAACCATCGCCCAGATCATAGGCGGCGTTCAGTTCAAGGTAGTTGGAGTTCTTGGACTTGACCGAACCATCAGCCGCGCCCCAGGCCACGAAGTTCTTCGAAACAACGTGCGAGTACTTCAGGGTCAGCCACTTCCACGACACAGCGCCGTAAACTTCGGTGGTATCCGGGCTGACACTGTTATCCGGACGGGAGCCCGGATAGGTGTATTGGAAGACACCGACGTCATAGCCGAAATCTTCGTTGATGCTGCCCTTGTAGCCGCCATAGACATCGAACTCAACCGACTTGCTAGCGCCGGCGACAGTATCGCTGTACCAACTCACGCTCGACAGCCAGGTCCCCGCATACAAACCGCTGGAGTGCGAGTAGTCAAAGCCGCCCTGGATGGCAGGCGCTCCCTTGGTCTGGCTGATACCGCGGAACAGATAGTCGCTGACGACACCGACGTTGGCAGTGAAAGTGTGGTCGGAAGCCGGGGTCGCTTCTTGTGCGAAAGCAGGCGCAGCACAAGCAGCGGCGACTGCAACAGCGATCAAAGTTTTTTTCATATCCATGTCTCCAAAAGAAAAAGGCAAACCTGCGTGAGCTCTAATGCACAAGCCATGCCAGACAAATAATCCATTTGAAAACAATGAAATACACGGTGACGCCCAGAAAGCCGGCGGCGCTACGCACCAAGACATAGCGGTTAAATTCTTCAATGCACCAAGCTTGTGCGCCATCGCCTTCCCAGCACTGCTGGAGCAGCATGCTAGACTTTCAGCATCCTGACAAACTCTGGTTTTCATTCATCATGGCGACGCTAGACAACAAGTTTCTCAATGACATTTCCGACAAGCTCGGTTCGCTGATTGCCAATAGCCCGCTGCAGGACGTAGAGAAGAACGTCAAGGCCGTACTCGGCACCGCCTTTACCAAGCTGGACCTGGTAACGCGCGAGGAATTCGACGTGCAGAAGGAAGTACTCGCCCGCACCCGCGCCAAGCTGGAAGCCCTTGAGGCCCGCATCGCCGAGCTCGAAGCCCGTAAGTAAGGTAGCGCGGCAGCATCTGCCTGCCGCAACGCTTGCTTCCCCCAAAAACCACCGCTGCGGTGGTTTTTTTATTTGACATTTGTTCTAACTAGAACTAAAGTAGTTCGCATACGAACCAAATTCTGCTCACCCTTCACACTCAAGCGTCCGCCCATGTCCGTCCCGTCCTTGCCCGTCATTCGTGAACTGGTCCGCTGCTATCAGGCATTCGATGCCGTGGCCGGCGCGCATATCCGCAGCCTGGGCCTGACCGCGCCGCAGTTCGACATCATCGCCACCCTGGGCAATACCGAGGGCATGCGCTTCAAGGAGCTGGGCGAGAAGACCCTGTGCACCAAGGGCACGCTGACCGGCATCGTCGACCGCCTGGCCGACAAGGGCCTGGTCCGCCGCGTCGCCTCACCGACCGACGGTCGCAGCCAGATCGTGCAGCTCACGCCCGCCGGCGAGGCCGTCTTCGCCCATACCTTTCCGGCGCAGATCCGCTACATGGACGTGCTGCTTGCCGAAGTCGATGGCGAACGCATGGCGCGCCTGCAACAAGATCTTCATTATCTGCGCGGCATACTCGAGCAAAAGGGGAAACCATGACGCCAGCGCGCTACACCCGCACCGCCATGCTGCTGCACTGGCTGATGGCGGTACTCATTCTGGGCATGTTCGGTCTCGGCCTCTATATGGTCGACCTGCCCCTGTCGCCGCAGAAACTCAAGTTCTACAGCTATCACAAGTGGGCCGGCATCACGGTGCTGACGCTGGCGCTCCTGCGCGTGCTGTGGCGCATCCTGCACCAGCCGCCAGCGCTGCCCGCTTCGCAGCCGCGCTGGCAACAGTTCGCCGCGCATAGTGCTCACGGTCTGCTTTACGTACTGATTTTTGTCGTACCGCTGACGGGCTGGCTGATGAGCTCGGCGCTCGGCTTTCCCGTCGTCTGGTTCGGCGTTTTGCCGCTGCCCGACCTGATCGACAAGGACAAGGAGCTTGGCGAGTTGCTGAAGCTCGTGCACCGCTACCTGAACTACACCTTTCTTGTCTTGGTCGTCGGCCATGCACTGGCTGCAATCAAGCACCACTGGCTGGACCGCGACGGCACCCTGAACCGCATGCTGCCCGCCCCCACCCCCGAGGAGAATCGTTCATGAAACACCTGCTTCTACCCTTGCTGCTGTTCGCCTCCTGCAGCACTCACGCGGTCGAATACGGCCATGTGCTGGCAGACAAAAGCCAGATCACCTTCAGCTCGAAACAAATGGGCGTGCCGGTGGATGGCAAGTTCGGCAAGTTTGCCGCAACCCTGAGCTTCGACCCGGCCAAGCCCGAAGCCGGCAAGGCCCAGATCGAGGTTGAGCTCGCCAGCGTCGATGCCGGCAGCAAGGATGCCAACGACGAGGTCGTCGGCAAGGGCTGGTTCAACGCCAAGGAGTTTCCCAAGGCGCGCTTCGTCTCTTCCAGTGTCAAGGCGCTTGGCAACAATCGCTTTGAGGCCAAAGGCCAAATGACGATCAAGGGCAAGACGCGCGACATGATGGTCCCGTTCAGCTACAAGGCCGACGGCGCCAACGGCGTGTTCGAAGGCGTGCTGCCGCTGCTGCGCACCCAGTTCGGCATAGGCGAAGGCGCCTGGGCCGATACCTCGGTCGTGGCCGACGAAGTCCCCATCAAGTTTCGCCTGGTCGCAAGTCCGGGCAGTGCAGTAAAGAAGTAGTCCCCAACCCCTCCAGGAGAAACTCATGAACAAACTGTTTGCATCTCTCGCTCTGGCTGCTGCCACGATGGCACCGGCCTTCGCCGCCGATACCTACAAGATCGACTCTTTCCACACTTTCCCGACCTTTGAGGTCAGCCACATGGGCTTCTCGACCCAGCGTGGCCGTTTCGACAAGACCTCGGGCACCATTACGCTCGACCGCGCCGCCAAAATGGGTTCCGTCGAGCTGGTCATCGACGTCGCTTCGCTAAACATGGGCTTCCCGGTGTGGAACGAACACATGGCGGTGGAAGGCTTTTTCAACACCGCCAAGTATCCGACCATCACCTTCAAGTCGAACAAGCTAGTGTTCGAAGGCGACCAGGTCGTCGGCGCCGAAGGCGACTTCACCCTGCTCGGCGTGACCAAGCCGATCAAGCTGGCCGTCAGCAACTTCAAGTGCGGCCCCAATCCGATGAACAAGAAGGAAATGTGCGGCGCCGACATCAGCACCAGCATCAAGCGCAGCGACTTCGGCATGACCAAGTATCTGCCGGGCATTGGCGACGAGGTCAAGCTGTCTTCGCCGGTTGAAGCCTACAAGCAGTAACACGCCGCAGCCGCGTTCCGGCCACCACAGTGGCCGGAACGCCATTCCGCAATATCGCATTGTCATTCCCTGTTGCGAATAGAATTGCGCTTTCCACTCTTGGGCGCCCGTCATGTCCCTTGCCGTACTCCGCTCGCGTGCGCTGGCCGGCATGGCCGCTCCCGAAGTCACGGTGGAGGTTCATATCGCCGCCGGCTTACCCAGCTTCACTCTGGTCGGTCTGCCCGACACCGAAGTCAAGGAGGCGCGTGATCGTGTTCGCGCCGCCATCCAGAACTGCCGCTTCGACTTCCCGCAAAAACGCATCACCGTCAACCTCGCGCCGGCCGACCTGCCCAAGGTATCCGCCCGTTTCGACCTGCCGATCGCGCTCGGCATCCTGATCGCCTCCGGCCAGATTCATGCGCCGGATATCGACCGTTACGAATTCGTCGGCGAACTGGCGCTGGGCGGAGAACTGCGCGGCATCCGCGGCGCACTCGCCATGTGTGCGGCCGGTGCCGGCAGCGACCGCAGCTTTATCCTGCCGCGCGACAATGCCGAAGAGGCCGCCCTGGTGCGCAAGGTGCGCGCGCTTGCAGCCGGCAACCTGCTGGAAGTCTGCGCACATCTGGCTGGCCAGCAAGCTTTGCCTCTGCATACAAGCCAAGCCGTCGACGTCGCGCCGCACTATCCCGACCTTGCCGAGGTGCGCGGCCAGGCTGCCGCCAAGCGCGCACTCGAAATTGCTGCCGCTGGTGCACACAGCGTGCTCATGTCCGGCCCGCCGGGCACCGGCAAATCCATGCTGGCGCAACGCTTTCCCGGCCTGCTACCGGAAATGGAAGATGAGGAGGCGCTGGAGTCAGCGGCGATCCACTCGCTGGCTGGCACCTTCAGCACCGCGCAGTGGCGGCAGCGGCCGTTTCGCAGCCCACATCACTCCGCCTCGGCGCCGGCCCTGGTCGGTGGCGGTTCGGTGCCGCGGCCGGGGGAAATTTCGCTGGCCCACCAGGGCGTACTTTTCCTCGATGAACTTCCGGAGTTCGACCGGCGCGTGCTTGAGGCCTTGCGCGAACCGCTGGAGAATGGCCAGATTCACGTTGCCCGTGCCGGCCACCGCGCCAGCTTTCCGGCGCGCTTCCAGCTCATCGCCGCCATGAATCCCTGCCCCTGCGGCCACCTCGGCGAAGCACGCTGCCGCTGCACACCGGATCAGGTGGCGCGCTACCGCGGCAAGCTGTCCGGCCCCCTGCTGGATCGCATTGATCTGATTCTGGAGGTCGCTGCCGTCACCGAGGCCGAAATTTCCGCCCGCGGCGGCGGCGACTCTTCCGCAATCGTGCGCGGGCGGGTGCGTACCGCCCGCGCAAAACAACAGGCGCGCCAGGGCAAGCCCAACGCCTTGCTGAGTCCCGACGAAATCGCACAGCACTGCAGGGTCGACGCGCAGGGCGAACAACTCCTGAAGCGCGCCTTCAGCCAGCTTGGCCTGTCGGCGCGCGGCTATCATCGCGTCCTCAAGGTGGCGCGCAGCATTGCCGACCTTGCCGGCAGTGAGGACATTGCGGGCACCCACATTGCGGAAGCAATCCAGTACCGACGAGGAGCTACAAATCAGTAACACCGTACCCCCGCAGAACGGCCGCGATCTGCTGCCCTTCATTCTGGCCAGCCTGGCCATGATCGGGCCCTTCACCATCGACACCTACCTGCCCGCCTTCCCGGCCATGGCCAGCAGCCTCGATGCCAGCATGCTCGAGGTGCAGCAGACGCTGACCGCCTATCTGCTGCCCTTCGCTGCCGCCATGCTGTGGCAGGGCGCGTTGTCGGATACGCTGGGGCGGCGCCGCGTGATCCTCTGGGGTCTGGCCATCTATGTAATGGCCTCGGCTTTCTGCGTAGCCGCGACGAACATCGAAATGCTCTGGATCGGTCGCGCCCTGCAGGGCCTTTCCGCTGGCGTCGGCATGGTGGTCGGCCGCGCCATGATCCGCGATCTTTACGATGGCGCGGCAGCGCAGCGGCTGATGGCCAAGGTCGGCATCATCTTCGCCACCGCGCCTGCGGTGGCGCCCATCCTCGGCGGCTGGATACATGCCTTCTTTGACTGGCATGCCATCTTCGTCTTCCTCGCCCTCTTCGGTGCAGCACTGTGGCTGCTGGTGTGGCGCCGGCTGCCGGAAACCCTGCCGGAAGCCAAACGCCAGCCGCTGTCACTGCGCAATCTCTGGGCCGGTTACCGCAGCGTGTTCGGCAATCCTGCCTTCATGCGCCTGTCGCTTGCGCTGGCCTGCGTTTTCAACGGCATGTTCGTCTACGTGCTCTCCGCGCCGGTCTTCCTGATGACTCATCTGCAGCTGAGCGCGCAGGACTTTGCCTGGCTGTTCGTGCCCATGGTGGGCGGCCTGATGGCCGGCTCCGCCATCTCCGGCCGCATCGCCGGCAAGCGCACGCCGCAGCAATCCATCCGTCTCGGCTTCGTGCTGACGGCCGCGGCCTGCGCCCTCAATATCGCACTCAACCTGAACGGCAATCCCGGCCTGCCCTGGGCCGTGCTCGCACTACCGCTGTTCACCTGTGGGCTGGGCGTCATCATGCCCGGCCTGCAGTTGCTCGCCCTGGATCTGTTTCCGGACCGCCGCGGCATGGCCTCCAGCTGCCAGGGTACGGTGCATACGGGCGTCAATGCCATGGTTGCCGGCCTGGTCGTGCCCGTGTTCTGGGGCAGCACCCTGACGCTGGCGGCGGGCATGGCCTTGTTCCTGCTGCTGGCCGTCGCCGTCTATGCGAGCGGACAGTTGCGCGCATGATTAGCCCTTTCGGCTAACGCGCCTGCAGCTTGGGCAATACCGCTTTACGCTAAGATTCCGTCTGTTTTCCAATTCCCTTCATCTGTCGAACATGAAAATCGCCATCGCCGGGACCGGCTACGTAGGTCTGTCCATCGCCACGCTGCTTGCGCAAAACCACGAGGTGGTCGCGCTCGACATCTCGCCCGAGAAGGTCGATATGCTCAATCGCAAGCAGTCGCCCATTGCCGATGCAGAGATTGAGGCCTTCCTCGCCGACAAGCCCCTGCGCCTGCGCGCCACCCTCGACAAGCAGGAAGCCTATACAGGCGCCAACTTCGTCGTCATTGCCACGCCGACCGACTACGATCCGGACACCAACTACTTCAACACCTCGTCCGTCGAGGCCGTCATCGCCGACGTGCTGGCCATTAATCCGGACGCAACGATGGTGATTAAGTCCACCGTGCCGGTCGGTTACACCGAAAGCGTCAGGAAGAAATTCAAGGCCGACAACATCATCTTCTCACCTGAATTCCTGCGCGAAGGCAAGGCGCTCTACGACAATCTCTACCCCTCACGCATCGTCGTCGGCGAGCATTCAGAGCGTGCCAAGCTATTTGCCGAATTGTTGCGGGAAGGCTCACTCAAGCCCGACACGCCCATACAGTTCGCCGCCTCGACCGAGGCGGAGGCGATCAAGCTCTTCGCCAACACGTTCCTGGCCATGCGCGTCGCCTATTTCAACGAGCTTGACACCTACGCCGCGGTTCACGGTCTGGACACGCGCACCATCATCGACGGCGTCTGCCTCGATCCGCGCATCGGCGCGCATTACAACAACCCGTCCTTTGGCTACGGCGGCTACTGCCTGCCCAAGGACACCAAGCAGTTGCTCGCCAACTACAAGAAGGTGCCGCAGAACCTGATCCGCGCCATTGTCGACGCCAACGGCACGCGCAAGGACTTCGTCGCCGACGATATCCTGAGCAAGCAGCCGCGGACGGTCGGCATCTTCCGCCTGATCATGAAGGCCGGCTCGGACAACTTCCGCGCCTCCAGCATCCAGGGCATCATGAAGCGCATCAAGGCCAAGGGTGTCGAAGTCGTCATCTACGAGCCGGTGCTCAAGGAAGAGAACTTCTTCAATTCCGAGGTCGTCGCCGATCTGGCCGAGTTCAAAGCGCGCGCCGACGTGATCATCGCCAACCGTCGCAGCGACGAGCTGGCCGATGTCGCCGACAAGGTCTATACGCGCGACCTGTTCGGTTCTGACTAAGCCACGGGGGCTGGCGCGCAAACCGTGTCTACCTGATACGATGCGCGCCATCTTGAGCAAACCCCCGCGTACTACCCCGGATAGAACATGAAATTCCGCATCGTCCCCGTCACCCGCTTCCAGCAGAACTGCTCCGTCATCTGGTGCGAAGCAACCAAGAAGGCCGCCGTCGTTGATCCGGGCGGCGACCTGCACAACATCCTGGATGTTGTCGCCAGTAACGGCCTGACCGTCGAGAAGATCCTCGTTACCCACGGCCACCTCGACCATTGCGGCCAGGCCGCCACGCTGGCGGCGCAGCTCGGTGTGGACATCGAAGGTCCCCACGAGGCTGAACGCTTCTGGCTGGAAAAGCTGGGCCCCGAGCAAGGCCAGTTCTTCGGTCTCGACGCTGGCGTGCCTTTCGAGCCGAAGCGCTGGCTCAATGAAGGCGACACCGTCACCGTCGGCAATGAAACCCTGCAGGTTTTCCACTGCCCCGGCCACACACCGGGCCATGTGGTGTTCTACAACGCCAAGGAAGAGCTGGCCATCGTCGGCGACGTGCTGTTCAAGGGCGCCATGGGCCGTACCGACTTCCCCATGGGCAACAACGCCGACCTGCTCAATGCCATCCGTACCAAGCTGCTGACCTTGCCGGACGATGTCGAATTCATCCCGGGCCACGGCCCCATGTCGACCATCGGCGACGAGAAGGAAAACAATCCCTTCGTTTCGCACAAGAAGTTCGGCTAAGTCCAAGGGCCAGACGCATCACGCCACGGCCCCATACCCCTCGCTGAGGCGAGGGGTGTAATATCCCTCGCTCTTTCATCCCACGCTTCAAAGAGATCGCATGGTCATCATCAACGATCGCATCAAGGTCGGCAACGACGCGCCTTTCGTCCTGTTCGGCGGCATCAATGTGCTGGAGTCGCGCGAATTGGCGCTGACGGCGTGCGAGGCCTATGTCCGCGTCACCGAGAAGCTGGGCATTCCCTATGTGTTCAAGGCCAGCTTCGACAAGGCCAACCGCTCCTCCATCCACTCCTATCGCGGACCGGGGCTGGAGGAAGGGCTGAAGATCTTCGAGGAGGTCAAGCAGACCTTCGGCGTGCCCGTCATCACCGACGTCCACGAACCCTGGCAGGCGCCGATCGCCGCCGAGGTCATCGATGTGTTGCAACTGCCCGCCTTCCTGGCGCGCCAGACCGACCTGGTCGTCGCCATGGCCAAGACCGGCCGCATCATCAATATCAAGAAGCCGCAGTTCCTGAGCCCGCAACAGATGCCGAACATCGTCGAAAAATTCGTCGAGGCCGGCAACGACAAAATCATCCTGTGCGAACGCGGCGCCAATTTCGGCTACGACAATCTGGTGGTGGATATGCTCGGCTTCGGCGTGATGAAGAAGGCCACCGGCAATCGCCCCATCATCTTCGATGCCACCCATGCACTGCAGCAGCGCGAAGCCGGCAGCGCCGCCTCCGGCGGTCGTCGTGAACAGATCGTCGATCTGGCCCGTGCCGGCATGGCGGTCGGGCTGGCGGGGCTGTTCCTCGAGGCGCACCCGGATCCCAACAAGGCTAAATGCGATGGCCCCAGCGCGTTACCGCTGGCCCAGCTCGAACCTTTCCTCGCTCAGATCAAGGCGCTCGACGACCTGATCAAGTCCTTCGCTCCGCTCAATATCGAGGCCTGCTGAATCGCCTAGTCTCTTGGCCGGACTCTTCAGCGAGGCCGGCGAGACCCAGACCCACGCGCGAAAGTGCATAGAGGAACTGCGCCGACCAGGAGGATGGGGTAGTGATCGCATGCATGGGCAGCTCCTTCAGGCAAACAGGTGCAGGGCTTCAAGCAAGAGCACGACGGCGCCGCCCACGGCAACCATCACGCCGGCAGCAAACTGCAGATCCTTGCGCCAATGGCGATCATGATGGCGCGAATGCAATGAGGTCAGATGGTTCATGGTCGGCTCCTGCGCTTGAGTACGCTCTTATTGTGGTTGTCGACCGCCATAGTTTCCAATTGAGTTTGCCTTTGGCTGAAATTGCTAAGGGCTATTGCAGGCCGCCCGGGAATAGGAATTGCGCAAGCCGACAGACATGAGCACATTCGCTTTCCGTCACCTGTTCCTTGCCGGCATCATTGCCGGCACGGTGGCTACGCTGGCCCAGCTGCTGCTCTGGTGGCTGGCGGGGGTGCCATTGCCCGACGTGCTCTATCGCGATACGCGGCTGACGGCGGCCCTGCTGCTGCCGCACGGCATCATTGCACTGGATCAGCTCTTCCAGCCGCCCAGCCTGGGAATGTGGCTCGCTGCCAGCGTCGTCCACTTCGCACTTTCGGTGTCGTATGCCGCGATCTTCATTTACCTTGCACGGCGCCTGCGTATTGGCGGTTCGCGGCTCCTGCCGGCCGGTATGGTTTTCGGGCTGCTGCTGTACGGCGTCAATATGTACGGCTTCACCCTCCTCGTGCCCTGGTTCTTTCTCGTCCGCGACGGCATCACCCTAGCCGCCCACGCGGTTTTCGGCCTTAGCCTGGGGGCCAGCGTGTGGGCAAATACACGCCCCAACTCCCCCCTATTGCCCATTTAGTCCTACGCCGGGGATTGCTAGACTGCTTGCAATCCCTGCAACCGTGCGGATTTCCGCCTGTTGTCAGTAAACCCTTGATACGCAAGTGACTAAGTCCGCCTCGCAAATTTCCCTGCCCCTGTCCGCACCCGCCGCTGCATCCGAAACCTCCGCTGAAGCTGCTCCCGTGACCATCGATTTCAAGGGAATCTCTCTGCCCGTGATGCAAGTGGCCCTGAGCCGCCTGGAACCCGAGCAGATCGCCGCCGCCATCAAGGCGCGCTTCGGCAAGAACGCCAGCAGCTTCTTCGACAGCGATCCGGCGGTGCTCGACCTGAACAAGATCGAAGCAGAAACGGCGGACTGGGCCGCCGTGAGGGAGCAACTCGCCGGCGCCAGCCTGCAGTTGGTCGCGGTCTACGGCGGCAATGCGTCACTGCAAGCCAGCGCCCGCACCGCCGGCCTGGCCGTGATTGACGCACCGCCGTTATCGCGGGCTGCGCCCAAGCTAAAAGAGGTGCCGGTTCTTGAGGAGGTCGTCGCGCCCATTGCGGAAGAAAAGCCGCGTGCAGCGCCCGAACCCGCGCCGGCACAAACACACTCTTCTGCCGCCATGGTGATCGACAAGCCCTTGCGTTCGGGACAACGTATTTACGCCAGAGGAGGCGACCTTGTAGTGCTGGCCATGGTCAGCGCCGGCGCCGAGGTGATTGCCGACGGCAATATCCACATTTACGCGCCGCTGCGCGGCCGCGCGCTGGCAGGCGCGCAGGGCGATCAGAAGGCGCGCATCTTCACCACCAGCTTCGAAGCCGAACTGGTGTCCATCGGCGGCGTGTATCGCACCTTCGAGTCGCCGCAGGCTTTCGGCAAACTCGCCGGCCAGCCCGTGCAAGTCAGCCTGATTGCAGACGCAAGCAAACCGGACGCTGAGCCCAAGCTCAACGTCGCATCGCTATCCACCCGCTGATTCCTCAAATTCTCATCAAGGAAAACAACATGACCCGTATCGTCGTCGTTACCTCCGGCAAAGGCGGTGTCGGCAAGACCACCACCAGCGCCAGCTTTTCCTCCGGCCTTGCGATGCGCGGCTACAAGACCGCCGTCATCGACTTCGACGTCGGCCTGCGCAACCTCGACCTCATCATGGGCTGCGAACGCCGCGTGGTGTATGACCTGGTCAATGTCCTGAACGGCGAAGCCACGCTGAATCAGGCGCTGATCAAGGACAAGCACTGCGAGAACCTGTTCGTGCTGCCGGCCTCGCAGACGCGCGACAAGGACGCGCTGACCGAGGAAGGCGTCGAGAAGGTGCTCAAGGAGCTCGAGCACATGGGCTTCGATTACATCGTCTGCGACAGCCCGGCCGGTATCGAACGCGGTGCCGTGATGGCGCTGACCTTTGCCGACGAAGCCATCGTCACCACCAATCCGGAAGTGTCGTCGGTACGCGACTCCGACCGCATCCTCGGCATCCTGCAGGCCAAGTCCAAGCGCGCCCAGGAAGGTGGAGAACCGGTCAAGGAACATCTGCTGATCACCCGCTATTCACCCAAGCGTGTGGAAGAGGGCGAGATGCTCTCCTACAAGGACGTGCAGGAAATCCTGCGCGTGCCGATCATCGGCGTGGTGCCGGAATCGGAAAGCGTGCTGCATGCCTCCAACCAGGGCACGCCCGCCATCCACATCGAGAACTCGGAAGTCGCCGATGCCTACAAGGACATCGTCAGCCGTTTCCTCGGTGAAGAAGTGCCGTTGCGTTTTGTTGATTACGAAAAGCCCGGCCTCCTCAAGCGCATCTTCGGAGGCAAGTAAGCATGTCACTCTTCTCTCTCATCTTCGGCGAAAAGCCGAAGTCCGCATCGGTCGCCAAGGAGCGCCTGCAGCTCATCATCGCGCATGAGCGACACGACACCAACACCGCGCCCAACTTCCTGCCGGATCTGCAACGCGACCTGGTTGAGGTCATTAGCAAATATGTGAAGATCAATCCGGACGACATCAAGGTTCAGCTCGAAAAGCAGGGCAACTACGAAGTCCTCGAAGTCAATATCGTTATGCCGGATCAGAAGGCCTAAGTCGCATTCACGTGTAAGCTGAAGGCCGAATCACAATACGTGATTCGGCCTTTTTCTTTACGTACAGAAAAACTTTACATGCAGATCTGGGTCGATGCCGACGCCTGCCCGGGCGTGATCAAGGAGATTCTCTTCCGCGCCGCCGAGCGCCGGCAGATTGCGCTGGTTCTGGTCGCCAACCAGCTGATCCGCCATCCACCCTCGCCGTGGATACGCGCCGTGCAGGTGGAGAAGGGCTTTGATGTGGCCGACAATCACATTGTCGATGCGGCGAATGCCGGTGATCTCGTCATCACCGCCGACATCCCGCTCGCTGCCGCCGTGATCGACAAGGGCGCGCATGCGCTCAATCCTCGCGGCGAGTTCTACAGCAGGGAAAACATCCGCCAGCTGCTGGACATGCGCAACTTCATGGATACCCTACGCAGCAGCGGCGTCGAAACCGGCGGCCCGCCGGCCTTCAATCAGGGCGACCGGCAAAACTTCGCCAACCAGCTCGACCGCTTTCTCGCCAAGATCGCGGCGGCTTAAGGCCGCCTACCGTCCTTTAGCTACCCTGGTCCTGGAGCCCGTAAACGGCTGCAGCGCTGATCTCGTCCAATCTGAGCCTGTTTAGAGGCAACGCTACCGGCAACTGCAGACGCAGAGCTTCATAGACCTTGGTGCTGGAAAAGCCATACGGCGCGGCATCCTCGTTGTCGAAGGCGTAATAGACCTCCTTGATCCCGGCCAGCACCATCGCCGCAAGACACATGGGGCAGGGCTGCCCGCTGGCGTACATGATGCCACCAGCCAGGTTCGGCCGCTGCAGCAGCCGGCACGCCTCGCGCAAGGCGGCCATCTCGGCGTGGGCGCTGATATCGTGCGTGCGCATGATGTCATTGACGCCGGTGGCGATGATGCTGTCACCGAAGGTCAACACGGCGCCGAAAGGGCGTCCGCCCTTGCGGTGATTTTCCTGGGCGAGGCGAACGGCCTCGCGCAAACGTGTTTCGTGATCCGACATTTCCGACTTGCTCCAAAAAGAAAACCTGCCCGGCAAGCCGGGCAGGCGAACAGACTACGCGGGGTGCGACAAAAATCTAGTGGTGAGTACCATGCGGCGCCGAGCAGCGTGCGGTAATCAGCGCATACAGGGGGCCAAGGGCATTCATCACCACCACCGCGGCAAGTGCCGTGTAGGGGTTGCCGGGCTCAGGGCCGAAGCCGCCGAACATGGTGGCAAAGAAGGATGCAAAGCCGAAGAACATGCCGGGAATGAAACTGAACAGCGGCACGAACCGGGCAATCGACATCATCCCGCCATTGAGGCAGAACAACACCACCATCTGCGCCAGGATCAACTCGGTGCCGGTGTACATCGTGCCGACCTGCTTGAAGCCGAGCACGACGAGGAAACCGACAAAGGCGCCTAGCGGCAACACCGGCCAGATACGCTTGAGGTTTTCCTTGCTCGGGCCGCCCATGGCGAAGGTACCGGCCCAGCTGACGAAGATCGCCCAGGGCGGAAAGTTGTAGGGGTGCAAATGAATCAGGATGGTCGTGATGGCCAACAGCGAGGCCACAACTTCTGCGGGTGGTTTCTTCATGATGCTCTCCTCCGGAAAAATTAAGCGACGTGAGCGCAAGCCGCGCCGCACTCGCCGTGATGACGATGGATCTCACACTTGTGATGGGTGACAACAGTGACCTTGCCGCGCTTGACCACCCAGGAACGGGCGGGAATGTCGAGCAGGGCGTCGGCAACCATGTAGGTATCGAGAATCACGATGTCGGCGCGCTTGCCGACGGCCAGACCGTAGTCATCGCCCATGCCGATGGCGCGGGCGGCGTTGTAGGTGCCCATGGCGAGAATGGCCTGCTGATGCTCGGGCGTGCCGAACTGCGCAACGTGAGCGAGCATATTGCCGATCAGCAGCATGTCAGCCTTGCCGAAGGGCGTGAAGGCATTGCGGATGTTGTTCGACGAATACGCCACGTTTACCCCGGCGTTATGCAGCGCACGCACCGGCGTCAGGCCACGCCGCGGCTTGCTTGTGTCATTGCGCCCGCCAAGATAGAGGTCGGTCGCCGGCAGGGTGACGATGCTGACGTCAGCCTCTTTGAGCGCGTCGATGATGGGCTCGAGATCGGCGGGTTCCATACTGCCGAGGCTGGTGACGTGGCCCAATGAGACGCGGCTTTGCCAGCCGGTCTCGATGGCCTTCTTGGCGATATAGGCGGCCGACATGAAACGCAGGTTGCCGATATCGTCGGAGAAGTCGGCATGCATGTCGACATCGGCGTCGTATTGCTTGGCCATGTCGAAGACCATGTCGATATGGCGCTTGGTGTCGTCCCAGGAAAGCTCGTTGTAGGGGCAACCACCGACCACGTCGGCACCCATGTTCATCGCCTCTTCCATCAGCTTGTACGTGCCTTCGGACTTGAGGATGCCTTCCTGCGGGAAGGCGACGATCTGGATGTCGAGCAGGTGTTCGTATTCCTGGCGCAACTGCAGCAACGTATCGACGCCGATCAGGCCCTGGATCAGGTCCACATCGGGATGGGCGCGCACGGCCACGGTGCCGTTGGCCACCGCCATATCGAGCACGCGGCGCGAACGCTCCAGCACATCGTTACGCTCCTGCTTGCTCTTGAGGATGCCAGTCACGCGGATAGCTTCATCGAGCGTACCGAAGCGCGCCGGCAGGCGGCGATGCAGCAGCGCCTTGTCGATGTGCAGGTGCGACTCGATGAAGCCGGGAATGGCGACGCGTTCGCCGGCGTCTATGATTTCGGCGGCCTGTGCTTCCATCCCCGCCTCGATGGCGACGATGCGACCGTCCTTGATGCCGATATCGACGATGCCCTGCTCGTCGTCGATACGGGTATTGCGTATGAGCAGATCGAGTTTCATGGTTTTCCTCTGGTTTGGTCCTGCTGCCCGGGCCCTTGTTGTTTTTGTTGAGCCCGCATTGCTTTGCTGCCTACTTCATTAAAACCCTAGCGCCACCCCTTCGCCACGGGGATCGGCACCGCCTTCAAAAAAAGGTTTGTCGGCATCCGGCATGCGTACGGCCTGCGCCGTACCCATGCGGGGATGCGGCCAAGTTGCCTTCTCAACCGGGTGCCCGAGTTCGCGCAACGCGGCAAAGGTCTCCTCGGGTGCCGAAGACTCCAGCAACAGCTTGTTGCTGCTGTCGCCCCAGGAGCGCCCATAAAGCACGCGCGGCGCATCAATGGCCTGCTGTACGTCGAGCCCGAAATCGACGACCCGGGTGATGACCGAGGTCTGCGTCTGCGGCTGCACTTCGCCGCCCTGGGTGCCGTACACCATCAAGGGCTTGCCATCGCGCAGCACCATGCCGGACATCAGCGTGGAGGCTGATTGCTTGCCCGGTGCGAGCACGTTCGGATGCTGCGGATCGAGCGAAAAGAAGCTGCCACGGTTCTGCATCAACACGCCACTTTGCGGATCGGTGACGCAGGCGCCGAAATCGAAGTAGAGGCTCTGCACCAGACCCACCGCATTGCCGTACTGGTCGGCAATGCTGATGAAAGTGGTGTCGCTGCCGCCCGGAGTATTCTCATGGGTGAGGCTGGCGTCGGCGAGCCAGGCAGCGCGCTCGGCATCGGCGAGCGCCTGCTTGAGCAGGGCATCGACCGGAATGTCCGAGAACAGCGGATCGGTGAGATGACGGTCGCGCTTCTGGAAGGCCCATTTGATCGCCTGCAGCAGCGCATGGTAGTACTCGGGCGAATCCGGGGCGACATCGCTGAAATCGACGCCGTTGAGAAAGTTCAGGATCATCAGCCCGGCAATGCCCTGCGAGGGCGGCGGCACCTGGAAGACCTGGCAGTCGCGATAGTTGGTCGAGATCGGATCGACCCAGCGCGCCTGATAGTCGCGGAAGTCCTCGGCAGTCAGCAGGCCGCCGCGGCTATTCAGATAGTTTGCGATCGACTTGCCGGTCTCGGTATAGAAATGCTGGGTGCCGTACTTGGCGATTTGCGCCAGCGTGTCACCGAGCGCGGTTTGTACCAGGCGTTCGCCCTTGGCATAGGGCTGGCCGTTCTTGAGAAAGATGGCGGCGCTGCCGGGATCAGCGCGAAAGGCCTCGGCATCGTCGGCAATCCACTGCGCAATGTCGGCCGTCACCGGCGCGCCACGACGCGCATAGGCTATGGCCGGCGCCAGCAAGCGCGCCAGCGGCAGCTTGCCGCAACGCTCGTGCGCCAGACCCCAGCTCGACACGGCCCCGGGGACGGTGATCGCCGCTTGCGGGCCGCGATGTGGAATCGCCTCCATGCCCTTGTAGTTGTTGAGCGTGATATTGCGGCCGCACTGGCCGCTGCCATTGATCGACATCACCTGCTTGCGCTCGCTGTCGTGGATCAGCCAGAAGGCGTCACCGCCGATGCCTATCATGTGCGGCAATACCACGCTCATGGTGGCAGCGGCGCAAATCGCGGCATCGACCGCGGTACCGCCTTGCTTGAGCACATCCAGCGCAGCGGTCGAGGCCAGGTAATGGGCGGTGGCGACCATGCCCTGTTCGGCCTGGCAGACCGGGCGCGTGCTACGTGGGCGCGACCAAGCCTGTCCATGATTTCTGGTCGGGCGGCCGATATTTACATACGGTGTGTTCATGCTTCCTCCTGACTTCACTTGATTCCAGCTTAGTGAAGCAGTCGTTCGGAGGAAATCGGGATCGCCTGAATTTCGCCTCGGGATATCCCTAGAAATCGCCGTTTAGGCGCCTTCGATCAGGCCGTGCTTCATGGCGTAATGCACGAGGCCTGCGGTGGTTTCGATATCCATCTTCTGCTGGATGTTCGCCTTGTGCGTACTCACGGTCTTGTTGCTGAGCGACAGCACGTCGGCAATCTCGTTGACGCTCTGGCCTTCGACCAGCATCTGGAAGATCTGGAACTCACGCGAAGTCAGGCGCGCATGCGGCAACTGGTTTTCCGGCTGCTGGATCTCGCGTACCAGCTTCTCGGCCACCGCCGCCGAGATGAAAGTGCCGCCGCGCGCCGTCTTGCGGATGCCGTCAATCAGCTGCTGCGAAGCCATGCTCTTGGTGATGTAGCCTGATGCGCCGGCACGAATGGCTTGCACCGCATACTGGCTTTCCTGATGCATGCTGAGCACCAGCACGACCAGCTTCGGGTAGGCGGCCTTGATCTGCTGGATCAGTGCAATGCCGTTCCTGCCGGGCATGGAAAGATCGGTCAGCAGCAGATCGCACGGGGTCTGGCGCAGCAGTTGCAGCACCTCGTCGCCGCTGCCCGCCTCCGCCACGACCTGCATGTCCGGGTTGAAGGAAATGATCTGCTTGAGGCCATCGCGAATGATGGCGTGATCGTCGGCAAGCATGATGCGTATCATCGCTACGCTCCTTTTTCCTCTGCGCCGGACAGCGGCAAGCTGACCTCGATCTGAGTGCCTTTGCCCGGGCTGCTGTGCAACCTGAGTTCGCCGCCCAGCATGTAGGCACGCTCTCGCATGCCGAGCACGCCAAGACGCCGCCGCGCCGGTGCAGGTGGCATGCCCTTGCCGTTGTCGAGGATGCGTAGCACCAAGCCGTTCTCATCCAGCGTGAGCGTGACCTCGGCCCGTGTGGCTTCTGCATGGCGCGCAACGTTGGTCAGGGCTTCCTGCACGATGCGGAACACGGCAGTATCGATTTCGCTGCGGAACGGCGGCAGTTGCTGCGGCAGTACCAGCTCGCAGGCGATGCCGGTGCGTTCGACGAAGGCATCGGTCTGCCATTCGAGCGCGGCCGCAAGGCCCAGTCCGTCGAGTATGGGGGGGCGCAGATCGGTGGCCAGGCGCTGCACGGCCTGACTCGCGTTGTCGGCCAGCTTGACCAGACCGGCCAGCCCCTGCTGCAAAACCTCGCCCGGGTTGCCCGCCTGCACGGCGCTGTCGAGCGCACCGAGGCCCAGCTGGATCGCGGTCAGCATCTGACCGAGCTCGTCATGCAGCTCGCGCGCGATGCGCGTGCGCTCCTCCTCGCGTACCGACTGCAGATAGGCCGACAGTTCGCGCAACTGCGAGCGCGAATCTCGCAACTCCTGTTCGGTACGCTTGCGATCGGTAATCTCGCGCGAGATGCCGGCGGTACCGACGACTTTGCCGTGATCGTCGAAGATCGGCGTCTTGATGGTGTCAAACCAGCGCACCTCGCCGCTCGCGCTGAAACGCTGCTCCTCGTAGCGCATGCGCTGGCCGCTGTTCACGACCGTCATGTCGGTGTCTACGTATTTGTCGCCCCATTCGGCAGGCCACACATCGCTGGGCAAACGCCCGAGAATCTGCTCGCGGCTCAAACCGCAGGCGAGCATGAAGGCCTCGTTGACCTGGATGTAGCGCGACGCCACATCCTTCAACCAGGCTTGGTCGGGAATGTTTTCCAGGATGGCCTGCTGCAAGGCGTCGGTCACGGCGGCTCCGTTGTGCGTTGTTGGGCGGACCAGCCAGCACTTTACGACAGGCCAGTCCGCGCGTCACGCCGTCATGCGAAGCAAGCTTTCCTCACAAGCCGAGTGCGATGCCGTCACTGCGCGGATCATGCGCACCACTGATGTTGCCCGCATCGATGCGAATCGCCCCGGGGTGGCCAGCCAGCTGGCTCTGCGCCGGAATCTGCGCCATCTCGTGCCCGCGTGCGGCCAGCTCGGCAAACACCGCTTCGCCGGCGTCCGCCTCGAGCTTGAGGCTGTCCTTGCTGTCGGAGAAGGTACGGCCAAGCAGGAAGCGCGGCTTGCTCAAGGCCGTCAGCGGATCGAGCTGATAGTCGATGAGTCGCGTCAGCACGCAGGACAGTGTCTGCGGCTGCCCGTCGGCACCCTGGGTGCCGTAGAGCAGATGCGGCTTGCCCTGCTTCAGGTACATGCCCGGGTTAAGGGTGTGGAAAGGACGTTTGCCCGGCTTCAGCACATTGTGGTGCTGCGGGTCCAGCTTGAAGGAGGCGCCGCGGTTGTGCCACAGGATGCCGGTATCGCCGACCATGACACCGCTACCCCAGTCGAAGTAGATCGTCTGCAGCATGCTGGCGCAATTGCCGTATTGATCGACCGCGCCGAGATAGACGGTATCGCCGTGGCGGAAGGGCTGCGGCCAGGGCATGGCTTTCTTGAGGTCGATTTCGTTCGCCATGCGGTCCAGATTCGCGGCCGAGAGCATACGGTTCACCGGCACATCGACGAACTCCGGATCAGCCACATAGCGATCGCGTTCGATGAAGGCGCGCTTCACCGCCTCCACCAGCAGGTGGTAGTAGTCGGCGCTGCCTTCGGCCACGGAGGAGAGCTTGAAGCGATCCAGGATGCCCATGATCTCCAGCGTGGTGATGCCCTGCGTTGGCGGCGCCAGGCCCAGCAGCTCGCCGTCGCGATAGCCGACGCGCAGCGGTGGACCTTCGCGCGCAGCGGTGCGGGCAAGGTCAGCTTGTGTCAGGGGTGACCCTGCCTCCTTGAGCCCGGCCGCAATGCGCTGGCCGAGCCGGCCTTCGTAGAAACCGCGGGCACCATCGCGCGCCAGGCTTTCCAGGGTGCGCGCCAGCTGCGGCTGGCGTAACTGCTCGCCGGCCTCGAGCATGCGCCCCTTGGGCATGAAGGCGCTAGCAAAGCCGGGCCAACCGGCAAAATCCTTGGCGCGGAAGTCCTGCCAGAACTTCTGCGAGGGCGTCACCGGGAAACCTTTCTCGGCGTACTCGACCGCACGCTTGAACAGACCTTCCCAGCCCTGTTTACCGCCCCAGCGCTCCTTGCTATAGCGATAGGCCCGATCCCAGGTATCCACCGTCGCCGCCGTGGTCAGCATGGAGCCGGGGCCGCGCACCGGAATGCTGCCCTGATAGTTCGGATACTGCATCGCCGCCTGGCCGATGCCGGAGATGGTGTGCACGTTGCCTTCCTTGTTGCTCAGCACCCAGAAGGCATCACCGCCCAGACCGGTGAAGTGCGGATAGGTCACGCACAGGGTGGAACCCACGGCAATCAGTGCCTCGACTGCCGTGCCGCCGCGTTTCAGGACCTCCAGTCCGGCCTCGCTGGCAAGACTGTGCGGGCTGGTGACCATGCCGCGCGTCGACCGGGCCAGACGGCTCGGTGCGGCAAATGCATTACCCAAGCCACCAAACGGCAGCACACCTGCCCCGGCCAATGCACTCGACGCCATGAGAAATTCGCGCCGCCCCAGCGACAGCCCCGATGATTTCTTGTCCATGCTTTGCTCCTCCGTTTATGGCCCGAACCGCAAGCCTCGCGGTCGAGCTTATGAGGGCATAAGACAAGGAACAATCAGGACATCCTGATAGTGGCCTAGGGAAATCCCTAGGCGGCAAGAGGTCTACTGGCGCAGGCCGGCGACCACCGCGCTGGGGCTGTCGTGCTGCGGGATATTCGCGCAGCGGGTCACGACGCCCCGACAGGCCTCCGCGCACAGCCGACAGGCCTCCGCACAGGCCTTGCAATGGTCCATCTGGTATTTGCCGCACTCTTCCTGGCAGTGCTCACAAATCTCGGCACAGGCCTCGCAGATAAAGGAGACCATACGGCTGTTGCGCGCCATGCAGGCCGCCGCCAGGCGACAGATTTCCGAACAGTCGATATCGAGGGCGATGCAATCGGCCATCGCATTGACGTTGGCCTCATGCAGGCAGGCATGGGCACAGCGGTCACAGGCCCATGCGCAGGCCTGGCAGGCAGCAATGCAGGAGGCAAGGTGAGCTTGGGGCATAAGGTTCTCCCTTCGGTGGTATGAACCCTAGAGAGAGCAAGGCCGGTTCCCGGTGCCTGCCGCAGGCTCGGAGGAGTGCCGGAATTCACCTGCATTTAGGCCCTTTCAGCACCGTGGCGTGTGCGAAGCTGTCATCAGGCGCGGTTAGCCTGAGTCGAGCAGGTCCCTGGTTACATGCAAGCAGGAGGCATCATGATCGTACGTCGTCGCACCTGGCTGTATCGCCTCCCGGGCGAACGCGCTATCCGCAGCATTTCCTTCAAGATCCCGGTGACCACCGCCCAGGCCAAAGAAGCCCTGAAACGCGTCGTCGGCACCCCCTCAGAGCTGTGGGGACGCAGCCTGGACGACCCCGGCTATAGCGGAACATAAGCCCCGCCAATACAGGGAAAACTAAATTTTCCTTGAAATTCAAGGATAAAGCGCGCATAATGGCGTGTCTGCGATCCTCAAGTAAGGCCCTAGTCCGGTCTTGCCCGACTTCCGGGCCAAGCTATCCGCACCATCCCCGCCGTCTTGAAGCTCGCCCCATCCGGGGCCTGGCCCCGTTTTTCAGGAAACTTGAGACATGACGACCGCTTCCATTCTTCAGCACATCAAGAAGCACGGCCAAATCCGCGACGCCGAAATCGCGCACGCGTTGGGCCTCAAGCTGGGTGCCGTCCGCAGCTCTCTGGACGACCTGTCCGCCACGGGCCAAATCGCCTGCTGCAGCGTCACGCGCTACGATGAAGGCAAGCCAGTGCACGAAATCCTCTGCCGCCTGTCCGGCTATGTGCCGCCGGCCGCCCCGGGCCGCAAGCCCAAGAACTGACGTTTCGCGCCCCGACCGGGCCGCAGGCCCCCGTCACAAGCCCTGCCCTGTGCAGGGCTTTTTGTTGTGCCTATGTCTGGAGCGTTTGTCCGCTCATTGTTTTCAGCCACAGGAGCCTATATGGCCAAGGAAGAACTACTTGAAATGCACGGTGTCGTGACCGAAGTCCTGCCGGACTCGCGTTACCGCGTCACCCTGGACAACGGCCATGAGCTGGTCGCCTACAGTGCCGGCAAGATGCGTAAGCACCACATCCGCATCCTCGCCGGGGACAAGGTCTCTCTTGAAATTTCGCCATACGACCTCACTAAAGGACGTATCACCTTCCGCCACATCGAGGGTCGCCCCTCTCCCGGCGCTCGCTTCTAAAAGGAGTCAGACCATGTCCACCGCCACCATCTTTCAGCACATCAAGAAGCACGGCCAGATCCGCGATGCAGAGATCGCCCATGCGCTGGGGTTGGGCCTGGGCGTGGTTCGCAACTCGATCGACGTTCTCTCCGCCAGCGGCCAGATAGCCTGCTGCAGCGTCACCCGCTATACCGAAGGCAAGCCCGTGCACGAGATCCTCTGCCGCCTGTCCGGCTACGTCCCGCCGGCCGCACCGGGTCGCAAGCCCAAGAACTGAAGCAGCGCGACACAGCCCCCGAGCGGGCACCTCGTTGGCTAAGTGGATAGATGCCATTGTTCCGGCATCAACCCATGCAAGGAGGTCCCGATGAGAACCCGGCTCGTAATACCCGCTGTTTCTGCGGTGGCGGCATTCGCCACCGCGCTCGTGGCGCCCGTCGCAGCGCAGACCAGTCCATCCCAGACCAATCCGCCATATGGCACCGGCCAGCCGCCGCTGCCGCCGACATCCGCACAACCCTTGCCGCCCGCCCAGCCGGCCACGCCCAACACAGGGATACCCGCGGCCCCCCCTGCCGGCCGTGTCGGCACCCCGTC
>DATMSM010000078.1:0-14698 GCA_035565355.1 Rhodocyclaceae bacterium
CGGGCGTCAAGCAGGGCAACGGCAAGCGCGTCGCCCAGCGCCAGCGCCGCCGTCGTGCTCGAAGTCGGCGCCAGCTGCAGGGGGCAGGCCTCTTCGGCAACTTTGGCGTCGAGGTGGACGTCGGCGTCGCGCGCCAGGGCAGAGGCCGCATTGCCGGTCATGGCGATCAGCTTGCCGCCTTCGCGCTTGAGCATGGCGGCGATGGACAGCAATTCCTCGGTACCGCCCGAATTGGAGATGGCAATGACGACGTCATCGCGGGTGATCATGCCGAGATCGCCGTGGATGGCTTCGGCCGCATGCACGAAATAGGCAGGCGTGCCGGTGCTGGCCAAGGTGGCGGCAATCTTGCGGGCGATATGGCCGGACTTGCCTATGCCCGAGACGATGACGCGGCCAGGGCAGCCAAGGATGAGGTGCGTCGCGGCGACGAAGTCCTGGCCGGCATCGCCGCTCAGGCGTTCTGCAAGGGCGCTGACAGCTTCGGCCTCGATACGCAGGGTGCGGCGCGCCATTTCCAGGACACGTTCGGCGGGGGGAAGCTGCTGGCGGGATTGATTCATCGGCGGGGCGGGCTCTGAGAGCAAAAAAATATCGATGCCTAAGCCGGCATCGCTAAAATCCCTATCAATATAGCGGCAGGATTATAACAAACCGCTCACCTACGCCGTCCCGTATTCATGTCCTCGCATACCCTGCAGCTTGCCCTGGTCCTGCTTGCCGCCGCCGTCCTGGTGGTGGTGGTGTTTCGCACTCTCAATCTGCCCTCCATTCTTGGCTATCTGCTGGTCGGCATCGTGGTCGGGCCGCATGCGCTGAACATCGGCGCAGATAGTGTAGGCGCCCGCCATCTGGCGGAGTTCGGCGTGGTTTTCCTGATGTTCTCGATCGGCCTAGAGTTTTCGCTGGCGCGTCTGTATCGCATGAAGCGGCTGGTGTTCGGGCTCGGCTTGGCCCAGGTGGTCGGCACCATGGTTCTGAGCGGAGTGCTGGTGATGCTGGCCGGCCTGCCCTGGCATGCGGGCATCGCACTCGGGGGGGCCTTGTGCATGTCGTCCACCGCCGTGCTCTCCAAGCTGTTGGCCGAGCGACTCGAGCTTGAGTCGCCGCACGGCCGCGAGGTCATGGGCGTACTCCTGTTCCAGGATCTGGCCGTGGTGCCGCTGCTGATTCTGGTGCCGGCGCTGTCCAGCCCGGCCTCGGAGCTTGCCGAGAAGATGTTGTACGCCGGCATCAAGGCGGTGATCGTGCTGACCGTCGTGATCTTCCTCGGCCAGCGCCTGATGCGTGCCTGGTTCTTCATCGTGGCGCGCACCAAGTCGGCCGAGCTGTTCGTCCTCAATGTGCTGCTCATCACGCTGGGTCTGGCCTATGTCACCGAGCTGGCCGGCTTGTCGCTGGCGCTGGGTGCCTTCCTGGCCGGCATGCTGATTTCCGAGACCCAGTATCGGTATCAGGTCGAAGACGACATCAAGCCCTTCCGCGACGTGCTGCTCGGCCTCTTTTTTATCACCATCGGTACCTATCTCGACCTGCATGTGGTGGCGGAGAACTTCTTCTGGGTGCTCGGCTTCCTGGTGCTGCTCGTGGGCGGCAAGCTCGGCGTGAGCTGGGGCCTGTCGCGACTGCTTGGATCCAGCCCCGGCACCGCCTTGCGGACCGGCTTGTGGTTATGCGCCGGCGGCGAATTCGGTTTTGTGCTGATGGCGCAGATCAGCGAAGTGCAACTGCTTGAACCTCATCAACTACAGATCGTGCTGGCTGCGCTGGTGCTGTCGTTGCTGCTGGCGCCGATTGTCGTGCTTTTCAGCGATCGCATCGTCATGCGCTTTGTGGCGGCCGAATGGCTGGCGCGCTCGATGCAGCTCACTAATCTGGCGGCCCAGACGCTGGAAGCCACCAAGCACGTCATCGTCTGCGGCTACGGACGTACCGGCCAGCATCTGGTGCGCTTCATGGAAAACGAACAGCTCACCATCGTGGCACTCGACAACGATCCGGAGCGCGTCGCCAACGCCACGCAGCAAGGTGAGCCGGCCGTCTTCGGCGATTGTTCACGGCGCGAGACGCTGATTGCCGCGGGCATCATGCGTGCCGACGTACTCGTCATAACCTTCGCCGACACGCATGTGGCGATGAAAATCCTCCATCACGCGCATGCCTTGCGGCCGGAGCTGCCGGTGGTGGTGCGCACCGCCGAGGAGGGCGATGTCGGGCGGCTGATTGCCGCCGGTGCCGCCGAGGTCGTGCCCGAGGCGCTGGAGTCCGGCATCATGTTGTCCACCCATGCGCTGGCCCTGCTGGGGGTGCCCATGTCGCGCGTCATCAAGCGCTTGCGCAACACGCGCGAACAGCATTATTCGGTATTCCGCGGCGCCTTCGTCGGCAGCAGCTATGACGATCCCCCAGCCATGCCGGAGGCGGAGCAGGCGCGTCTGCATGCGGTGCACCTGCCTTCCGGCGCCCATGCGCTCGGACGGCGCATGGCCGATATCAATCTGGCCGACACCGGCGCCGGTCTTTCCGCAGTCCGCCGCCACGGCGGCACGGGTGCGGTCGGGCCGGAGGAAAAGCTTCAGATCGGCGACACCATCCTGCTGATGGGCAGCGAGTCCGCTGTGGTGGCGGCGGAATCACTGTTGCTGACAGGGAAGTAGTCGCAAAAAACAAAAGCCCGCCGAAGCGGGCTTTTGTTATGGGGCAAGAGCTGGCTCAGATGGTCTTGCAGACGACGTAGAGACTGCTGTTGTCGTCCACATAGTTCGGGATCGCGTTGTTGACTGCCGCTGGTACAGCGGTCGTCGGTACCCCGGCATCCACGATAGCGCGCACGCTGCCCGTGCCAGCCACACCATCGTCGAATTGTGAGTCTACGGCCTGGGCAATCTTGGCCGGTAGCTTGCCGCTGCAGATCACCAAGCCACCCATGCCGAGCGCGCTCTGTTGCACGCCGGTAATGCCGCCGGCGGCATTGGTGGGTTGGGAGGAGGCGTTCGCAACCGTGTCCGTAGGGCCGCTGATCAACCCGGAAAAACGCAGGTGCGACCAGAAAATGCGCGTTTCGTCGTCGTCGTCGACAGAGTTGTAGGTTCCTGCGATCTGACTGTTGCCGTTCCCCTGCTTGAGGGCAATTGTTGTCCAGCGTGCGGTGGCCGCGTTGTCATCGCCTGGCAGGCGCTTGTAGCGATCCTGATAGGCATAGATGGCAACCGAGACGCCGTTCATGTCATTGGCCACATTCTTGATCTTGGCCTGGGTGATGAGCTCCTGGCCCTTCAGTACGCCGCCAAGCAGCAAGCCAATAATGACCAGAACGATAGCGATTTCGATCAGCGTGAAACCGCGTTGTTGCTGTCGCATGGCGACCCTCCTCGGATGAGTGCTGCTGTTTTTTAATGGAATTGGCAGAAAGGATACCAGAAGGCGATATTTCATCTTGTCTTCCGTAGGTCGTTTAGCGCCTGATATTCGGGAATTTTGCAACATAGGCCGGCAAATCCTTGAGGCAGCGGGTCACTGGCCAGAGAGCTGGAATAAAGTTTCATATTCGCTGAATTTGTGCCATGTTCAGACTTGGATGGGCGGCTGCGCCAGTGCGGGGTGCCGGGCCAGCAACTCGTGTAACGAGGTCGGCCCGCGGCCGCGCAGCGTGCGTTCTATCGGTGGCGCGAAGCGGAACTCGGTGTCGCCAAGGATGCGGCGGGTTTCCTGATCGCAGAGTATCTGCTTGGCCTGGGCTTCCTCGGTCACGCGACTGGCCACATTGACGGTATCGCCCCACAGGTCGTAGACAAATTTGTTCTTGCCGAGCACACCAGCGATGACGGGCCCGGTGGCAATGCCGATATGCAATTCCAGCCCGGCCGGGTTCACCTCAGGGTTGTCGCGCAGCAGGGCGCGCATGGCGAGCGCCAGTTCGGCCATGACATGCACATGTCGTGCCGTATCGAGATTGAGCCCGCCCGCCACCATGTAGGCGTCGCCTATGGTCTTGATCTTCTCCAGGCCGTATTGCTCGACCAGTCCGTCGAAGGCCGAAAAAACCCGGTTGAGGATGGCAAAGACATCGTGAGGTGACAGGTGCGCGGCGACCTGGGTGTAATTGACGATGTCGGCGAACATGACGCAGGCATAGTCGAAGCCGTCGGCAATGACATCCTCGCTGGCGTCCTTGAGGCGTGCCGCCACCGGCGCCGGCAGGATGTTGAGGAGCAGGCGTTCGGAGCGCTGCTGTTCGCGGACCAGTTGCAGATGGGCATCGGCAAGGCGGGCGCTGACCTTTTCCTTCTCCAGGATGGAATAGCGCAGGAGGATGAAGATGATGGAGGCAACCGCGATGAAGTTGAGTGCAAAGAAGCCGATGCTGGTGCGCATGGGGATGTCCAGACTGGACACTGGAATCAGGTTGCCGAGGCCCGACAGCAGCGTCAGCCCCACCCAGGCGAGGAACCAGCCGACCGATTCGCGCGTGCCCAGGCAGACCATGGCGCCGAAGGGGCCAAGCAGACCCCAGAGAATCACGCCGCTGGAATTGATGAAGTCGCCGATGGCCCACTGCATCACAAAGGGCGCGAGCAGGAACAGCGCCAGCTGGCTGCTGCGGAAGCGGGGGAAGTTGCCGGTGCGGATGTAGTTGACCAGATTGAAGGTCAGCAGCAACTGGTAGATGAAGGGCAGAGTGCTGGACAGGCTGGAGCCGAGGGCACCGTAAATCAGCAGCCAGAGTGCAGAGGTAATGCAGATGAGGCCGGTGGCAAATACCAGCAGCGTCTTGTTGAGGCGTTCGCGCTCGTCATCGTCCGGCGTGATGCCGGCCTGCTTGAGCCGCGTCAGGAAGCCGTTAGAAATTGTTGTATCCATTGCCGCAACCGGTCACAGTTTCGGATATGCCATTGTCAAGGAGTGTGGCAGGCTGGTCTGCCACGGTCAAGGGAGTTGTCCTTGGGCGATCAGGGGGGAGATCAGGCTGCTCCGATTCACCCAGATCAGGAGATCATCGAAGTTTGCGCCGGGCACGTCCGACTGATAGGTTGGCGTGAGGCTACGCGTCGCCTCGTAACTGGCATTGTGGCCATCGGCTTGGCGATTGGGGCCGGTCGAGTAAATGATGGCAATCGGGTGCTCGCGGTCACTGTTGAGGCGAACGCCCGCGTTGTTTTGGACGTCTATGCAGTCGAAGCGAAAGGCGGTGTTTGCATAAGAGCACTCGGCGCCGTCAAGCAGTATCCGTGATTTCAGCGTGGCGGTATCGGCATAGTCCCGTTCGATCCGGTAGAGCCAGCTTCCGCTCCATGCATCGAGTTCTGCAATCGCCATGGTTTTCCAGGGCAGGCCGCCGTCCCGGACAGCGTTGGTGGTGCAGGGTACATCCTCAAGACCGTCGCTATTGGTGTCGGGGCAGGGGAGACGGAGATTGACGGTCGCAAATGTGATCAGGGCCTCGCGGATATTGTTGAGCTGCTGCTCTGTGGCCCGACGCTTTTCGATTTCTTGCTGTGCCCCGAGCGGAATCAGCAAGCCCCCCATCAAGAGACTGACAATCACGAGCACGACGGCGAGCTCGGTCAGGGTAAAGCCCTTACCCGGCCTAGTCATCATCGCAATCGTCGCCGTCATCGTCGCAAGAAGGATTGTCGTCAGGCGTAAGTTTTTTGGCCAGTTGCCAAACCTGCGAGGCCGTCAGCCAGGTCAGCTGATCGTTTTTGAGTAGAATCCCCGTCGCGCTCTTGAGCGTGCCCGTGGTGAATTGCGTGCTGGTGGATTCGAGATGGGTGTTGGCTTGGGATGAGTCAGTGCCGCATGATTTGTAGGCGACGGGGGTTCGCGCCTGAGCCTCGGTCGCCACCCCGGGCGCCAGAATAATGGCGGCCGCCCCCTTTTCTGTGCCGGTTTTACTGACCAGCGCGGTTCCGAGAGTATCGAGTACTTCGTACTGCGCTACGGTGCTGTCGGTGGGCGCTAGGCTGCCATTGATCCTATGGGTGCCGGATAGCGCATACCAGAGGCAGTTGCCGTCGCCGTCCCGCAGGTCGGGCAGTCCCAGGTTGCGGACCGGCAGCAAGCCTATGCTGCCATTGCTGCTGCAGGCGCCTGCGCCGGTGCCGATCATCGTGGCAAGCACATCGTCACTCGCCATGTCGGGGCAGGGCAACAGGCCCTTGTGCATAGCGGCGTAGGCCAGCAGCGCTTCGCGTGCCTGTTTGAGCGAATTGTTGGTGGCAGTGACGCGCGAGGTTTCGGCGGCGTTGACATTGAGCCGGTCGAGCAGGCCATAGAGGCTGCCCGTGACGATGATCACGAGCATGATGACGAGCACATAGCCGCCTTGCTGGCGTCTAGTGGCGTTTGTCTGACCGTATCGCATCGGGCGGAAGCACATTCTTGCGCTCCTGGGTGTTGCGGTTGACGGACTCGCCGACCTGGAGACGGATCTGCCGGCCTTGTTCGATTTCGACCGGGCTACTTGAGGCGTCCGCTCCGGCCCTCCCTTGCGCCTGCGGCTGCATGCGCTGGTTGATCCAGATACTGTTATAGCCGTTACTGCGCTGGAGCACACCGTCCAGCCTGAGATTTTCGTTGTCCAGCCCATCATCTTCGCTCAGATTGAGCTGGCGCTGGCGGTCGAGCGAATGGCGCTTTTCCGGGCTGAGGAAGAGCTTGCCCGGTATTTCTGCTGCCGCCGGCTGGCCGGGGCCCGTCTGCGCCAGCGCGTTCAGGCCCAGGCCACAGGCGAAAAGGAGAAAGAGGCGTTTCATCTTGCAGCCTGCTCCGGCATCAGCGTGATCCAGTCCATCTGGCATTCGGCATTGATATGCGGCGCCAGATTGCCCTCGTCTGGCCGTGCGGGAATGCGCTGCAGCTGGCAGCTGCGCAGGCGGGTGAAGGCGGCGGCGCTGGCATGCACGTCGCCGAGAAAGCGCAGCAGGTCCTCTTCGTGCAGAAGGGGGATCTGCACCTTGACCGTGCTGTACATGAAGGCATGACCGCCTGTTGTCGACGGCATGCCCGGCCAGGGCTGGCGCGGCTGGATTTCGTACTCCAGGCCGAGCAGTTTGCGCTCGTGCTGGATGCTACGCATCAGTTCGACCCAGTCCAGACGCCGTTCCGGGCCGACGATGCCGCGTGCGACGAGCGCCTGGTAGGCGGCGATCTGGGCGCGTATGGTCTGCTCCTCGCGTTGCAGCCGCTGGGTGGCGTCACGGCTGCGGGCGGCGGCGAGTTCGGCGGCGGTGGCTTTTTGTTCCGCCTGGCGAGCGAACTGTTGCGCGGCGAGGCCGGCCAGGACTGCCGCCAGTAGACTGAGTGCCAGCCCCAGCAAGGGCCAGCGCAGGATGCGGAGTTCGGTGCGGAACGGGCTCATGCGCCCTCCCTGCGCCAGTAGCGTACGGAAAAGCGCAGCACTTCGCGGCCGGCCCAGGCTTCGCTGCTGCCCTTGAGGGCCTTGGCCGAGTCCGGATCGAAAGGCTGTTGCAACACCCGCACATTGTCCCCGGCGTCATGTCGGAGTGCTGCAGTGAAGCGCTCGACGGCTTCGTTCTGCGCGCGCCGGTTCGGTCCCAGGCGGGAGGGCATCTGCAGTTCGATGTCCATAACCAGCCACGCTGGGTGCGCGCTCGGTATCGCCGCGCCGGCTGCGTCGTCCGGACTGGCGGCGAGGCGCCAGTCCAGTGCCTGTAGTTCGAGCTGGGGATTCTCTTGCAGCGCGGTGCTGAGGGTGTGCAGCGAGGCGGTCAGGTCGGGGGTGTCGGCACGCAGGCCTTGCCATGCCTCGCTCAGTTGTTGCAACTGTTCCGGGCTGATGGGAATGCCCGGCAATGAGCGCACCAGTGCGTCGTAGCGCTGCTGCGTCTGGGCTGCGGCCAGCAGCGCTTCGGTTTCGCGCTGATGGTTGCGCCACACAGCAAGGGCTGCGGCGAGGGCAAACAGGCCGGCCAGTGCCAGCATGGCCAGTGAGCCCTGGGCGATCAGGCGGCGCCAGTGCCAGCGCCGATAGTGGAGACGGGCCTGGTCGTTGCCGAACTGTACCGGCGCGCGCTGGCGCGAGAGCAGATGCACGAGCAGCGCGTCCGTGCTGGAGTCGAGCGGAACCGAGGGCAGTTGCCGCGCCCGCGCCACCTGGAGCAGATCGCCAAAGCTGAAGGCCAGCTCATCGGTATCTACGCAGGCGCGCTGCAGGAGTTCAAAGTGGGCCGGATTGGCAAGGCAGAGCACCGGCACCCGATTGCCGCGCGCGAGTACGCGCTGGCCGAGCAGATACTGGTAGATACGCACCGCCTCGCCGTAGATATTCACGGCGGCTTCGTCGATGCCGTGCCCGGTCAAGGGCTTGAGCCGGGAGAAGCGCAACTGGCCATACTCGAAGTAGCTCTGGCGCAGGCCGCCGCTGCCCAGCGTGATGAGGATCAGGCGCGGCTCAGTGGCGGCACCCGGCGGCAGGACGGTCGGCAGGAGCAGGGCTGGCGAGTGTATGCCGACGACGGCGACGCCCGCCTCATGCATGGCCGCTAGCCAGGGCTCCAGCGCCTGCGGGCGGGTCAGCGCGGCAAACAGGAAATGCTCATCGCGGCGCCCCTGTTTTTCACGACCGAGCGAGCGCACCAGACTGAAGGGTGTGCCGAAGAAATGCTGATTAAGCTTGCGCTGCAGGAGTGCCTTGCGGTCCGGGCCGCTGACATGGGGCAGCGATTCCTGGTGGAAGCCTTCGTCCGGAAGATCGACCAGCAGGTGGAACAGAGTGTGCAGATGCGCCTGCAACCAGAGACGAAACTCGGCCTGGCCGCTTTCGCCGAGGCTGAATTCGCATTCCCGGTCCGCGTTGTTGTGCTGCCAGTGCCAGACCGACAGACTTTGCGTGGTGAGGATGAGGGTGCGACGTTCCGTCATGGCGGCCTAGTACTTCAGCTTGGTGATCAGGTCGTAGATCGGACCTAGGACGGAAAGGATCACCCAGCCCAGCAGGCAGCCGATGATGACGGTCAGTACAGGTTCGATCAGGGTCTGCAGGCGTTCTATCGATTCGCGCACGTCGCGGTTGTAGAAGTAGGAGACATTCTTCAGCGCTGTGTCGAGGGCGCCGCTGTTCTCGCCGACGCGCAGCATGCGGATCACCAGCGGTGGAAACATGCCCACGCTCTGGAAGGCCAGCGTGATGTTCTGTCCTTCCTCGATGCGCTGGCCGGCGTCATGGATGGCTTCGCGCACGACCGCATTGCCGACGACATGTTCGGTGATGCGCAGGGTCTCGATGACTGATATGCCGGAGGCATACATCATGGCGAAGGTGCTAGCAAAGCGCGACAGCACGATCTTGCGCAGGATGTCGCCGCCGACCGGCAGGCGCAGCAGCAGCGCGTGGAAACGGTAGCGTACCGCCGGGCGGGTGCGGACGGCGACAACGAGGGCCAGCACGGCGACAATCGGCAGGGTCGCCAGCAGCGGCCAGTAGGCCGTGAAGATTTCGGAGAGTGCCATTAGCAGCCGCGTTTGCAGCGGAATTTCCTGGCCCGTGTTGCGGATGAAGGTCGTCAGCTTGGGCACCAGATAGATCATCATGAAGAAGATGACCGGAATGATGACTGCCAGCATGAAGCTCGGATACATCAGGAGCTTCTTGGTGTGGGCGGCCAGCTCGTCCTGCCACTTGAGATCTTCGAAAATCTTCTGCAGGATGTCCGGCAGGTTGCCAGTTTCCTCGCCCGCATGCGTGAGGTTGCGGAAGATCTCGTCGAAGGCCTGGGGGTAGTCGCCCATGGCGGAGGAAAGCGTGCGGCCGCCTTCGATGCTCTCGATCAGACCGGCCAGGATTTCACGAAAGCGCGGATGTTCGAGGCTGTCGCGCAGGTCGGCCAGTCCTTCCAGAATGGGGACTCCGGCACGTAATAGCTGTTCCAGATGGAAGCAGAAGTTGATGAGCTCGCGCCGTGGAACATTGCCGCCGAAAATGGCGCGCCGCGTGATCGGCTTGCCGTTGATGAAATCGAGATCCATGCGCTTGAGGCGCATTTCCAGGTCGACCTCGTTGACGGCATCCATGCGGCCGTGCATCTTGCGCCCGGCGGGGTTGACCGCCTTGTAGGCATAGATCGGCACTACAGGCGCTCCGTCAGATCGATGACGCGGCCGACTTCCTCGATGGAGGTGATGCCCTCCAGAATGCGCCGTGCAGCGTCGTCGGCAAGGCTGCGGAAGCCCTTGGCATTGGCGGCATTGCGTATTTCGCGGGCGGTGGCGCGGCGGGCGATTAGCTCGTCGATGTCGCCGTCCATGCGCAGTACCTCCATGATGGCGAGGCGGCCGCGATAGCCCCGGTAGTTGCAGTGCTCGCAGCTGCCAGCGCGATAGATCACGGGGGGCGCGTCCGCGGCGATGCCGAGAATGCGCGCTTCTGCTGTGCTCGGCTGATAGCCGGTGCGGCAATGCGGGCACAGGCGGCGTACCAGCCGTTGTGCAATCACGCCGATGATGTTGCCGGCCATGATGTCCGGCAGCACACCAATGTCGAGCAGGCGCGGAATCGCACCGATGGCTGAATTGGTGTGCAGCGTGGAGTAGACCTGGTGGCCGGTCATGGCCGCGCGCAGGGCCATGTCGGCGGTGTCCTCGTCGCGGATTTCGCCGACTAGGATAACGTCCGGGTCCTGCCGCATCATGGAGCGGATACCGTTGGCGAAGTCGAGCTTGGAGACCTCGGCGACCGAGGTCTGGCGCACCATGGGCAGCGGATACTCGACCGGATCTTCCAGGGTCATGATGTTCACGCCCTCCTGGTTGATGTGGTTGAGGATGGAGTAGAGCGTAGTGGTCTTGCCGCTGCCGGTTGGACCGGTGACAAGAATGATGCCCTCGGGTCGGGCCACCATGCGTTGCACCTGGGCGATCTGCGCCTCGTCGAGGCCGAGGCCATCAAGTGGGACGATGCCTTTTTGGCGGTCGAGTATGCGCAGTACGATGTTCTCGCCGTGTATGGTCGGCTGTGCCGACACGCGAAAATCGATGGCGCGCCCGCTGATGTTGAGCGAAATGCGCCCGTCCTGCGGAGCGCGCGTCTCGGCGATATTCATGCCGCTCATCACCTTGATGCGCACCGCCATCGCCGCCCAGTAGGATTTGTGCAGGGCGCGGATCTGGCGCAGGATGCCGTCGGTGCGGTAGCGGATGCGCAGGAAGCTGTCTTCCGGCTCGAAGTGGATGTCGGAGGCGTCTGCCTTGACCGCATCGGTGAGCAGCGCATCGATCAGGCGTACCACCGGCTGGCTGTATTCGTCGACTGCATTGGCCAGCGAGCGGTAGTCGATCTCGCCGGTCTCGATCTCGTGCAGGATGCCGTCGATGGACAGCTCGTGACCGTAGTACTGGTCGATGGCGCGCGCGATATCGGATTCGCTGGCGAGCAGAGTGTCGATCTCGATCTCGTGCGGCGCGATGCTGCGCAGCTTGTCGAGCGCGACGAGGTTGTTCGGATCGGCGATGGCGATCGTCAGACGGCGCTCGTCGCGATCGTAGTCGAGCGGAATGGTGCGATGACGGCGCGCCACATCGAGCGGTACCAGTTGCAGCGCAGAGGCATCGACGATGACGTGGGCAAGGTCCACCGCGCGTTGGCCCAGCGATTCGCCCAGCGCATCGCGCAGCGTCGCTTCCGATACGAAGCCGTGTTTGACCAGCAGCTTGCCCAGCGGCTGGTTGGAGCGCATCTGCTCCAGCAGGACGATACGCAGCTGATCCTCGCTGATCAATCCTTGATTGATGAGGATCTGGCCGATAGGCCGGTGCTGTTTCGGTTGCGGCGAGTTCATTGCGCCGCACTCGTCGTCTGGAGTTCGCGCAGGCGAGCCTGCACCTGTTCGCGATTGAAGGCGCCGGGCTGGCTGCTGCGCAGGCGCAGGGCCTCGCTGTAGTACTGGGCGGCCTGTCTGTTCTGGTGGAGCTGATCCAGGCTCACCGCCAGATTGAAGGCGATGTCCGGATTGCTGCTGTCGTTCTGGTAGGCGAGGAAATATGACTGCTGCGCGTCGCGCCAGCGCTGCTCCTGCGCGTAGAGGTTGCCGAGCGCGAAATGCAGCGGGGCCACATCTGGCTGATCGGCGATCAGTGTCTTGAGCCGGCTTTCGCTGTTGCCGCCAGCGTTGCGCCCGCGCAAGCCGGTCAGCCCGGCGTGGGCATAGGCATCGCGTGGGTCAGATTCAAGGATGCGCAAATAGTAGTCTTCCGCCAGGCCGGGCTGCTGGCGCTGCAGGGCAATGGCAGCGAGGCCGTAGAGTGCGTCGGCATTCCTTGCGTCGGCAGCGAGCATGCGTTCATAGGCCTGCTGCGCCTGCGTCAGGTTGCCCTGCTG
This sequence comes from Rhodocyclaceae bacterium, assembly GCA_035565355.1. Lineage (GTDB taxonomy): Bacteria > Pseudomonadota > Gammaproteobacteria > Burkholderiales > Rhodocyclaceae. Next base: position 12,335 of record DATMSM010000078.1, read on the forward strand.
CAAGGCCGTGTAACCCTGCTCCAGCAAGGGGTTTACGCGCGCCGGGCTGCGCGTGACGCGCACCGGGCTGGCGGCGGGTGGCGTGGTTGTGGTACGCGTTTCGCTGCGTTCGACCGCGTCGGTGTCGGGCAGCATGGCGAAGGCGGGGCGGGTGCTTGTTGTCGCAGCCGGCGCAGCCGTTGGCACATCGTTTGGGGCGGCGGGTAGGGGTGGAAGTGCCGTCGCTGCCGCCAGCGGCGCGGTCGCAGTCGATGGGCTGCTCAGGCTGCTGTGGCCTTGCATCTGCCACCATAGGTAGGCGCCGATGCCCAGCGCCGCGAGCCCGGCGACCCCCGCCAGTGCAAACGCGAAAGCCTTGTCCTCGGGACGGCGTGGGGGGCGTTTTGCCGCAAAGGCGTTTTGCGCCGCGTGGCGCTGCGCGGCACCGCTGACCGCATTGCTTTGCGCGGCCGTATGCGCAGGCGGAGGCTCGGGTGCTGGTGCAGGCGCTTCCAACGGTTCCAGCCCGAGTTCCTGCATCGCGCTGGCAACGCTTTCCGGCTCGGTGTTGGCGGCGGACGGGGGGGCGGCAGGCGCGGTGTGCTCGCTCTGGGTGGCAGCGCGCTTGGCCTCTTCCGCCTTGCGCAGGGCATCCATGAGCAGGCTCATGCCTAGCGGGCTCCGTCGGTGTTGCCGGTGATACCGAAGGGCAGGGCACGTGGCGGCGGAGTGAACATGCCCTCGGTGGGCAGCGAGTCGCGCAGCCTCCGGTAGTCACCATTCACGCTCGGATCGCGGATGACCACCGGGCGCAGAAAGATAACCAATTCGGACTTGCCCACCAAGTTGTTGCGGCTGGTGAAAATTTCACCGAAGAAAGGCAGGGCGCCCGCCCCCGGAACCCGGCCCGTGTTGTATTCAGCGCGCTCTTGCATCAGCCCGCCGAGCACGGCGATCTCACCGTCCTCCACCCGCATAACGGATTCCATTTCGCGGGTTTTGATTTCGGGAATCTGATTGGAAATCCGCGCGCCGGTGGAGTCACGCAGCTCGGGGCTGGGATCGGGAATGTAGTTCGAGATACTGGTGATCGAGGGGCGCACGTTCAAGATGATCGAACTGCTTTCGCTGATCTGCGGCGTGACTGTCATGACCAGGCCGACCGAAACCGATTGCGGCGTGGTGGTCACTGCTTTGGTCGGCCCGCTATTTACATTGCCAGCGGCGACGTCGGCTCGCACCGTGAAATAAACTTTATTCTCCACCACCTTGAGTAGTGCGGACTGGTTGTTGAGTACGGAAAGGCGCGGGCTGGACAGGACCTTGACGTTACCGAACTGTTCCAGTAGCCGGAGGGCAATATTGATATCCAGTGGGTTTTTCTTGTTCAAGTAGGTCAGCTGGAAAGGATTGCCCTGGTTGGCGGTATTTGATGTTGTCGGTGCAGATAGTGTGAATCCAGAGTCGTCTGCCGCTCGGGTACGTGACCAGTCGATTCCTTGTTGATAACTATCGTTGAGATCAACCTCGACGATGGTCGCTTCTATCATGACCTGGCGGCGGGCGCTGGCCGTGACCTGATCGAGGAACTCCTGGATCTTTTCGTGCTGGCGGCCGGTGGCGCGCACGGTGACGATGCCGGTTTCTGCGTTGACGATGACCGAGGCCGCTTCGCGGAAGGTGGCGCGGCGCGTGACCGTCGTTTCGTCCTGCTGCATGCTCGCGGGATTGGGGCTGCCGGCGATGCCTTGGGGTGTGACGGCGCGAACTGCGCGGCTGACGGTGCTGGCGACGGCACCGGTGCCGGTGGTGCTTTGCTGGTCGCTGCGCTCGATGGTGGTTTCGCTCGAGCCTTCGGGCAGCAGCTTGTCGGTTTCGCGCAGCAGGTCCTTGATGTTTTTTTCCAGCGACGCCCAGAAGTGATTGCTGACCTTGTTGTCCACCTTGGTCACCGACACATTGCCGGCAGCACCGCTGGCCTGCATGGAGCCGCCGCCACCGCTGGCGCCGGCACTGCCGGCAATGCCGCTGGTGATCTGCGAATTGGCGGACACCGTGGTGGTGGCGTCGCGGCTCATGTTGACATAGTCGACCTTGTAGGTGCGCAGGAAGGGCGAGTCTGGCATGACCGTGAGGTTGGCGCCGTCAAGTTCCCAGCGCATGTCTACCTGCTTGGAAATGCGCGTCAGCAACTGTTGCAAGGTCTGGTCGATGGCGTTCAGCGTGACCGTGCCCTGAATGCCGGGATGGATGTCTACGTTGATCTTGGCATCGCGGGCCAGGGCGAAGAGCAGTTCCTGGGCCCGGACATTGTTGACCACCACGCTATAGGTTTCCGTCTTGGCGGCGGCGCGCGGCTTGGGCACGATGGGGCTGGCTTGTACC
>DATMSM010000079.1:0-74944 GCA_035565355.1 Rhodocyclaceae bacterium
CGGGCGCGCTGCTGCACAAGGTGATGGCGTGGCCGCGTGCCTTGAGGTGCTTGGCGCAGACATAGGCGTCGCCGCCGTTATTGCCCGGCCCGGCGAGAATGAGGATGCGGGCCCGGGCCTCACCGACGATCTCGCACGCAAGGTCGGCCGCCGCCAGCCCGGCCTGTTCCATCAGCGGCGGCTGCGCCGTGGCAAGGTGGCGCGCTTCAAGGCGGCGAATGGCGGCGGTGCGCAATAGCAACATGGTGTTCTTACTCCGTCAGGGTCAGCAGCAGCGGCACGGTCAGGGCTGCGACCAGGGTGGTCAGCACCAGCGCGGAGGCAACGGGGCCTTCGATGCTCTTGAACTGGCGCGACATCAGATAGACATTGATGCCGGTGGAGATGGAGGCAAGCAGCACGACGGTGCGTGTTTCCAGCGTCGGCAGGCCGATCAGCACGGCAATGCCCCAGACCACCAGCGGCTGGATGATCAGCTTCACCACGGTGATGCCGGCGCTGATCTGCCAGCCCTGTTTGATGCCGTATTCGGCCAGGCCCATGCCCAGCGCCACCAGCGCCAGCGGCATGGTAGCGGCGGAAATCAGGTTGAGCGGCTCCTTGACCAGATAAGGCAGCGGCAAGCCGGTCATGCCGTAGGCGACGCCGAGCAGGATGGCCGAGACCAGCGGATTCTTCAGCACGTTCAGGGTGGTCTTGCCGAAACCCTTGGCCGAAAAGGCGCCGTGGCGCGCCCATTCCACCGAAATCGTCACCATGGTCCATAGCGTCAGCGCGTTGAAGGCAATGACCATGGCTGCGGCCGGCAGCGACTCTTCGCCGAGGGTCAGCTTGGCCAGCGGAATGCCCAGCAGCACGTTGTTGGAGAAGATGCCGCCGAGCGCGAACACGGACTGGCCGACGCCATCGAGGCCGAAGCACTTCCAGGCGATCAAGCGGCCGATGACAAAGGTGACGATGCAGCCGCCGAAGAAGGCGATCAGCAGGCGCGCATCCACCGGCGGCAGCTTGGAGAAGTCGCTCATCAGGTTGAAGAGCAGGGCCGGCATGGCCACCGTGAACACGAAGCGCGTCAGGGCGTCGGCCACCTCGCTCGGCCATTTGCCGAAGCGCATCAGTCCGTAGCCGACCAGCACCAGCAGGAAGAGCGGTGTGGCGAGGGCGGCGTGGTGGGTGAAGGTGGCGAACAAGTCGGCGGCCGGGGGTGTCGGAAGGCGACATGATACTCGCGGCCGCCTGACATGGTCGTGACATCGCGCTCCGGTGGTCGCCGAAACAGGCCCCTACAAAGCCGCCGATTCCCCGTTTATTCAGCGCTATAGACCCGGGCCCGGGCGCGTTACACTGCCCCCATGCTGACGTACCTGATCCGGCGTTTCCTGTACGCGATTCCCATCCTGATCGGGGTGAACCTGATCACCTTCGCCCTGTTCTTCGTCGTCAATACGCCGGACGACATGGCGCGCATGCAGCTGGGCGCCAAGCGTGTGACACCGGAAGCCATCGAGAAGTGGAAGGTGGAGCGCGGCTACGACAAGCCTTTGCTATGGAACGCCGAGGCGGCCGGCATGGCCAAGGCCACCGACACCATCTTCTTCGACAAGTCACTGTCCATGTTCGCCTTTGAGTTCGGGCGCTCCGAGGACGGGCGCGACATCATGGGCGAGATCAAGTCGCGCATGGGGCCGTCGCTGGCGATCGCGATCCCGGTCTTCATCCTCGGCCTGTGGGCGGCGGTGACTTTTGCGCTGCTGCTGGTCTTTTTCCGCGGCAGCTATCTGGACTTCGGCGGCGTCGTGCTGTGCGTGGCGATGATGTCGATCTCCAGCCTGTTCTACATCATCGGCGGGCAGTGGCTGGTGAGCAAGGTCTGGCACCTGGTGCCGATCTCGGGGCTGGGCGAGGGCCTGGATGCGGCGCGCTTCCTGATCCTGCCCGTCATCATCAGCGTGATCGGCGGCCTCGGCGGCGCGGCGCGCTGGTATCGCACCATCTTCCTTGAAGAGAGCAATCGCGACTATGTGCGCACCGCGCGCGCCAAAGGCCTTTCCGAACTGGCCGTGCTGTTCCGGCATGTGCTCAAGAACGCCATGATCCCGATCCTGACCGGCGTGGTGGTGGTGATTCCCTCGCTCTTCCTGGGCAGCCTGCTGATCGAGTCCTTCTTCTCGATTCCCGGTCTGGGCAGCTACACCATCGATGCGATCAATGCGCAGGATTTCGCCGTGGTGCGCGCCATGGTCTTCATCGGTTCGGTGCTCTATATCGTCGGCCTGTGGCTGACCGATATTTCCTACACCCTCGTCGATCCGCGCATCCGCCTCAAATGAAGCCCGTTCTGCTCTGGTCCGACGCGATGTTTTTCCTGCTGCTGGCCTTCTGCCTGGCCGGTATCTGGTGGGCGCGGCGCAGTCCGCAGCTCGCCGCCGCCTGGCGTCAGGTCGGCATGAGTCGCACCGGCGTGGCGGCGGCGGCGGTGCTGTCCTTCTTCGTGCTGGTCGCCTTGCTCGATTCCTTCCACTATCGCGAACGCCTGCCGCAGCAGCCGGGCGAATCGGTGCAGTACGGCGTCGAGGTGCTGTCCGCGCTAGATGCGCTGTTGGCGCAGCAGAAGACACGAACCGAGAAAACCTATTCGGCGCCGCTGGCGACGCATTTGTTCGCCAAAGAGAGCCGTGCCGACGGGCAGGGCCGTGATTTTCCGCGCCTCAAGTTCGGTGGCATCCATCTCGACGACGCGGGCGAGCGCGATGCCGATGTGCTGCAGCGGGGGCTGATCGGGCTGGCCGGCGGCGGCGTGCTGTGGCTAGCGCTATTCGTCGTGGTGCGGCAATGGTTCAGGCCGCGCGCGTCCTGGTTCGCCTGGGATGCGCTGCTATGGGCGGTGGGCGCCATGCTGCTGATCGGTGGCGTGCTGCTGGCGCTGATGCCGCATTACCACGTGCTCGGCACCGACAAGGTCGGGCAGGACGTGCTCTATCTCACGCTCAAGAGCATACGCACGGCGCTGCTGATCGGCACGCTGACCACGCTCTCCATGCTGCCGGCCGCGCTGCTGCTTGGGATCGTCGCCGGTTACAAGGGCGGCTGGATAGACGATGTGATTCAGTACATCTACACAGTGCTCAACTCCATTCCCGGCGTATTGCTGATTGCCGCTTCCATCCTCATGATGCAGGTGGTCATCGACACGCATCCGGAATGGTTCTCCACCGCCGCCGAGCGCGCCGACGCGCGCCTGCTCTCCTTGTGCGTGATCATGGGCGTGACCAGCTGGACCGGCCTGTGCCGCCTGCTGCGCGCAGAGACGCTGAAGTTGCGCGAGCTGGAGTTCGTGCAGGCAGCGCAGGCATTCGGCGTCTCATCGTGGGCCATCATGGCGCGCCACATCCTGCCCAACGTCATGCATATCGTCATGATCTCGGTGGTCATGGACTTCTCCGGCCTGGTGCTGGCCGAGGCGGTGCTGTCCTATGTGGGTATCGGCGTCGATCCGACCACCATCAGTTTCGGCACCATGATCAATATGGCGCGCATGGAGCTGGCGCGCGAACCCATGGTGTGGTGGTCGCTGATCGCCGCTTTCTGTTTCATGTTCGTGCTGGTGTTGGCCGCCAACCTGTTCGCCGATGCAGTGCGCGACGCCTTTGATCCGCGCGGGAGGGCTGCCTGATGGTAGCCAGTGTGGATCCACACGCTGCCCTGTTGACGGTGGCTGGCCTGACGGTGCAGATCGGTGCCGGCCGTCCCGTGGACGAAGTGTCCTTCAAGATCATGCCGGGCGAGACCTTTGCCTTGCTCGGTGAATCCGGTTGCGGCAAGTCGATGACGGCGCTGGCCGTGATGCGCCTGCTGCCGCCCGCCGCGCGACTGGCCAGTGGTTCGGTCAGCTATGCACCCAGCGCTGGCGCGCAGTCCTTGCTGGACTTGACCGAGGCGGAGATGCGCCGCGTGCGCGGCGGCGGCATTGGCATGATCTTCCAGGAACCGGCTACCAGCCTGAATCCGGTCATGACCATAGGCCGCCAGATCGCGGAGGTGCTGGACCTGCATCTCGGCCTGAGCGGCGATGCAGCCCGCAAGCGTGCGCACGAGCTGCTCGACACCGTCGGCATTCCGGAGGCCGCACGTCGTCTTGATGAATATCCCTTCCAGCTTTCCGGGGGCTTGAAGCAGCGCGCCATGATCGCCATGGCCCTGGCTGGCGAGCCGGAGCTGCTGATTGCCGACGAGCCGACCACGGCACTCGATGTGACGCTGCAGGCGCAGGTGCTCGACTTGCTGAAGCAGCTTCAGCGCGAGCGCGGCATGGGCATGCTGTTGATCACGCACGACCTCGGCGTGGTCGAACGCATGGCCGATCATGTCGGCGTCATGTATGCGGGGCAACTGGTCGAGGTGGCGCCGCGTGAACAGTTCTTCGGCAATCCGGCGCATCCCTATTCACGTAAGTTGTTTGCCGCCTTGCCGGAGCGCGCCGCTGCGGGGCAACGGCTGTCTACCATACCCGGCATGGTGCCGCCGCTGGATGCACAGCCCGCCGCTTGCCGCTTTGCGCCGCGCTGCAGTCTGGCCTTTGCCGAGTGCAGCACGCTGGCGCCGGCCTGGCATGTACAGGCGGGTGGGCAAGCAGTGCGCTGCCATTTGTTTGATCCACTGCGCAGCAGCGCGCCTGTCGTTGCCGAGGTATCGCCACCGGTGGCGGCTGTTGAACGCGCTGGGGGTGACACGCTGCTACAGGTGCGCGACCTCAAGGTGCACTTTCCGATACGCAAGGGCCTGTTGCAGCGCACGGTCGCCCATGTGGCCGCGGTAGATGGCGTCTCCTTCGATCTGCAGGCAGGTCGGACGCTGGCGCTGGTGGGCGAGTCAGGCTGCGGCAAGACCACGGTGGGCAAGGCTATCCTGCAACTGATCCAGCCGACGGCGGGCAGCGTGAAGCTGGCCGGCAAGGAGCTCACCGGCTTGTCAGGCAACGCGTTGCAGCCGCTGCGGGCGCAGGCCCAGATGGTGTTCCAGGACCCCTTCGGCTCACTCAATCCGCGCATGCGCGTCGGCACCATCATTGCCGAGGGCATGTACGCACTCGGCCTGCGCGAGAACGTGCGCGAACGCATCGCCGAGCTGTTGGAGCAGGTCGGCCTGCGCGCCGATATGGCAACGCGTTATCCGCACGAGTTCTCCGGTGGACAGCGTCAGCGCATTGCGATTGCGCGTGCGCTGGCGGTGAATCCTAAGCTGATAGTCTGCGACGAGCCGACCAGTGCGCTGGATGTCTCGGTACAGGCGCAGATCATCAATCTGCTGCACGACCTGCAGCAGCAGTTGGGCTTGAGCTATCTCTTCATCACCCACAACATGGCCGTGGTCGACTATCTGGCTGACGAAGTGGCAGTGATGTACCAGGGACGCATCGTCGAGATGGGCAGTGCCGACACGGTGCTCGGCCATCCGCAGCATGAGTACACGCAGACTTTGCTGGCGGCGGCCTTTACGCGCATGCGCGGCGCCGCCTGATCAGTGCTTTTTGGCCGCTGGTTTGGGGGCGGGCTTGGCCGGCGCTTTTGCGGCCGGTTTTGCTGGTGTCTTGGCGGACCCTTTAGTCGCGGCAGGTTTCTTCGTTCCGCCCTTGTTTACCGCTGCTGTCTTGCCTTTTGCCGCCGAGGCCTTGCCCTTGGCGGCGGGTGCGGCCTTGCGCTCCGTGCGGCAAATTTTCTGGCCCTTCTTGTTCTTGCTGCACACCGTTTTTGCAGCCGGCTCTGCCGGCGGGTTCGGCAGCTTGGCGTCGAGCGCGGCGAACTGCGCCGGCAGCGGCGCATTCTTGCCAGGCACCAGCAGGGTCATGCCCGGGCCGACCTTGGTGCGCGCGCTGATGCCGTTCAGCTGCTTGAGATAGGCGAGGCTGATATCGTGGCGGGCGGCGACGGTGTCGAGCTTGTCGCCCTTCCTGAGCGTGTAGGTATTCCAGGCGGAGAGCGGCTTGTCCTGCGCTTCATGCAGGTCGAGATTGTCGAGAAAGGTCTGCACCTTGTCGACGGGAACGACGACAGACAGCTTGCTGCTGCCCGGGATGACCGGGCGCTGATAGGCAGGATTCAGCGCGATGAACTCCTCCAGCGGGGTTTCCGCCAGCTTGGCGGCGAGTGCGATATCCATGTCGCCCGGAATGTCCACGGTGCCGAAGTAGGGGCGGTTGGGAATCGGATCCAGCCTCAGGCCATAGACGTCGGGCTGGGCGATGATGTTCTTGATCGCCTGCAGCTTGGGCACGTAGTAGCGCGTTTCCTCGGGCATGGACAGGCTCTGATAATCGGTCGGCAGTCCGCGCGCCTGATTCTTGGCGATGGCGCGCGCGACCGCACCTTCGCCCCAGTTGTAGGAGGCCAGCGCCAGATGCCAGTCGCCGTGCATCTCGTAGATGTATTGCAGATAGTCGAGTGCGGCGCGGGTCGAGGCGATGATGTCGCGGCGCTGGTCCATCCACCAGTTCTGTTCGAGACGATAGTTCTTGCCGGTGGAGGGAATGAATTGCCACATGCCCAGTGCCTTGGCCGACGAGGCGGCGAGTGGATTGTAGGAGCTTTCGACGATGGGCAGCAGCGCCAGTTCGGTCGGCATGCCGCGATCTTCGAGCTCGGAGACGATGTAGTAGAGATAGCGCTTGCTGCGTTCGAGCACGCGCTTGATGTAGGTGGGGTTGTTGAGATACCAGGCTTGGCGGTCGGCAACCAGGGGACTGGCGATATCGGGCATGGCGAAACCGTTGCGCAGGCGTTGCAGCAGATCGGTCTGCGGACGGGTCAGGTCTATGCTGGCGATGCGCGGCTCGTCTTCGCGCAGCGTGACCGGCAGCAAGTTGTAGGAGCCGTCCAGCGGCGTGCCCATGACACCGCTAGCAGCTGGTGGCGGGGCGGCCAGCTCCTCGCTCAGCTGCAGATCGGCGCGGGCCGGCTGGGCCAGGCTGCACAGCAGCGTCAGCATCAGGAGGAGCTTGCTTGCGAGGGACGACATCAGGCAGGGGAGTGTGGCGGAGAGTGCGGCCTTGTCGGGCCAGGTGGGACGCATCTTAGGCGGCGGCTGGTAGCCGGGTCAACGCACGAAATGTATCCGGATGTGCGGCGCCGTGCATCAGAAAACGTTCTTCCATGCACGGATCGCGGTGAACACGCCGAGCGCATCGCTGAGTGCAGCATTGCCGCTGACGCGGCGCGCAGAGGCAATCACGGCGGGGGCGTCCCAGCGCAGGAAGGGATTGGTGGCCAGTTCTTCGGCCAAGGTCGAGGGCACGGTGGCCTGGCCGGCGGCGCGCAGGCGCGCGACATCCTGATTGCGTGCCTGCAGGGCGGCATTATCGGGCTCGACGGCGAGGGCGAACTTCATGTTGGCCTGCGTGTATTCGTGTGCGCAGTAGATCTGCGTGTCGGGCGGCAGGGCGGCGATGCGCGCCAGCGAGGCGTGCATCTGCTGCGGCGTGCCTTCGAAGATGCGGCCGCAACCGCCGGCGAACAGCGTGTCGCCGCAGAACAGCGCCTGGTGTTGCGCGGCGAAATAGGCGATATGGCCCAGCGTATGGCCGCCCACATCCATGACGCTGAGGTCGAGGCCGAGTTCGGGCAGGCTGATCGCGTCGCCATCGCGCAGCGTATGGGTCAGCATGGTAATCTTGTCCTGCTCCGCGGCGGGTCCGTACACCGGCACCTTGGCGTGTTGCAGCAGCGCTTGCACGCCGCCGATATGATCGGCATGGCGATGCGTGATCAGGATGGCGCAGAGCGTGCCGCCGGTTTGCTGCAGATAGTCGAGCACGGGCGCGGCTTCGCCGGGGTCGACAACGGCGACCTGATCCTGGTGACGCAACACCCAGATATAGTTGTCGCTGAACGCGGGCAGGGCTGTGATTTCCATAACTTGCGATTTTACTACTTAAGGTCCGGCGTTCGGATGGCGGAAACGGGTTTCATCGATTGGCTGGAAAGCGAGCAGGGGCGCTATGTGCGTCACTGGGTCGAGACGCGTCACGATCAACTCGTGGCCGACATCTTTGGCTTCAATGCCGTGCAGGTCGGCTTGCCGCAGCTCGATCTGCTGCGCGCCAACCGCATGCCTTTCCGTTTCTATTGCGCGGAAGAGGGTGTGGTTCAGGTCAGGGCGAGCCCGCTGGAACTGCCTTTTGCCTCGGCCAGCATTGATCTTGTGGTGCTGCCACATGTGCTGGAGTTTTCCGAGAATCCGCACCAGGTCCTGCGTGAGGTGGAGCGGGTGCTGATGCCGGAAGGCAGCGTGCTTGTCACCGGCTTCAATCCCTTCAGCCTGTGGGGCGGCAAACGTCGGCTGGCGCGCCAGCCCGCCGCTGCGCCCTGGCGCGGACGCTATATCAGCGTGCCGCGTCTCAAGGACTGGTGCAAGCTGCTCAATCTGGAAACGCGCATGGGCTGTTTCGGCTGCTATGCGCCGCCACTGAGCCAGGAGAAGTGGCTCAATCGCTGGCACTTCATGGAACCCGCAGGCGATCGCTGGTGGCCTTTTGCCGGCGGCGTGTACATGCTGCAGGCGGTCAAGCGCGTGGAGGGCATGCGCGTGATCATGCCGAGCTGGAAGGACAGGAAGGCCGCCGCCAAGGCGCTGGCGCCGGTGACGCAGCGACATGGCGGGGTGCAGAAGAATATGAAAACGAGGGATGAACTGGTATGACGGTGGTGTCTGAAGAGAAGGTCGAGCTGTACACGGACGGCGCCTGCAGCGGCAACCCCGGCCCCGGTGGCTGGGGCGTGATCCTGCGCATGGGCACGCATGAGAAGGAATTGTTCGGCGGCGAATCTGCCACCACCAACAACCGCATGGAACTGATGGCCGTGATCGAGGGCCTGCGCGCGCTCAAGCGCCCGGTGCAGGCGGAGATCTATACCGACTCGCAATATGTCATGAAGGGCATGAACGAGTGGATCAAGGGCTGGAAGGCGCGCGGCTGGAAGACGGCTGCCAAGGAGCCGGTCAAAAATGTGGACCTGTGGCAGGCGCTGGACAGCGAGTGCGCACGCCATGAATTGAAGTGGCACTGGGTCAAGGGCCACAATGGCCACGCCGAAAATGAACGCGCCGATGCACTGGCGCGGCGGGGTGTGGAGCAGAATAGGAAGTAGCGCTGAAAATACCTCTTCAAGGGGCTACGAAGAAAGAGGTTTGAGCGAAGGGCCGTCCCGAGCTCAAGCCAGCAAAAACATGGAGCCATGCGCAGCATGGCGAACAACCGTTACCCCCTTCCTCGGGAAGGGGGCTAGGGGGAAGGCAAACTATATATGCGGCAAATTATGCTGGATACGGAAACCACCGGTCTCGATTACAGGCTGGGGGATCGCGTCATCGAAATCGGTTGTGTCGAGCTCGTCGGCCGCAAGCAGACGCAGAAGGTCTTCCACCAATACCTGAATCCGGATCGCGAGATCGATCCTGGCGCGCAGGCGGTGCACGGCATTTCCAACGAATTCCTGGCGGACAAGCCGCGCTTCAATGACGTGGCCAGGGATTTCATCGAGTTCATCCGCGGTGCCGAGCTCGTCATCCACAATGCCGGCTTCGACGTCGGCTTTCTCAACAATGAGCTGGCGCTGGCGGGCCTGCCGCCGCTGGAGGAAGTTTGCGCGGGTGTGCTCGACACGCTCAAAATGGCGCGCGAATTGCGCCCCGGCAAGAAGAATTCGCTCGATGCGCTGTGTAACGAATACAGCATCGACAACTCGGGCCGTACCTTCCATGGCGCCTTGCTTGACGCCCAGTTGCTGGCTGAGGTCTATCTCTGGCTGACCCGTGGTCAGGACAGCCTGCTCATGGATCTGGATGCGCCGGTGGCAAACACGGCCTTCGAATTCAGTGCCGGCAGCCGCCCCGTGCTGCGCGTGCTGAAGGCGGGCGAGGACGAACTTGCCGCGCACGACAAGGTGCTGCAGGAGATCAACAAGGAAAGCAAGGGCAAGTGCCTGTGGATCGCACAGGACACGCCCGCCGCCGAGGCCGGCTAAGGGCGTGTGTCGGGAAGGATGCGGGTCGGCCGGGCTTGCCCGACCAGATAACGCCTGAGTGCGCCTTCGTCCGCAAACTCAAGTCTCTGTGCAGAAAGCTGCTCGCCGTCTTCAACATCGTTGAGTGGCTGGGCCGAGTTGGAAAACTTGACCGTGCGGGCACTGCCCAGGCAGCGCCAAGCAGTGTTCTCGCGAGTGGCCAGGGTTTCGGCCTTGTCTTCTGCTTCCATGGCGTCCATGGCCGCCACCGCGTATTCAAGTTCGCGCGCCTGAACGGGCTTGGCCCCGTCCGCGCTGCTCCCGGCCTGCATCAGCACATGCACGCGAAACCAGGCCATGCTCAGGCGCCGTCGGGCGTTTTGGCGTTGATGCTCAGCGCATGGATGCCGTTCTGCATCAGTGATGCCAGGGCGGCGTACACCATACGGTGCCGCTCCATGGTCTTCTTGCCGGTGAACTGTGCGGAGACGATATTAAGCCGGTAATGGCCGCCTTCACGCGCGCCGGCATGGCCGGCGTGCAGGGCGCTGTCGTCGATGATCTCTAGGCTTTGTGGCTGCAGCACTTGCAGCAGTTCGCGCATCTTGTCCGAGATTTGCATGGCGTCAGGGCAGCACTTTCTTGAACGGCTTCACCGTCGCTGCTGCGGCATAGACGCCGGCATCGACATAGGGGTCAGCGGCGGCCCAGGCTTGGGCTTCTTCCAGCGACGCAAACTCTGCGACGATGAGGCTGCCCGTGAAGCCGGCTGGGCCCGGATCATTCGAATCGATGGCCGGGAAGGGGCCGGCGGCAAACAGGCGGCCTTCGCTCTTCAGCGCTTCGAGGCGGGCGAGGTGGGCCGGGCGCACCGAGAGGCGACGTTCGAGGCTGTTGGGTACGTCTTCACCGATGATGGCGTAGAGCATGGAACTTCCTTTGTTTTGGTAAACGAGGCTCAGAAAGAGCGGGGTCGATCTTGCGTCAGCAAAATCGGCGGGCTTATTCTTTTATGTACTTGGCGATGATGAAGCCCTGGGCGATCAGGAAGACCAGCATCAGGCCCATGCTGCCGAAGAGCTTGAAGTTCACCCAGACGTCGGTCGAATAGTTCTGTGCGATAAACAGGTTGAGCCCACCCATCGCGGTGAAGAAGCCTATCCACAGATTGTTGAGTAGACGCCATACCTGATCGGGCATTTCAAACTTGCCCTGGCTGGTCAACAGCGAGCGGATCAGGTTCTTGCCCATGAATACGCTGGCGCCGAGGAGAACCGCGGCGAAGACCCAGTAGAAGATGGTCAGCTTGAGCTTGATGAAGTTCTCATCGTGCAACAGCAGCGTGGCGCCACCGAAGACCACCACCAGGCCGAGGCTGACCCAGAGCATCTTCTCGACCTTGCGGTGCTTGATCCACATGTAGGCGATCTGGACGAAGGTTGCAGCGATCACCACGGCGGTGGCGACATAGATGTCCGCGACCTTGTAGGCGATGAAAAAGAGAATGACCGGAAACAGGTCGAACAGCAGCTTGGACATGGGTTTATCTGGAACGGTTGATCTGATCAGGTCGACTCGCATGGCGAATCGGCAGGCTTACTCTTTCTCGGAGAAATTCAGCGAAGCTGAATTGATGCAGTAGCGTTCGCCGGTCGGCTGCGGGCCGTCCTCGAAGATGTGGCCGAGGTGGGCGTCGCAGTTCATGCAGCGCACCTCGGTGCGGATCATGCCGTGACTGGTGTCGCGAATCTCGGCGATGCGTTCTTTGCCGATGGGCGCAAAGAAGCTGGGCCAGCCGCAGCCAGAGTCGTACTTGGTCAGTGATTCGAACAGCGGCGTACCACAGCAGATGCAGGTGTAGGTGCCGGCCGCCTTGTTATCCCAGTATTCGCCGGTGAACGGCGATTCGGTGCCGGCGAACTGCGTGACGTAGTACTGCATGGGGGTGAGCCGTTTCTTCAGCTCTTCGTCATCAACTTTACTCATGCTGACCTCATATTGTCTTTCGGCCCTGTGCAGGGGCGACCGCTATAATAAGCTGATTATCAGATGAGGGCGAGTCGGGAGATGCGGGTCATAGTCATGGGTGCAGGCGTTGTCGGCACGACCGCCGCATGGTATTTGACCGCCGCCGGACACGAAGTGACGGTCGTCGATCGACAGCCTGCCGCCGGTCTCGAAACCAGTTTCGCCAACGGCGGCCAGATTTCGGTCTGTCACGCCGAGCCCTGGGCCAATCCCGGTGCGCTGCCCAAGCTGCTGAAGTGGATAGGCCATGAATCCTCGCCGCTCTTGTGGCGCATGCGCGCCGACCCAGCGCAGTGGGCCTGGGGGCTACGCTTCATTCGCGAATGCACGCCGGGGCGCACGCGCGCCAACATCATCGCCATCCTCAAACTGGCCCTGCACAGCCGCGGTTGCCTGCAGGCCCTGCGGGCGGAGCTTGGGCTGGAATACGATCACCTTCAGCGCGGCATCCTGCATGTGTATACCGACGCGCGCGAATTCGAGCATGCGATACCGCAGGCCGAGCTGATGCGCCAGTACGGCTGCGACCGTTTCGTCAAGACCGCGGAAGAGTGTCTGCAGATCGAGCCGGCCCTGCGCTATTCGACCCGGCCGCTGGTCGGTGGCACCTATACGGCGGACGATGAATCGGGTGATGCGCATAAATTCACCCAGGCGTTGGCGGCGCGCTGCGCCGAACGGGGCGTGGTTTATCGCTATGGCAACGCAGTCACGGCGCTGCAAACCCAGGCCGGACAAATCAGCGGTGTGCGTCTGGACAACGGCGAACTGTTAACGGCCGACGCCTATGTCGTTGCCTTGGGCAGCTACACGTCCTTGCTGCTGCGACCGCTGGGTCTGCATCTGCCCATCTATCCGGGCAAGGGTTATTCAGCCACGCTGACCCTGCGCGACGATGCCGTTGCGCCCAGCGTGAGCATCACCGATGACGGCCACAAACTGGTCTATTCACGCTTCGGCAATCGCCTGCGTGTGGCCGGTACGGCCGAATTTACGGGCTATGACACCAGCCTCAATACGGTCCGCTGCGAAGCCTTGATCCGCCGCACCCAGGCCTTGTTTCCCCTGGCGGTCAGCGATGAGCCGCCCCAGTTCTGGGCCGGCCTGCGCCCGGCGACGCCGAGCAATGTGCCTTATGTGGGGCAGAGCCGCTACGGCAATCTGTTTGTGAACAGCGGCCACGGCACGCTAGGCTGGACCATGTCCTGCGGTTCGGGGCAGGTGCTGGCTGACCTGGTCAGCGGTCGGGCACCGGAGATTGATCCGGCGCCGTATCGGGTGAAGGGCTAAGGGCTTAGCCTTTAGTGCAGATGGCGGGGAACCGCCTCCGCTTCGTCCTCAGGCAGTTCGGCATGCACGATCTCGCCGTCGGGGCTGGGATAGAGCGGAGTGCCGCAATCGTCACAAAATTCGACCGGGAAGCGGTGATCCAGCTGGACCACCTGTTCAAGGCCGTGCTGTTTCAGCAACTGCTCGATCTGCGCCGGGATTTCGCTGTTGTCGTCTTCGGCCTCCAGCAGCGGCCAGACCAGGCCATAGACCACCTGGCGGTCATTGCTGCGGGTAAAGCCGATGCGGTACTCGACCAGATCGTCTTCATAGAAAGGCGCGATGACGGCGCGCAAGCTGCCGGCCGGCACATCCAGGGTGGTCTTGAGGAACTCGATCGAGGCCTGCAGCGAGAAGGGGCGCGAGGCACGATCAGTGTCGCGGCAGGCGGTGAAGTAGGCTTGCGGCAACAGCAGTTCGCTGGCACAGCCGGTCAGCAGCGGCTGCAAGGCGTTGCCGCCCTGGGTCAGCCAGTTGCGCTCGGCGGCATCGCGCTTGCCATCCTTTTCCTGCCAGCGGAACAGCGGCGCGCCCTTGGGGACTACCACGGCCCCGAGCAGATAACGGCTGTCGGAGAGGAACTTCATGCTTTCCGGCAGCGTGGCCGGATCGATCGAAATACTGCGGTGATGCACTGCGGCCTCGCCCAATTCACGCGTCAGTTCGGCCGTGGGGCAGAAGCCTTGCGGCAGGTGGTCGGGACTGAACAGGAAGTTGGCCAGCGCCACGCGCGCATCGGCTGCCAGCACATGTGCCTGCAGATGTACCTGCAGGGTGTCGAGCAGGGGCGCAGGGATCGTCCCCGAGGGAATGTTGAAGCGCGACCAGGCCAGTATCGGCAGGGCGATCAGCTGCACGTCGTGCTCAAGGGTTGTGATGCACTCGCAGCGTGCCTCTATCATGTCGGCCAGCATGTCGTAGGCCCGGCTGCTATTGCTGTGCAGGTGATCCAGCGCGGCGTTGAGGCCCTCTTCGTTGTGCTCGTCCAGCAGCTCGCCGATCAGGGTGCCGAGTTCGGTTTCCCACCAGGCGTCCTCAAGGCGCGAGCAGGAGCGTGCGTAGGCTTCGGCCAACTGAACCAGGGTTTCGATACGGGGGGTGAGGCGTGCGTGACGGGAGGCGCGGGTACGTTTCATGGCGAGGCTGCAATGGCGAATCGGTCGAGTATAACAGCCGCCCTCACCCGAGGATCTGGGCAGAGGTGCGCTGAAAGAGCCTGAATGGCGCGGCGTTTACTGATAGACTGCGCGCTTCGCAATAAAACAGCAATCAGACTTGGGGCAATTGCATGCTTTTTTCCCGTTTTCTGCCGCAGGAAGGCAGCTTTTTCGAACTGTTCAACGCCCACGCCGAGCTCATCGTCAAGGGCGGACGGGAACTGGCAGCGCTGGTCAATTCGCTGGAAACCGACCCGAAGACGATGAGCGTGCATTCCGCTGCCATCGACGAGATTGAGTCGGCGGCAGACACCATCACGCACGAAACGATTGCCCAGCTGCACAAGACCTTCAATACACCGCTCGACCGCGACGAGATCCACCAGTTGATTTCGGGCATGGACGATATCCTCGACCTGATCCAGGATGTCGCCGAAGCGATCTATCTGTACGACGTGCGCAAGCTGACCCAGGAAGCGCGTCATATTGCCGACCTCAGCGTGTCCTGCTGCGAGCGCGTGCGCTCTGCGGTGGTGCTGCTCAACAACATGGACAATGCGCAGGCTATCCTCAAGCTGTGCAAGGAAATTGACCAGCTGGAAACCGATGCCGACCGCTCCATGCGTCAGGGTATCGCCCGCCTGTTCCGCGAGGAGTCCGACGTGCGCCAGGTGCTGAAGCTCAAGGAGTTGTACGAATTGCTGGAGCTGGTGACCGATCGCTGCGAAGATGTGGCTAACATCCTCGAAGGCATCGTCCTCGAGAATTCCTGAGCGGAGCGACTGAATGGAAGCTGTCAGTCTCGGCCTGGGGGTCGTGATCCTGCTGGTGCTGTTGGCACTGGCTTTCGATTTCATGAACGGCTTCCACGACGCCGCCAATGCAATCGCTACCGTCGTTTCGACCGGGGTGCTCAAGCCCCAGCAGGCCGTCGCACTGGCGGCCTTTTTCAATGTCGTTGCCATCTTTATTTTTCATCTCAAGGTGGCGACCACGGTGGGCAAGGGCATCGTCGATCCCAGCATCGTCGATCCGCACCTGATCTTTGGTGCCCTGGTCGGCGCCATTGCATGGAATATCATCACCTGGTACTACGGCATTCCGTCCAGTTCCTCGCATGCCTTGATCGGCGGCCTGGTTGGCGCCGGCATTGCCAAGGCGGGCCTCGATCCCTTGATGTGGACGGGTATCGCCAAGACCGTGGCCTTCATCTTCATCGCGCCGACGCTGGGCTTCATCCTCGGCGGCTTCTTCTGGCTTGTCGTCTCCTGGTTATGTCACGGCATGACGCCACGCAAGGTGGACCGCTGGTTCAGGCGCGTTCAGCTGCTGTCCTGTTCCATGTACAGCCTCGGCCATGGCGGCAATGACGCACAGAAGACCATCGGCATCATCTGGCTGCTGCTGATTTCCACTGGCTATGTTGCGCAGAGCGACGAGATGCCGCCGCTGTGGGTCATCGTCACCTGTTATCTGGCGATGGGCATGGGCACCCTGTTCGGCGGCTGGCGCATCGTCAAGACCATGGGCCAGAAGATCACCAAGCTGCGCCCGGTCGGCGGCGCCTGCGCCGAAATGAGCGGTGCCATGTCGCTGTTCTTTGCCAGCGGACTCGGTGTGCCCGTGTCGACCACACACACCATCACCGGCGCCATCGTAGGTGTCGGTGCAGCACGCGGACCGAGCAAGGTGCGCTGGGGCGTGACCGGCAGCATCGTGTGGGCCTGGATTCTCACCATTCCGGCCAGCGCGATCATTGCCGCCATCAGCTGGTATCTGGGCAGCGCCCTGTTCTGAGATAGCGGAGCGCGATGGCGAGCGAGCTGGATTTTTGTCAGCAGTGTGGCGCGTGCTGCGCCACCTATCGCGTTTCCTTTTATGCCGGTGAAATGGACGAGATGCCCGGCGGCATCGTGCCTAGCGGCCTCGTCGAAAAAATCAATAGTGTCATGGCGTGCATGCGCGGCACCGACCGTCAGCCATCGCGTTGTGTCGCCTTGCACGGCACCATAGGCGAAGAGGTGGGCTGCGGTATCTACGAACGGCGCCCCTCACCCTGTCGCGAGTTTGCGCCTTATGCCCATCTAGGGCAGGGCGACGATGCCTGCAACGAGGCGCGGCGGCGCCATGGTTTGCCGCCACTACCGGGCCTGCCGAACGCCGCCTGATCTTTTCGCGCAGTGCCTTGATGCGTTTCACGCGCATGTTTCTCGCGCCGGATGATTGAGGCGCCGAGGCTTTTTCGGTATCATTTGGCTTTCCCGCACCTGCTTCGCCATGACTAAATACGTCTTCGTCACCGGTGGTGTCGTGTCCTCTCTGGGCAAGGGCATCGCCGCCGCGTCGCTGGGAGCCATTTTGGAATCCCGCGGCCTTAGCATCACCCATCTCAAGCTCGATCCCTACATCAACGTCGATCCTGGAACGATGTCTCCGTTCCAGCATGGTGAAGTCTTCGTGACCGAAGACGGCGCCGAGACCGACCTCGACCTGGGTCACTATGAGCGTTTCACCCATGCCAAGATGGGCAAGCGCAACAACTTCACGACCGGCCAGGTCTATGAAGCCGTGATCAAGAAGGAGCGCCGTGGTGAATACCTCGGCAAGACCGTGCAGGTCATTCCGCACATCACCGATCAGATCAAGGCCAACGTCAAGGCCGGTGCCGAAGGTGCCGATGTGGCCATCGTCGAAGTCGGCGGTACTGTCGGTGACATCGAGTCGCTGCCTTTCCTCGAAGCAATTCGTCAGATGGGCTTTGAGGAAGGTAGGGACAACACCTGCTTCATTCACCTGACCTTACTGCCCTATATTCCCACCGCCGGTGAGCTCAAGACTAAGCCTACGCAGCATTCGGTCAAGGAGTTGCGCGAGATCGGTATTCAGCCGGATATTCTGCTGTGTCGTGCCGACCGTCCGATTCCGGAAGAGGAGCGCCGCAAGATCGCGCTGTTTACGAACGTCCAGCCCGAGGCCGTGATTTCCTGTCTGGACTCGGATTCGATCTACAAGATCCCGGGCATGCTGCACGACCAGATGTTGGATGGCATCGTCTGCCACAAGCTCAACATCCTGGCCAAGGCCGCCGATCTGTCCGTGTGGCACAGGCTGGTGCACGCGCTGGAGCATCCCAAGGCCGAGGTGAATATCGCCTTCGTCGGCAAGTACGTCGACCTGACCGAGTCCTACAAGTCGCTGACCGAGGCGCTGACCCATGCCGGCATCCATACCGAGAGCAAGGTCAATATCCACTACATCGATTCGGAAGAAATCGAGAAAAACGGCACCGATGTGCTCGCCAAGATGAATGCGATTCTCGTCCCCGGCGGTTTCGGTCGCCGCGGCACCGAGGGCAAGATCGCGGCGATTCGTTATGCACGCGAGAACAAGGTGCCCTACCTGGGCATCTGCCTGGGCATGCAGCTCGCAGTGATCGAGTATGCGCGCAACGTTGCCGATCTCGGTGGGGCGCACAGTACTGAGCTGAACGAGCAGACCCCGCATCCGGTGATCGCGCTGATTACCGAGTGGCTGGATCGCGAAGGCCGGGTCGAGACGCGCAGCGAGAATTCCGACATCGGCGGCACCATGCGCCTGGGCGGGCAGAAGTGCAAGCTGGCCGAGGGCTCGCTGGCACGCGAGGTATATGGCAGCGATGTCATCACCGAGCGTCATCGCCATCGCTATGAAGTGAATAACACCTACCTGCCCAAGCTGGAACAGGCGGGCTTGCGCATCTCGGGCAAGTCCTCGGAAGGCAAGGAGCTGTGCGAGATGATCGAGATCCCGGGCCACCCGTGGTTCATGGCTTGCCAGTTCCACCCGGAATTTACCTCGACGCCGCGCAACGGCCACCCGCTGTTCAAGGCCTTCGTCAAGGCCGCGCTGCAACACAAGGTCTGAGTCCGGCCCGCCAAAGTGGCAGATATGCGCACTTTGGCGGCAGGTTTTTACGATATCGGGTCTGGGCGCCTCCTGTAGGATGCGCCGATTGAACATGTTTTGAATTGTTAGGACATAGCCATGAGTGCAATTGTTGATGTCGTCGCCCGCGAAATACTGGATTCGCGTGGCAATCCCACCGTCGAAGCCGACGTCCTGCTCGAGTCCGGTGTACTCGGCCGCGCCGCCGTACCGTCCGGTGCCTCCACCGGTTCGCGCGAAGCCATCGAGCTGCGCGACGGCGACAATGCCCGTTTCCTCGGCAAGGGCGTGCTGCGTGCCGTCGAGAACGTCAATACCGAAATCTCCGAAGCCATCATCGGCCTGGATGCCGAAGACCAGGCCTTCATCGACCGTACCCTGATTGAACTTGACGGCAGCGACAACAAGGCACGCCTCGGCGCCAATGCCATGCTGGCCGTGTCCATGGCCGTGGCCAAGGCCGCTGCGGAAGAGTCCGGCCTGCCGCTGTATCGTTACTTCGGCGGCAGCGGTTCCATGGCCATGCCGGTGCCGATGATGAACGTCATCAACGGCGGGGCGCACGCCAACAACAGCCTCGACATCCAGGAATTCATGATCCTGCCGGTCGGCGTGAAGAGCTTCCGTGATGCGCTGCGTTGCGGCGCCGAAGTTTTCCAGCACCTGAAGAAGCTGGTGGACAAGAAGGGCTACCCGACCACCGTCGGCGACGAGGGCGGCTTTGCCCCCAATGTGGCGGGCAACGATGAAGCCATCGAGCTCATCCTCAAGGCCATCGAAACCGCCGGCTATACCCCGGGCCAGGACGTGGTGCTGGGTCTGGACTGCGCCAGCTCCGAGTTCTACAAGGACGGCAAGTACGTCCTCGCCTCGGAAAGGCTGGAACTGGACAACAAGGGCTTTGCCGACTACCTAGGCAACCTGGTCAGCAAGTATCCGATCATCAGCATCGAAGACGGTATGGCCGAAGGCGACTGGGATGGCTGGAAGATCCTCACCGACAAGCTGGGCAAGAACGTGCAGATCGTCGGTGACGACCTGTTCGTGACCAACCCGAAGATCCTCAAGGAAGGCATTGCCAAGGGCATCGCCAACTCCATCCTGATCAAGATCAACCAGATCGGTACCCTGACCGAGACCTTCGCGGCGGTGGAAATGGCCAAGCGCGCCGGCTACACCAACGTCATCTCTCACCGTTCGGGCGAGACCGAGGATTCGACCATTGCCGACATCGCCGTCGGTCTGAATGCCATGCAGATCAAGACCGGTTCGCTGTCGCGTTCTGACCGTATCTCCAAGTACAACCAGTTGCTGCGCATCGAGGAAGATCTGGGCGACACCGTGATCTATCCGGGCCTTGACGCTTTTTACAACATCCGCAAGTAAGACGGTGACGTGTGCCCATTCCCACCGAGGCCTCGTTGATCGGGAGCGGCGTAGCCGCGAACCGTAGTCACCCCTGCCCTTGGGGCAGGGGGTGGGGGATGGGTAGGCAATGTGTGGCCCATGGCCACTTCCTCATACTTCCGGAGGAAGCATGAGGAAGTGGCCTACCTGGATACTGTTTGGTTTGATTGCCGCCCTGCAATATCCGCTGTGGCTGGGCAAGGGCGGTTGGCTGCAAGTCTGGCAGATGGACCAGCAGCTGGAAGAACAGCAGGAAGTGAATCAGAAGCGGGAGTTGCGCAATGCCGGTCTGGATGCGGAAGTGCGCGATCTCAAGAACGGCTATGACGCCATTGAGGAGCGGGCGCGTTTCGAGCTAGGTCTGGTCAAGCAGGGTGAGGTTTTCGTGCAGGTGCCGCAAAAGGCACAACGCTAAAGACCTGACCTTGCCCTCAAGTAAAAAAGCCCGCTGTTGCGGGCTTTTTTACTTGTGCAACTGCATGGGCTGGCCGCTCTTTTCTGCCGGCGTTGCGCAGGCCTTGCAACTGCTGCAGCTGCCGCAGGCGCCGGCGTCGCTTATTTTCCTTGCCCGTTCTTCGGATGCACCCAGCATGCGCGCCAGTTTTTTCTTCACTGGGGCCGGGGTGAAGCGCAATACGGCATAAGCGACTGCGGCAGCAACGATGAGGGCGACGATAAGGTTCTGCACGAGCCTAGCCCCAACCCAGCGCCACGGCGACGCGGTAGGTGATGAAGGAAGCAAGATAGGCCAGGCCGAAGAGATAGGCAGCGAGTATGCCGACCTGGCGCCACGAGTTGGTTTCACGCTTGACTGCCGCCAGTGTGGCCAGGCATTGCGGCGCATAGACATACCAGGCCAGCAATGACAGTGCGGTGGCAAGCGACCAGCTTGCGGCGATCAGCGGCTCCAGCGCACCGGCAATGTCTTCGGCGCTGGCGGACATGGCGTAGACGGTGCCGAGCGCGCTGACGGCCACTTCACGCGCGGCCAGGCCCGGCACCAGGGCGATCGAGATCTGCCAGTTGAAGCCGATGGGCGCGAAGATTACCTGCAGCATCTGGCCGAGCATGCCGGCATAGCTGTATTCGATGGCGGGACCGGTGGCGCCTTCGGGTGGGGCGGGGAAGGTGGACAGGAACCAGAGGATGATGGTCAGCGCGAGGATCAGCGTGCCGACGCGGCGCAGGAAGATGAGGGCGCGCTCCCACAGGCCGATGAGCAGATTGCGCAGGCTGGGGAGGCGATAGGCAGGGAGCTCCATAAGCAGCAGGGTGGGCAGGGTACTGCCGCGGAAGTGCTTGAGTACCCAGGCCACCAGCATGGCCGAGACGATGCCGGCGACATACAGGCCGAACAGCACCAGACCCTGCAGGTTGAAAATGCCGATGTCTTGTTGCGGGATGAAGGCGGCGATCAGCAGCGCATACACGGGCAGGCGCGCGGAGCAGGTCATCAGCGGCGCAATCATGATGGTGACGAGGCGGTCGCGCCAGTCGCTGATGGTGCGCGTGGCCATGATGCCGGGAATGGCACAGGCAAAGCTGGATAGCAGCGGAATGAAGGAGCGTCCTGACAGACCGACGCCGCTCATGAGGCGGTCGAGCAGGAAGGCGGCGCGGGGCAGATAGCCTGAGTCCTCGAGCGCGAGGATGAAGAAGAACAGGATCAGGATCTGCGGCAGGAAGACCAGCACGCCGCCGACGCCGGCGATGATGCCGTCGACGATGAGGCTGTGCAGCAGGCCGGCGGGCAGAAGTTCGCCGATCCATGCACCGAGACTGGCGAAGCCGGCGTCGATGGCATCCATCGGTACTTCGGCCCAGCTGAACACTGCCTGGAACATCAGGAACATGGTGGCGGCCAGGATCAACATGCCCCAGACCGGATGCATGACGATCGCATCGATACGATCGTCAAGGCTGTTGTCGACTGCGGGCGCGGCGACGGCGAGATCGAGGATGCGGCGCACTTCCTGCTGCGTGTTGAGCACCGCTTGCACATCGGCGGCTTGCCATGCGGATGCCTGCTTTTCGACCAGCGGCTGCACCGCATTGAGGTGGGCGAGCAGCGCTGCACCACCGCCGTGCTGGATGGCGATGGTTTCCACCACCGGCATGCCGAGCTCGCGGGCGAGAATGTCGGTGTCGATCTGGATGCCCTGGCGCCGCGCGGCATCGCTCATGTTGAGCGCCAGCACCATGGGCAGATTCAGCTGCTTGGCTTCCAGCACCAGGCGCAGGTTCAACTTGAGGTTGGTTGCGTCGGTGACGCAGACGAGCAGGTCGGGACGAGCTTCGTCGGCGCGCGTGCCGGTCACGACATCGCGCGTGATTTCTTCGTCGGCGGAAATGGGGTTGAGGCTGTAGGCGCCGGGCAGGTCGAGCAGGCGTACGGTGCGTCCGTCGGCCATGCTGAAGTGACCTTCCTTACGCTCGACGGTGACGCCGGCATAGTTGGCGACCTTCTGGCGGCTGCCCGTGAGCAGGTTGAACAGTGCCGTCTTGCCGCAGTTTGGATTGCCCAGCAGCGCAACATGCAAGGTGGCAGGCAGCGTCGCGGCGTGACTCATTGCGCTATCTCCACATGAATGAAGCCGGCTTCATGGCGGCGCAGCGCGAAAGTGCTGTGGCCCAGGCGGACGGCGATAGGTTCGCGGCCCGGGTGCCCGTGTGCGACGACGCGCACGGATTCGCCCGGCAGGAAGCCGATTTCGATCAGGCGCAGCACCAGATGCTGTGCTTCCACGGTGTCCGGGGTGGCGATGCGCGAGATGCGGGCCGGCATATTGCGCTCAAGCTCGCACAGGCTGATCTCAGCGGCCGCTACGGTGGGATGGGTGGTCTGGTTCAAGGGCAGTTCGGCGTACATGGGCGTATTGAAGGCATACGCCTGGGACATATGCAAATACGAATAATTCCCAATTGTACCCCGAAAGCGGTGGCCCGAAGCTGGCGCGAACAGCGCCGGGCCGCGCTCAGAGCGGGATCAGTCGATCAGCTCAATCTTGCCGCTGATGGTGACGGTAGCCTGGCTTTCGCCGCCTTCAAGCGGCATGGGGGCCGCTTCGGCCGCCATCATGGCCTTGCCCCGCATAAAGGGGTAGACCGGTCCGCGGTTGCTGCTGCCTACATTCATTTCGCGGATCTTGTATTTCTTGCCGAGTGCTCCGGCGATCAGGCCGGCCCGCTCGCGAAAGGCCTGGATGGCGCCTATGGTGGCGTCGGCCTCGGATTTCTGCGCGGTTTCCGGCGCCGGGACAGCGTTGATTTGGCTCACCCCCAGGCTGCCCTGCAACTTGCCCAGGAGTTCGGCGATGGCCTGTGCATCGCGTGACTCAAGCTGGATTTCACTGCGCATGCGCCACGCTTCGATCATGCGATCGTTCTTGCCATAGACGGGATAGGTGGAGGTGCCGCCGGTGCGCGTCTTGACGGTCGGATACTCCTTGGCGGTGGCAAGCGCCGCGGCGATCTGCTGGTTGATCTGACGCGCCAGCGTGGCCGAGTTGGCATGACTGGCTTCGGCAAAGGCGGTCGCGTTGAACTGGTCATTCGCTGTCGCGCGGCTGGCTTCCGCCGAGAGCTCGATCAGCGTGCCCGACGCAGGTGTGGTGGCGGTTTGTGCCAGCAGAGGTGTGCTGGCAAGCAACAGGCAGGTCGCCAGTGCATAACGCATGATGGTCCTTTCAGTGAGTTGAGCTTTGCCGTGCGGCGGCGGCCCAGCGCTTGTCTTTCTCTGCCGAAAGCAGGCGCGCCGCGCGGCGTGTCACGTAAGACCGGCGCGCGGCTTCCATGTTCCCTTTGCTGTCGGCGATGACATCATTCCACAATTTCAGGTCGGCACGATTCTGGTCGAGTTCCTGTTCGGCCGCCGTCATGAAGGCTTGCAGCTCGGGCGAAGGTGCAGCGGGAGCGGCCGCGACATAGTTTTCTTCTGCCTCGGTGCGACGGCGGCGCAGCAGCCACAATGCCACCAGTACCACCGGTACGGCGATCCACAGATAGCTTGTGGAGGAGGACGGAGTATTGGCTGGCGCCGCCGCTGGCGGCACAGTCATGGGCGCTGGCGAGGCTGCGTCGGCCTCGGCGATGGGATCGGCATCGGCACGTGCCACGGTCGTCGGTGCCGCTACCTGGGTGACGGACATGCTGACCGGCATCTGCACCGGCGCGGCGGTCTCGGTGGCACGCGGCGCACCGCTGACACCGAGGCGTTCGACCCAGTTGACCGGCAGGGCCATGTTCAGCCCCTGGCCGCTGCGCATGGCGAAGGTGGTGATGCCGACAAGACGGCCGCGGGCATCGAACAGGCCGCCGCCGCTGGAGCCGGGCGAGATGGCCGCATTGGTCTGGATGATCTTGCCGTCCTCGACCGGGCGCAGGGCGGTGATCAGGCCGTTGCTGAGACTGACCTGGGGCGGTGAGTAGCTCTTCTGGCGTGTGGCTTGCGAAACGCCGACGATATTGCCGATCTCGTTGGGTGCGCCGATGGCGTAGACCGAGTCGCCAACGCTCAAGGTATTGGCGTCGGCAAACTCCACCGCGCGCGCGTCCAGCTTGGGCACCGACAGAAGACACAGATCCTGGGTGCTGTCGCAAATGCCGATGTCGGCATCAATGGTGGTGCCACCGATATAGACCTGGTAGCGATGGCCCGGCAGCAGAACGTGGCGGTTGGTGACCATGGTCTGGCCGGCCACGGTGACGGCGCTGCCCGATCCGACCAGTTGTCCTTCGAAGGTACTGACCAGCACGATGCCCACGCTGCGCCCGACTTGCGTATACACGGCATTGGCGCTTTGCGCGGCGACGGGCAGACTGATGGCAGCGAGGATGGCGAGGAGCGCCTGCTGCATGAGGCCCGACAAAATGAAACGCATGGATTTCCCCCGAAGTCGTTTTCCGGATTCTAGCGATTTGAAACCAGGAATAGGGCTTCCGTTTGTCGGCGGCAGGCGGCGTTTCAGTTCAATTGTTGCAATTCGTCCCGGTAGCGCTGGCTGGCTTCGACGTAGTGTGCGGCGGTGGCGCGCAGGCGCGCGACTTCCTCCTCGGTCAGGGTGCGCAGGATGCGTCCCGGCGAGCCGACCACCAGGGAGTTGTCGGGAATGACCTTGCCCTCGGGAATCAGGGTGTTGGCGCCAATCAGGCAGCCTTTGCCGATGACGGCGCGATTGAGGATGACCGCCTTGATACCGATCAGACTGCCCTCACCGATGCTGCAACCGTGCAGCATGGCCATGTGGCCGATGGTGACATCGCTTTCCAGTGTGAGCGGAACCCCCGGATCGGCATGGAGTACCGAACCGTCCTGGATATTGCAGTTGGCGCCTATGCTGATCGTCTCATCATCGCCGCGCAGCACGCTGTTCCACCACACGCTGCTGTCCTTGCCCAGCGTGACGGAACCGATGATGGTGGCATTGGGTGCAATCCAGGACGATGCGTCGATTTGCGGCGTGCGGCTGCCGATGGCGTAGACGGGCATGATGAAATTCTCGGCTCGGGGTAGGGCATGGATTGTAAACTGTAGGCATGAATTATCTGGCTCACGCATACTTGGCCGGCGAGGCGGACAGCGACCGCCTGGGCGGCCTGATGGGCGATTTCGTCAAGGGACCGTTGCCCTGCGGCCTACCTGCTGACTTGGCCGCAGGCGTGGCCCTGCACCGGCGCATAGACAGCTATGCCGATACGCACCCGGCCTTTCAGCGCAGCCGTACCCGGGTCAGTGCGGCGCGGCGCCGCTATGCCGGCGTGATGGTGGACATGTTCTACGATCATCTGCTGGCTTCGCACTGGGAGGCCTATTCGGCGCAGGCACTGACGCAATACAGCCATGCTGTGTATGACCTGCTGGATGCGAATGCGTCCCTGCTGCCCGAGCGTTTGGGACAGGTACGGATTTGGATGCGCAAGGATGACTGGCTGGGCGGTTATCGCACGCTCGAAGGCACCGGCAATGCGCTGGACCGGATTGCCCGGCATCGTTTGAGCCGCCCCGGTACGCTGCCTGGCGCCATCGAGGAACTGGCGAACGACTATCCGGGCTTCAAGGCCGACTTCCTTGAATTCATGAGCGATGCGATTGCCATGACGGCGCTGGTGCGGGCAGGGCGCTGATCAGCCGAAGCCCACGCTGAGCATGCTGATGGTGCCCAGATCGATGCCCTGGATCGGGAAGTGCGGCGTCTCGCCTTCAAGCTGCAGGCCGGCGATATAGAGCAGGGGCAGATAGTGCTCCGAGGTCGGTATCGCCAGCATGGCTTGCGGGTCTAGATTTGGATAGTCGATCAGGGCGGCGTGGTCGCCGTTGCGCAGACATTCCATGACGCGCTGCTCCACACGTGCTGACCATACGGGCGCGCTTTGTCCGCCTTGCCATTGAATCAGGCGCAGGTTATGCACCACATTGCCACTGCCGAGGATGAGCACACCTTCGTCGCGCAAGGGGCGCAGCGCTTGCCCGAGCGCGTAATGGAAATGGTTGGGTTGAGCAAGGTCCAGACTGAGCTGAACGACCGGAATGTCTGCATCCGGAAACAGATGCACGAGTACCGACCAAGCGCCGTGGTCCAGCCCCCAGCTCTGATCGAGGCTAACCGCCTCGGGTGCGAGCAGTCGCTGAATGCGTTGAGCGAGTTCGGGTGCGCCAGGTGCCGGGTATTGCATGGCAAACAAGGCATCCGGGAAACCGCCGAAATCGTGGATGGTCTGGGGCTGCGCCATGGCGGTGACGCCAACGCCCGGCGTCATCCAGTGCGCGGAGATGACGAGGATGGCCTTGGGGCGTGGATAGTTTTCACGCAGCGTGGTACCGAGCTTGCGCCAGGCGCGGCTCCAGCGCGTGTCCTCGATGGCATTCATCGGCGAACCGTGGCCGATGAACAGCGCCGGCATGCGTGTGGTCTTGCTCATGGTGATAGAAAGCCCTGTGAATGTACGGAACTGCGATAATTCCATCGTAACGTTTTTTTTGCCGGGCTACCCGGGGCAAGAGGTGCGCGCGGCCCGGGCGGCGCGCTTTGGAATCACTTTTCTGTGGACTTCCGCAATGAGCCTGCATTTATTTCTGGTCTTCTTTCACCTGCTGGCCGTCGCGGTCTGGATAGGCGGGATGTTTTTCGCGCTGTGCTGCCTGCGTCCTGCGGCGGTGCAACTGCTTGAGCCGGCACAGCGGTTGCCACTCCTGCATGGCGCCCTGGGCCGCTTCTTTCCCTGGGTGACTGTCGCTATCGTCTTTATTCTGGCCAGCGGCCTCGGCATCATGTCGCATGTCGGCTTTGCCAACGCGCCCAAGGGCTGGCACTGGATGATGACCAGCGGCATCGTCATGATGCTCATTTTCGGCCATATCTATGGTGCCGGTTATCGCCGGCTCGGCCGTGCCGTTGCGGCGAACGACTGGCCCGCTGCCGACGTGGCCATGAACGGTATCCGCCGTCTGGTCGCAATCAATCTTGTGCTGGGCGTGCTGACCATCGCCTTTGCCACTTTCGGAAGTGCGTACTGATGCAGACCCTGGAATTCGAACTGCGCGACGAATACGTCGAGCTTTGCAACCTGCTCAAGCTGGCGGGTGTTGCTGACAGCGGCGGGCGCGGCAAGCAGATGGTGGCCGAGGGCATGATCCAGGTGGACGGCCAGCCCGAAGGACGCAAGACCGCCAAGATCCGCGCCGGCCAGCAGGTACGCTGCGGCGATGTCATGATCAAGGTGCTGCCGCGTGGACGCTGAACGCCGTATTGAAGAGCTGGAGATCAAGCTGGCCTATTCCGAGGACTTGCTCGACACCCTGAATACGACAGTCTTTCGCCAGCAGCAGCAGATCGACCTGCTGCAGGAACAGCTGCGCATGCTGCGCCAACAGTTCAATGACTCCATGCCGGGCGAGCCGCGCGGCCTGCGTGACGAGATTCCGCCGCACTACTGATGAAGCAGACCGAAACCATGAAGGCGGCGGCCGTCGCCGAGAAGTATGACGTTCGCCCGGGCCAGTCCGTGGCCTTGCTGCAGGAGCTCCACATCCTCACGCGTGACGGCAAGCTCAATCAGGACAGCCGTCGCAAGTTGAAGCAGGTCTATCACCTGTTCCAGTTCATCGAGCCCTTGCTGAAGGAGGTGCTGGAACGGAAGGCCGACCTGACCCTGGCCGACCATGGTGCTGGCAAGTCCTATCTGGGCTTCATTCTGTACGACCTGTTCTTCAAGGAGCAGGCGCCGCAAGGCCATATCTACGGCATTGAGACGCGTGAAGCGCTGGTGCAAAGTTCGACTGCGCTGGCCGCGCGTCTGGGCTTTTCCGGCATGTCCTTCCTGAATGTGACGGTGGCCGAGTCCATAGACTCGGCGGCCTTGCCGGCCGAGGTCGATGTGGTTACCGCGCTGCATGCCTGCAATACCGCCACCGACGACGCGATCCGTTTTGCGCTGGCCAAGAACGCCCGCCACATCGTACTGGTACCTTGCTGCCAGGCCGAAGTGGCGGCGGCCTTGCGGAAGCATAAAGCCCAGGCCCTGAGCAATCCGCTCGCCGAGATCTGGCGCCATCCCATCCACACACGCGAGTTCGGCAGCCATGTCACCAATGTGCTGCGCTGCCTGCAGCTGGAAGCCCATGGCTACCAGCTCAATGTGACCGAGCTGGTGGGCTGGGAGCACTCGATGAAGAACGAGCTGATCCTTGCCAGCCGTACCCAGAAGCCCTCGCGGCGCGCCGCCGAGCGACTGCGGGCAATTCTGGATGAGCTGGGGCTGGCTGAGGAACTCGGCGCGCGTTTCTATACGCCAGCCTGATCAGACTCGCAGCAGGGCGATCTTCAGCGGCGGCTTACCATCCGGGCTGGGGAAGTCGGCCTCAGGGCTAATCCATTCCATTTCGCGTATCGGCCGGCCGGCCTTCCTGGCACTGCGCTCCAACTGATCCAGCCAGACCTCGCGCTCGACCTGTGCCACGTTATTGCAGCAGATCAGCGTGCCACCTTCCGCCGTGCACAGCAGTGCAGGCTTGAACACACCGGCATAGTCATTGACCAGATCGACGACGCCGAATGGGCTCTTGGCGTAGCGGGGCGGGTCGAGATAGACGATGTCGAACTGTTTCCGCTCCAGCTTGGGGAAGGGCGGCATGGGTTTGCCGCGCACACGCTCCGGCTGGCCTTGCCCCGAATACTGGCGCATGGCGGCGAAGGCATCGCTCTTGACGAAGCGGGGTCGCGTGTTCAGCGTGTTAAGGCGGGCGTTTTCCTTGCCGATGGCCAGGCTGGATTCAGCGAAGTCCACATTCACCACATGGCTTGCGCCCGCCAGGCCCGCCACCAGACCAGTGCCGCAGGTGTAGGCGAAGAGATTCAGCACCGACTTGCCGGCAGCTTCTTGCTGTACGCGCCGCCGCGCCGCACGTGCATCGAGGAACAGCCACGGGTCCTGGCCAGCGTGGCGCGCCTGGATCAGGTAGCTGACCCCCAGCTCCATGACCACGCGCGGGCGATGGGCCTTTTCCAGCAAATCGGCGGGCAGGGGGTTATTGATGCGTGAATTGCTCTGGCTACGGTCGTTGTAGATGAAATCCAGCCCGGGCAAGTGCTCAGCGTAGAAGCGCTCTGTCTGTTCGCGCTCGTCCGGGCTCAGGGGCTGATGGAAGCTCTGCGCAAGAATCAGATCGCCATAGCGGTCTATGGTTAGTCCGGATGCGCCCTCGACGCTGCCGTGAAACAAACGGTAACATTGGGTTGATTCTTCATTCAATTGATTTGTAAGGGTTTTTCTTGCGCTGAGCGCAAGGCTGAGGGTGTCGGTCAGCATGGCAGAAGGCTTTACCTAAAGTGGCAGCCGGCAAGGCCGGCCAAGGCTGGATTGTCGCATGCGAACGGAAGCCATTTTTTTGTATTCTTGTGTCAACCGGAAGCGGCGCACCGCGTTATTTGATGCAAGGGCGGCAGATATTTATCGCAAGCCGTCGTCTACGGAGATTGCAATGGGCAGGTTAAGCACTGAATCGTTTGACGAATTCCTGAGCTCGCTGAAGCGTCTTGGCATTGTCATCAGGAACGAACTGGAGCTGCGTGAGCGTATGGCGGAAGCCCGTCGCTGGCGCTTTGCCTTCGCCACACTGGCCAGTAATGGCCGCTCGCTGGGCATCCGTTTTGAAAACCACAATGCTGACGACATCGCTATCCGCAATACGCTGGCCCGCTTCGAGTTTCCCGAGCCGGCACAGTCTTCCCTGACTGCTGCGCTGCGCACCCAGCACTAAGTCCTTCGAATAAAAATAAAAAACCCGCCATCTGGCGGGTTTTTTATTGTCAGTATTGCCTAGTTTCCGGCTTATTTCAGCGTCGCGGCGGCCGGTCCCAGTCGAATGTAGGCGTGCCCGCAGGGGGGCGAGAACCTGAGGCCGAGTACCTGTTGTTCGGTCAGGCTCAGGGTGGAACGCACTTTCTTCGTCGTGCCGTCGAACAGCACGTGGAAGCGTGCGCTGTTGTTCCAGGAGTTGCAGTACTTCCACTCCCAGACCAGCTCATCGCGTGCCTTAAAGTAGGTGGTCCAGCCCGGATAGGACGGGCCGATCTCGCGCAGCACTTCTTCCATGCTCATGCCGGCCTGTATCTTGGCGAAATGTTCCGTATTCAGCACTTCCTCGTAGCTCAGCAAGCGTTTCTTCTTGTCGAAGCGGCCCATGATGGTTGAGGTCCCCATCGGCCCGGTCGGCCAGAAGAAGCGCTGGACTCCATCCGGCTCCTCCCAGAAATAGGCCGGCGCACCGCGTTGGCTGAACACCTCCTCCTGTGTTGTCATGCCTGGTGTGAACGTGGGGCCGCCCAGGATGGCGCAGCCCCCCAGCAGGAGGAACAGCAGTAAGAGAGTGGATTTTCGGTGCATGCGGGCCTCGAATCAGCGGCTGATAGGCTTGTAGCGTATGCGCTTGGGCTTGGCGCCTTCCTCGCCCAGTCGCTTTTTTTTGTCCTCTTCATACTCATGATAGTTCCCGTTGAAGAAGGTCCATTGCGAATCGCCTTCTGCGGCCAGGATGTGGGTGGCGATACGGTCGAGGAACCAGCGGTCATGGGAGGTGACCAGCACGCAGCCGGGAAATTCGAGCAGCGCATCTTCCAGCGCACGCAAGGTTTCCACGTCAAGATCGTTGGAGGGTTCGTCCAGCAGCAGTACGTTACCGCCGGAAATCAGGGTCTTGGCCAGGTGCAGGCGGCCGCGTTCGCCGCCGGACAGCGAGCCGACCAGCTTGCCCTGGTCGCCGCCCTTGAAGTTGAAACGGCCCAGATAGGCGCGTGACGGCATTTCGAACTTGCCAACGGTGAGAATGTCGGCGCCTTCGGCGACGGCATCGAAGACGGTCTTGTCGTTGGCCAGGCCTTCGCGGCTCTGGTCTACGGCCGCCAGCTTGACGGTGGGGCCGACCACGATTTCGCCGCTGTCCGGTTGCTCCTTGCCCATGATCATGCGGAACAGGGTGGACTTACCCGCGCCGTTGGGACCGATCACGCCGACGATGGCACCGGGCGGGATCTGGAAGGACAGGTTGTCGATCAGCAGGCGGTCGCCGAAGGCCTTGGACACGCCGTTGAATTCGATGACCTTGTCGCCGAGACGTTCGCCGACCGGAATGAAGATTTCCTGGGTTTCGTTGCGCTTCTGGTATTCGAACGAACTCATTTCCTCGAAGCGGGCCAGACGCGCCTTGCTCTTGGCCTGGCGGGCCTTGGGATTCTGCCGCGCCCATTCGAGTTCGGTCTTCATCGCCTTCATGCGCGCCTGTTCCTGCTTGGCTTCGGTGCCCAGGCGGGCCTCCTTCTGCTCCAGCCAGCTGGAGTAATTGCCCTTCCATGGGATCCCGTGGCCGCGGTCGAGTTCGAGGATCCACTCGGCGGCATTGTCGAGGAAGTAGCGATCGTGGGTAACGGCGACGACGGTGCCGGGGAAGCGGGTCAGGAACTGCTCCAGCCATTCCACGGACTCGGCGTCCAAGTGGTTGGTCGGCTCGTCCAGCAGCAGCATGTCGGGATTCGAGAGGAGCAGCTTGCACAGGGCGACGC
This sequence comes from Rhodocyclaceae bacterium, assembly GCA_035565355.1. Taxonomy (GTDB): domain Bacteria; phylum Pseudomonadota; class Gammaproteobacteria; order Burkholderiales; family Rhodocyclaceae. The sequence goes on from DATMSM010000079.1 coordinate 31,894, forward strand.
GGCGCTTTTCGCCGCCGGACAGATGTTCGATTTTTGCGTCCCAGGGCGGCAGGCGCAGGGCGTCGGCGGCGATTTCGAGCTGGCGCTCGGTGTCTGAGCCGGAGGTGGCGATGATGGCTTCAAGGCGGGCCTGTTCCTCGGCCAGCTTGTCGAAGTCGGCATCCTCTTCGGCATAGGCAGCGTAGACCGCTTCCAGCTTGGCTTGGGCTTCCATGACTTCACCCATGCCGGATTCGACTTCCTCGCGCACGGTCTTGCTCGGGTCGAGTTCGGGCTCCTGCGGCAGATAGCCGATCTTGACGCCGGCCAGATGCTGGACTTCACCGTCGTATTCCTTGTCGGCACCGGCCATGATCCTGAGCACGGTGGATTTGCCGGAACCGTTCAGGCCGAGCAGGCCGATCTTCGCGCCAGGGAAGAAGGACAGGGAGATGTCCTTGATGATCTGGCGCTTCGGGGGGACGATTTTGCTCACGCGGAGCATGGACATTACATATTGGGCCATGGTTTATATCTAAATTGAAGTGCTGAGGTTGCAGACAAGGGCGCAAGCTTACCTGACTCCACCGCATGCGGGCTTTTGAATCCAGGCGGTTTCCCTGGATAATGGCGCTTGGAACAAAATTGAATAAAAAGGAAAGCTATGGCGCTGGGGAGGCGGCAGCTGGTTTCCATGCTCACGGTAGTTCTAAGCCTTGGGTTCATGGTGACGGCATTCGTAAACTATGTAACAGCAAGGAACTTGATCCGCGAAGCCATCATCAGCAGCGAGCTGCCGCTGACGTCGGATAATATTTATTCTGAAATCCAGAAGGATCTGGTCAGGCCCATCTTCATCTCGTCGATGATGTCGGGCGACACCTTTCTGCGCGACTGGATGCTGGCCGGCGAAAAGGACAACAGCAAGATTTCGCGCTACCTGAGCGACGTCAAGCAGCGCTACGGCGCACATACCGCCTTTCTGGTTTCGGAGCAGAGCCGGAATTATTATCAGGCCGGCGGCGTGCTCAAGCAGGTCAACCCCAAGGCCGAGCGCGATATCTGGTACTACCGTGTGCGGGGCATGTCTGAGCCCTATGAAATCAATGTCGATCCGGACATGGCGAACAAGGACACGCTGACCATTTTCGTGAATTACCGGGTGCTTGATTTTCAGGGCAATTTCCTCGGTGCCACCGGGGTGGGCCTGGCGGTTGATTCGGTGCGCGGCCTGATCAACGAGTATCAGACGCGCTATCACCGCACCATCTATTTTGTCGATGCAGATGGCCGCCTGACGCTGTTTGCCGGAGAGCACGCGCTGGGCAGAAATATTGCCGAGGTCGAAGGGCTTGGGCAAATGGCGCCCGGCATTCTGGAAAGCAGGGAGGGTGGCACTTTTGAGTATCGCGGCGCCGATGGCAGCAATCATTTGCTGAACGTGCGCTACATCCCCGAGCTGCACTGGTATCTTTTTGTCGAAAAGCGTGAGGATGAGGCGCTGGGCGGAATACGCCGGACCTTATATGTCAATCTGCTGATCAGCCTGATGGTGACCGGACTGGTGCTGTTTCTGGTCAACCTGGTGACCAGCCGTTATCAGCGCAAGCTGGAGGCGGTGGCCCTGTCCGACAAGTTGACCGGACTCGCCAACCGTCAGGCGCTGGACATGTTCCTGCAGCGCGATATGGCCGAGAGCCGGCGTGGCGGCACGGACCTGGCGCTGTTGCTGCTGGACCTGGATCGCTTCAAGGAAGTCAATGACGAGCAGGGCCATCTTGCCGGCGACGCCGTGCTCAAGCATGTCGCGGATGCGATACGCGGGCAACTGCGGGATAGTGATATGGTCGGACGTTGGGGTGGCGAAGAGTTCATGATCCTCCTCAAACGCACCGATCTCGATGCTGCTCTGCTGGTGGCCGAAAAGGTGCGCCAGCATCTGCTGGATATGCCGCTAAGCTATGGACAGCATCGCATACGCTTGAGCTGCAGTATTGGTGTTGCCGTGCTGCGCGAAGGTGAGACTGCAGACAGTTTGCTGGGCCGCGCCGACCGCGGTTTGTATGCGGCCAAACAGGCCGGACGCAACCAAGTTCAGGCAGGCGAATAGGAGAAACGCATGAGTCGCCAGTACAAATACTACGATTTTGTGATGGCGGCTTTCGTGTGTGTGCTGTTGTGTTCCAACTTGATCGGCGCCGGCAAGGCCGCGCAGGTTTCGGTGCCGCTTCTCGGGCCGGTGACTTTCAGTGCCGGCGTGCTGTTCTTTCCCATCTCCTATGTTTTCGGTGATGTGCTCACCGAAGTCTACGGCTATGGTCGTGACCGACGGGTCGTCTGGGCGGGCTTTGCCGCGCTCGCTTTCGCCAGCTTCATGGCCGCCGTAGTGGTCAGTCTGCCACCGGCGGATAGCGCCTATGCGCGCCAGTATCAGGAACATCTGGTCGGTGTTTTCGGCGATACGCCGCGCATCGCCCTTGGGTCCATGATTGCCTTCTGGTGCGGCAGCTTCTCCAACAGCTTCACGCTGGCCAAGATGAAGCTGCTGACCAAGGGGCGCTGGCTATGGACGCGCACCATAGGCTCGACGCTGGTCGGCGAGTTGGTCGACTCCAGTCTTTTCTACGTGATTGCCTTCTACGGCACCTGGCCGAACGAGCAGATCGTTGCGGTGGCGCTGGCCCAGTACGCTTTGAAGACAGGCTGGGAAGTCCTGATGACGCCGGTGACTTATCGCATCGTCGGCTTCTTAAAGCGTGCCGAGCAGGAGGACTATTACGACAGCCGCACCAACTTCAACCCCTTCCGGCTGAACTAGCCGGCAGGGTGGGAGTTAACGGCCGATAGCGCGTGAGCCCGATAGCGGTCGGTCCGGCGCCGGTCTGCCGGGGCCTGGTTGCCCCTGGCCCGGCGGCCCGTATTCCCAAGACCCGTCCGGAGCGGGACGGGGCGGTGGCCGCATCTGCGGCGGCGGTGCGGGATGCGGGTGATGATGGTGCGGGTGGCCATAGTAGGGCGGCACCACATAGACTGGCGGCGGGAGATAGGTGGGCCGTGCGTAGCCGCCGCTGCGAAAACCCGGTACGTAGACATTGGCGTACCAGTCGTTGTCGACGAAGTACACCAGCCAGTCGCAAGCACCGTAGAGCTGGCAATGCCGGCTCCACGCATAAGCATGTGCCGGCGGCACGTGCATGTAGATGGGCTCGCCTGTGTAGATGCCCGGATTGCCCATCACCGCATTGGAAATCAGCAGCGGGGGTTGTGGCGTATTGCCGATCTCGATGCGGCCGTAGAAGCCGGGCTGACCCATGCTCTGGGCATGCGCCGTCGCGGCGAAGAGCAGCGTGGAGAGCAGTGGCAGCAGGCGCTTCATGGCATGTCCTTGAGGTGAGTCGCAAGCGGGTGCTTGCGGCGGCAACGCAAAGTTAACGCATGATAGGCCGGCCACGCTGACAAGGTGGGCGCATATGCGGCGAAAACTGCGCGCCCCCGGGCGATCAGTCGTCGTGATGACGATGCCGGTGATGGTGATGCTTATTGTGGCCGTGTTTGCGGTGGTGGTGCTTGTGTCCATGTCGATGGCGGTACTCGGGCACGTAGACGCGCTCGTACCAGTGGTCCTGGACGAAATACACAGGCGCGCCGCAGGCGCCGTAGCGATGGCAGTGTTTGTGCCAGTGCTTCACATGCTTGGGGGGCGCGTGGATGTACATGGGTGCTGCGCCATACGGTGCTGGCTGCACATACACGGGCTGACTATGGATCAGGCGCGGTGCCGGGTAGCCGCCAATATTGATGTGACCGTAGAAGCCGGGTTGTCCGACGCTGATGGACACATTGTCGGCGTGACCGGCTTGTGCGAACAGCGTCAGCAGCAGGCCTGCTAGGTAGATGCCAAGTGTTTTCATGGAGGAGTTAGGCAAGCGAAATAGCCGACGCAAGCGCCGGCTATTGAAGGTAAGGTCAGGGGTTCAGGATTGCGCGATGCGGGCAGGCTGGAGCAGCGGCTTGGTCTCGCTCTTGTTCATCATCTGGATGTCCCCGCAGAGCTGGCCGCCTTCCTCGATCAACACCTTGCCGTAGCGCACGATGCCATTCACTTTACCGGTCGAATGAATGATGAGCTGATCGCGAACATTCAGTTCACCGGTGAAGGTGCCACGGATCTCGGCGATATCGATGCCGACCTTGCCGTTGAATTCACCCTTTTCGGCGATGCGGATGATGCGGCTGTCCATGGTGGCTTCCACATGGCCTTCGACCACCAGGGTGTCGCAATCCAGAATTTCCGCACCCTTGAGACGTACATCCGGACCGACGATGAGTCGATTGCCGGCGCCGGTATCCTTGTCCGCGTTCTGTTGGGCCGGCGCTGCCTGGGCCGGGCGGGCGGCAGGCTGTTGCGCGGCAGCGGAGTTGAGGATGGAATGGGGCACGTTTTCTTCCCGCTTGCCGAACGGGGATGAGGACTTGAGCATGAGGAGACTCCTTCAGGGGGTGAAAATCCCAGTCCCTCATGCAAGCTGTGTGCCATCATGATTTCATTTAAAAATCATGATGTTGCAAACGTCATATAAAGTATTTTGTCGCGTGCCTGCGACAAACGGACCAAACAATAATTCAAGTGGCTGTTTTTAAATTGAAAAACGTGTCGCCAAAGGCAGACAGATGCCTCTCTGTAGGACTCAGTCAGCCACGGCCTCATAGCCTTCAGCATCCAGCAGGCCATCGTAGTCGGCCGGATTGCTAGGCTGGATGCGCAACATCCAGGCAGCGTAGGCATCGTCATTGACGCTTTCTGGCGCATTCACCGTCGCCTGATTGATGGCGACCACGGTGCCGCTGACCGGCGCATGAATGCCGGAGGCGGCCTTGACCGATTCGATCATGGCGATTTCCTCGCCCGCCTTCACGCTGCGTCCGACTTCCGGCAACTGCAGAAACACCACGTCGCCGAGCGTCGATTGCGCATGATCGGTGATGCCGACCGTCAGCGTGCCGTCGGCTTCAAGACGCGACCATTCGTGCGTGGGGGCATATTTGAGTTCGGTGGGCAGCTTCATGGGGCAGGGGATGTGTAGGCAAAACGCTATTTTGCCTTAGTCGCATGCAAATGCCATCGCCATCGTTTGGGCCGGCATTTGAGGCGGCTGGCCGATACGGAAGGTAAAATCACGGCATGAAGCCTTATCGCAGCGAATTCATTGCCGTCGGTGCTGTAGACAACAAGCGTCGTATCCATGTCCGCATCTGGGGCGAGGCGGACGCACCCAAGCTTTTCATGCTTCACGGCTGGGGTGATGTCAGTGCGACTTTCCAGTTTCTGGTGGACGAGCTGAAAGGCCGCTGGCAGGTGATCGCACCGGACTGGCGCGGCTTTGGCCTGTCGCAGTGGAACGGCAGCCCTTACTGGTACCCAGAGTACATGGTCGATCTGGAAGGCATACTCGACCACTATGCGCCGGGCGAACAAGTCGATGTCGTCGGCCACAGTCTCGGTGGCAACGTGCTCTGCATTTATGCCGGTGTGCGCCCGCAGCGCTTCAGGCGAATCGCCACGCTGGAGGGTTTCGGCCTGCCCGACAACGGACCCGGCGATGCAGCCAGCCACTACGGCGCCTGGCTGGACGAGGTTCAGGATGTGACCCGCTTCCGTGACTATACTGATTTCGCGGAGCTGGCTGCACGCCTGCACAAGGACAACCCGCGCCTGACACCGGAGCGTGCCGATTACATGGCACGCCATCTTGGTCAACTGCGTAGTGACGGGCGCGTCGAAATGGCGATTGATCCTTGCCACCGCTGGCGCAGCCCCTTTCGTTACCGGCTCGACGAAGCCAAGGCATGCTGGCGCGAAGTGACGGCGCCGGTGTTGTGGCTGGCGGCGCGCAACTCTTTTGTGATGAAGCGCTTTGACGGCAATGAGGCGGAGTATGTGGCGCGCAAAGCCTGCTTCCGCGAGCTGCGTGAGGTAGTATTGGACGACTGCGGCCACAATATGCACCATGAATATCCGGCGCAAGTGGCCGCCCTGATAGACGAGTTTTTCCGCACAGATTGAGATGAACGCAGACCTGCATTGCCATTCGTATTACTCGGACGGACTATTGAGCCCGACCGATGTGATGCGACGTGCGCATGCGCATGGTGTCGAGCTGATCACGCTGACCGATCACGATGAAACAGCAGGGGTTTCGGAGGCGCGCGATGCCGCCGTCGAGCTTGGTATGCAATTCGTCAGCGGCGTTGAAGTCTCGGTGACCTGGGGCGATGATCAGACCATACACATCGTCGGCCTGAACATCGATGTGTATGATCAGGCGCTCAGCGCCGGCCTCGAAAGCGTGCGCGGCGGGCGTGAGGCGCGCGCCGTGGAAATCAGCGATCAACTTGCCAAAGAAGGCATCGAAGGTGCCTACGAAGGCGCCATGCGCCACGCGCGCAATCCGGCCCTCATCAGCCGCTCGCATTTTGCGCGCTATCTGGTCGAGCGCGGTCTGGCCAAAGACGTGAAGTCGGTGTTCACGCAGTATCTCGGACGCGGCAAGCCCGGCTATGTGCCGCACCAGTGGGCGACGCTGGAGCAGGCCGTGAAATGGATTACCGGTGCCGGCGGTCTGGCTGTTGTCGCGCACCCCGGCCGTTACTGGCTAGAGCCCCGCGAGATGGAGGCCTTTCTGGCCGAGTTCAAGGACTACGGCGGGCGTGGCATTGAAGTGCTGTCGAGCTCGCACAATCCGGACAAGGTTGAAATCTTCGCCGACTATGCGCGCCGTTTCGATCTGCTGGCATCGCGCGCCTCGGATTTCCATGCCCCCGGCGAAAGCTGGACTGATCTTGGCAAGCTGCCCGATCTGCCGGGCGGCCTCAAGCCGGTGTGGGGCGACTTGATCTAGCTTGACGGCGCATCGGCAGGCGCGATTTTCTTTCCATGGCTCTGTTCTTCTCCCTTCATCCCGTCAATCCACAGCCGCGCCTTATCGAGCAGGCGGCGGACCTGATTCGCAATGGCGGCTTGGTGGCCTTGCCGACCGATTCGGCCTATGCCTTGTGCGGGCAGACCGGCGATGCAAAATTGCTCGATCGCATCCGCCGCATCCGTGGTGTGGACGAGCGCCATCATTTCACCTTGCTGTGCCGCGATCTTTCCGAGATCGCCAATTACGCTCGTGTCGACAATGCGCAATACCGTTTGCTCAAGGCTGCCACGCCCGGCAGCTATACCTTCATTCTCGAAGGCAGCAAGGAGTTGCCGCGCCGCGTGCTGCATCCAAAGCGCAAAACGATAGGCTTGCGCGTGCCTGATCATCCGGTCGTGCGTGCTTTGCTGGCCGAACTGGATGCGCCCTTGTTGAGCTCTACGCTGCTGCTACCGGGCGAGGAGTTTCCATTGACCGATCCCGAGGAAATCCGCGATCGGCTTGAGCATCAGCTTGATCTGGTGATTGAGGCTGGCCATTGCGGCGCCGAGCTGACCACCGTCATCAATCTTGCTGAGGGCACGCCGGAGCTGGTGCGGGCGGGCAAGGGGGATTTGGCGTTGTTTGGGCTTTGAAAGCCCGCCCAAGCGAATTTATGCACCAAGTTGTTGCATTTATGGGGTTTGGCGCACTTTGATGGTGCGTTTTTAGGGGATAATTGCGTTTCTACCAAATTAATCCCCCTGGAGTGGAAATGACGAGATACGCATCGGTCGGCGAGTTTTTGCAGCACGCCGTTGCCGACCGCAACCCGGGCCAGCCTGAATACCTGCAGGCGGTTACCGAGGTGGTCGAAAGCCTGTGGCCTTTCATTGAAAAGAACCCCAAGTACGCTGAACATGGTCTGCTCGACCGTCTGATCGAGCCTGAGCGCATCATTATTTTCCGCGTCTCCTGGGTTGATGATCAGGGCAATGTTCAGGTCAATCGCGGTTATCGCATTCAGCACAACATGGCCATCGGCCCCTACAAGGGCGGCATTCGTTTCCATCCCTCGGTGACCCTGTCGGTCCTCAAGTTCCTGGCTTTCGAACAGACCTTCAAGAACGCTCTGACCACGTTGCCCATGGGTGGCGGCAAGGGCGGTTCCGACTTCGACCCCAAGGGCAAGAGCCCCGGTGAAGTCATGCGTTTCTGCCAAGCTTTCGTAAGCGAGCTGTATCGCCACATCGGTTCCGATACCGACGTGCCGGCCGGTGATATCGGCGTGGGCGCGCGTGAAGTCGGCTATATGGCCGGCATGATGAAGAAGCTCTCCAACCGCGCCGATTGCGTCTTTACCGGCAAGGGCCTGAGCTTCGGCGGTTCGCTGATCCGTCCCGAAGCCACCGGCTACGGCACCGTGTATTTCGCCGATGCCATGCTCAAGGCCAACGGCAAGTCCTTTGAAGGCCTGCGCGTGAGTGTGTCGGGTTCCGGCAACGTGGCCCAGTTCGCCGTCGAGAAGGCCATGGCGCTGGGTGCCAAGGTTGTCACCGTGTCCGACTCCAGCGGCACCGTGGTGGACGAAGAAGGCTTTACGCCGGAAAAGCTGTCCATCCTCATGGAAGTGAAGAACCATCACTACGGCCGCGTCAGCGACTATGCCGAACGTACTGGCACCAAGTTCCTCGCCGGTCAACGCCCGTGGAGCGTCAAGGTCGACGTGGCGCTGCCGTGCGCCACGCAGAACGAGCTGGATCTCAAAGATGCGGAAACCCTGATCAAGAACGGCGTGATTTGCGTGGCCGAAGGTGCCAACATGCCTTCGACCAACGAGGCCGTGCGCGCTTTCGAGAATGCCCGCGTACTCTACGCACCGGGGAAGGCCAGCAACGCCGGCGGTGTGGCGACTTCGGGCCTGGAAATGAGCCAGAACGCCGTGCGCATGTCCTGGCCGCGCGAAGAAGTGGACGGCCGCCTGCTGCAGATCATGCAAGGCATCCATGACGCCTGCGTGCGCTACGGTCGCCGCGAAGACGGCACCGTCAGCTACGCCAACGGCGCCAATATCGCCGGTTTCGTCAAGGTGGCGGATGCCATGCTGGCGCAAGGCGTGGTTTAAGCCCTGCTCGCGGCCGCAAGGCTAGTCAGGAAAAACGGCCCTCCGCTTGGAGGGCCGTTTTGTTTGAGGGGGCGATATTGTTTTTGCCTGGCTGCGTCCGGCGGGTTGCAAATCGACTCAGTAAGTGCGGATGAATTTGGGGCCTTGCGCGTTGCTGCGTTCCCGGCGTTGCCATTCTGCGTCCAGCCGGGCTTGTTCGCGCCGTTCTGCCTCTCGCCGTCGTCTTTCGGCCTCTTCTGCGCTTGCCAGGTCATTCGCCAACTTCTCGGCATCGTATCGGGATTGGGCCAGGCTGCGCTCATGCTCCCATGCTTCTTGCCGGGCTGCGCGTATCTCTTCCTCTTGTCTGGCTGCCTCCTCGGCAGCGAGCCGAAGCGTTTCCTGGCTAACTCTAGCCTGCTCTTTTTCCAACTCAATGCGCTTCAGCTCGAGTTGGTACTTTGCCTGCGTTCTTTGGTAGTGCGTATACCCCAGCCAGGTGACGACGGCGAGCAGTGTGAGAAGGAATACTTTGAATACCGGAAAGCCTGAGGGCTCTGTCACACTGATATAGCTGTTCTGGCGATCCGTAATCAGTTTTTTGTCGTAAATCTCACGTCGGGTCGGGTTGGACAGAACCGCGTAGGCTTCGCCAATGGCCTGATATTGGATAGCACTGATGTGTCTATCGTCGTCTTCAGGCAGGTTCTGTTCGTACTGAGCTTTGAGACGCCGATACGCATTGTTGATATTGAGCGGCGTGGCGGTTTCATCAATGTCCAAGATGTCGTAAAGACTCTTGCCCATGTTTTCTCCCCTTAGAGCATATATCTGGAATTATTATCGGTTTGATTATATGCGTTTCAATTGATGTCTCGCGCCATTTTATTTAGTGCACAGAGGGTAGCGTGGTGTTTGTTCCAGGCATGCGCTAAAGGGCAGTGCAGATCGGGTGCACGAGCGTTCGCTGGCTAAGGTTGTGGGTTCTCAGGCTGCTCGGCTAAGCTGGTGTATAAGGTGATTTATGGAGTTTGGAGCAGCTAGGGCCGGTGGGAGTATGGATACAAAGATATGCCTTAAGCGCGCCTACGTGGCACCGGCGCCCGGCGACGGTTTTCGCGTGCTGGTGGATAGGCTCTGGCCGCGCGGTGTTGCCAAAGAGGGGGCGCAGATCAATCTCTGGCTTAAGGAAATCGCGCCCAGCACAGAGCTGCGCACGTGGTTCGGACATGATCCGAAGCGCTGGTCCGAGTTCCGGCGGCGCTATTTTGCGGAGCTGGATCAGTCTCCCGAGGCCGTGGCCTTGCTTGCCAAGCATGTGCAGCTGGGCGTGGTCACGCTGGTCTATGGCGCCCGGGATGCGGAGCACAATCACGCACTGGCGCTGGCCGAGTATCTGCAGCCTTATCTTCGCTAGGCGGCGTGCGGGTATAATCCGCGCCAATGGACACTGTAATTCAGGCGCTGGCGATCTACGCCTTGCCGGTGATCTTTGCGATCACCCTGCACGAAGCGGCCCACGGCTATGTGGCGCGGCATTTCGGCGACCCGACGGCGTGGCAACTGGGGCGCGTCAGCCTTAATCCGATCCGGCATATCGATCCGATCGGGACCATACTGGTGCCGGGGCTGATTCTGCTGTTCTCGGGCGGCGGCTTCCTGTTTGGCTGGGCTAAGCCGGTGCCGGTGGATTTCGGACGTTTGCGGCATCCCAAGCGTGACATGATCTGGGTCGCGGCGGCAGGGCCGGCGGCGAATCTGGCCATGTTGCTGGGGTGGGCGCTGCTGTACAAATATGGTGCGAGCCATCCAGAGAGTATTTACGGGACCGCCATGCAGGCCATGGGGCAAGCCGGGATCCTCATCAACGCCAGCCTTATGCTGTTGAATTTGCTGCCTTTACCTCCGCTCGACGGGGGGCGCATCATGGTCGGCCTGCTGCCGCACCACCTGGCGTGGCGTTTTTCTCAAATCGAGCGCTTTGGCTTCATTATTCTGCTGGTGCTGCTGTTTACCGGCCTTCTGAATGCGATACTCTTGCCGCTCATGCGGGTATTGCTGACCCTGATTCAATCGCTATTCAATCTCTAGCCATTAATGTACGAAGAACGTGTTCTTTCCGGCATGCGCCCGACCGGTCGCCTGCACCTCGGCCACTATCATGGTGTCCTTAAAAACTGGGTCAAGCTGCAGCACGAGCACCCCTGCCTCTTTTTCGTTGCCGACTGGCATGCGCTGACCACCGGCTATGACGATACCGCTGGCATCGAGCAGAACACCTGGGATATGGTCATCGACTGGCTGGCCGCCGGTGTCGATCCGGCGCAGGCGACCATCTTCATCCAGTCCAAGGTGCCCGAGCACGCCGAGTTGCACCTGCTGATGTCGATGATGACGCCGCTGGGCTGGCTGGAGCGCGTGCCGACCTACAAGGATCAGATCGAGAAGCTGAGCCACAAGGATCTGACCACCTACGGCTTCCTCGGTTATCCGCTGCTGATGAGCGCGGACATTCTGATCTACCGTGCCGACAAGGTGCCGGTGGGCGAGGACCAGATTCCTCACATCGAATTCACGCGTGAGCTGGCGCGCCGCTTCAACCACCTTTACGGCCGTGAGCCTGGCTTCGAGGACAAGGCAAAAGAAGCCGTCAAGAAGCTGGGCGGCAAGCGCGCCAAGCTTTATGAAGAGTTGCGCAACCGTTACCAGTCCAAGGGTGACCAGGATGCGATCGAGCAGGGCCATGCGCTGCTGGACGAGGCGCAGAGCCTTTCGCACGGCGATCGCGAACGCCTGTTCGGTTACCTCGAAGGCAGCAGCAAGATGATTCTGGCCGAGCCGAATGCCTTGCTGACCGAGGCTTCCAAGATGCCGGGTCTGGATGGGCAGAAAATGTCCAAGTCGTATGGCAACACGATTTTCCTGCGCGAGGATCCGGAATCCATCAGCAAGAAGATTCGCACCATGCAGACCGACCCGCAACGTGTGCGTCGCACTGATCCGGGCGATCCGGACAAGTGCCCGGTGTGGCAGTTGCATCAGGTCTATTCGAATGAAGAGGTCAAGGCCTGGGTGCAGCAGGGCTGTCGCAGTGCCGGCATCGGTTGCATCGAATGCAAGCAGCCTGTGATCGAAGGCATGTTGAAGGAGCAGGAGCCGATGCGCGAACGTGCGCGCATGTACGAAGAGGATCCTTCGCTGGTGCGTAATATCGTTGCCGACGGTTGCGAGAAGGCCAGGAAGCTCGCCCAGGAAACCATGCGCGACGTGCGCGAAGCCATTGGCCTGAGTTACAACTGAGAACCCGGAAGCGCGCCCTCCATGTCCATGGAAACCGTCCTCGCCGATACTGATCCGCCCGAGCCCTTGCCCGCAGGTGTGGAAGCTGCCCTGCCGGTTGAGGAGGCGACGCCGCCGCATCTCGCCAAGGTCTACGGCGAGCGGCTGGAGGCCATGCCCAAGGATCTTTACATTCCGCCGGATGCGCTGGAGGTCATACTCGAATCTTTCGAAGGGCCGCTCGACCTGCTGCTCTACCTGATTCGCAAGGCCAATGTGAATGTGCTCGACATTCCGATGGCGCCGCTGACCCGGCAGTACCTGACTTATGTCGAGGCCATGCACAAGCGCAACCTCGAACTCGCCGCCGAATATCTGTTGATGGCGGCCATGCTGATCGAGATCAAGTCGCGCATGCTGCTACCGCGCTTGCCCAAGAACGAGGAGGGCGAGGCCGAGGATCCGCGCGCCGAGCTGGTGCGGCGCCTGGTCGAGTACGAGAAGATGAAGGCCGCCGCCGCCAGGATCGATGGCCTGCCGCATGCAGGGCGCGATTTCGAATGGGTTTCCGTGTGGGTGACCGACGAAGTGATCGAGGCCCAGCCCGATGTGAATCTGCATGACCTGCAGGTAGCCTGGCTCGCGCTGATGAAGCAGGCCAAGGTGACGCAGCATCACAAGATCAAGCGCGAGGAGCTGTCCGTGCGCGAATACATGACCAATATCCTGCGCAAGCTGACGGGTAAGGGTTATGTGGTGTTCGAGAGTTTGTTTGACGTGAGCGCAGGCGCGCCGCAACTGGTGGTCAGCTTCCTTGCCGTGCTGGAGCTAGCACGCGAGTCGCTGATCGAGATCACCCAGAACGAGGCGCTCGCGCCTATCTATGTAAGGCTCCCCGAGATCGAGACCGATGCTGCAACTGTACAAGCCTGACGACTACAAGCGCGTGCTCGAGGCCGCGCTGCTCGCCACCAGCGAACCGATGACGCTGGCCGACCTGAAAAAGCTCTTTGACGAGCAGTTCGACGACGAGACCTGGCGTACGCTTCTGGACGATTTGCGCCGCGACTGGTCACAAAGGGGCGTAGAACTGGTACAGTTGGCAACCGGCTGGCGTTTTCAGACCAAGCCTGAATATCAGGCCTATATTGATCGGCTCAAGACCGAGAAAGCACCGAAGTACTCGCGTGCGGTCATGGAAACCCTGGCGATCATCGCCTACAGGCAGCCGGTTACCCGTGGCGACATCGAAGACATTCGTGGCGTCGCCGTATCACCAAACATATTGAAAACCCTGGAAGGGCGCGGCTGGATTGATGCCGTGGGCCATCGCGATGCGCCCGGCCGTCCGGCCCTCTACGCAACCACGCGCACCTTCCTGGATGACCTGGGCCTTCGTAGTCTGGCTGAGCTACCGCCGCTCACCGAGATCGAAGGGATGATGGATCTTGTCGATTCCGTGCCGCCAATCCAAGCAAAGGCTGAAGCCGCAATTGAAGCCGCAGTTGAAACACCAGCGGACTCCGACGAATCCGCGCCGCAAACTGAATCAGAAACCGAAGGGATGATGGATCTTGCCGAATCCGCGTCGCAACAGCAGCAATAAGAACACCCCATTCCGCTCTGCCGGCGCTCAGCCGCAGGGTGGGCAGCCTGGTCGCCGCGGCGCCAGTCGCTTCAACAAGCCGGGTAGCGGGCAGGGCGGCGGTGGCCGCAACATGCTGGTCACCGATCCGGAACCCAAGCTGCACAAGGCGCTTGCCGATGCCGGTCTGGGCTCGCGCCGTGAGCTCGAGGACTGGATCATCGCCGGCCGCGTCAGCGTCAACGGCATGCCGGCCCACGTTGGCCAGCGCATCGGGCCGGAGGACAAGATCCGCGTCAATGGCAAGCTGATCCAGCTGCGCTTTGCGCAAGGCCGTCTGCCGCGCGTCCTTATCTATCACAAGCCCGAAGGCGAGATCGTCTCGCGTGACGATCCGGAGGGCCGTCCTAGCGTGTTCGACAAGCTGCCGCGCCTCAAGGCCGGCCGCTGGATCACCGTCGGTCGTCTCGACTTCAACTCCTGCGGTCTGCTGGTCGTCACCAATAACGGCGATCTGGCCAACCGCATGATGCATCCGCGCTACGAACTGGAGCGCGAGTATGCCGTGCGCATTCTCGGCGAACTGACGGACGAGCAAAAGCAGCAACTGCTCGACGGCGTCATGCTCGAAGACGGGCCGGCCAAGTTCAACAGCCTGATCGACCGGGGTGGCGAAGGCAGCAACCACTGGTATCACGTGACCTTGAATGAAGGCCGCAACCGTGAGGTGCGCCGCATGTTCGAAGCCATCGGCCTGACCGTGAGCCGCCTGATGCGCGTGCGCTATGGCCCGATCAGCCTGCCGCCACGCCTCAAGCGCGGCCAGTGCCACGATCTTGAGCCGCAGGAACTGGAACAGTTGATGGCGTGGGCGCGCAGTCTGCCCGAGCCCGAGCCGCACGAATTTGACGATGATGAGCTGATGCCGCTGGAGACCAGCGACGACGAGCATGAAGAAGGCGATATCAACGGCAATGTGATTGGTGGTCTCAGTGAGCACCGTAGTCAAGGGCAGGAGCGCAACGAGCGCAGCAGGCCGCAACGCCAGCCGCGCAAGGGGGGAGGCGCACCGCAGGGTGGCCGCCAGGGCAATCCGCAAGGCCAGCGTGTTCAGGGCGGGGATGCCCAAGGTCAGGGTGCTGCCGCTAACAGGAAGCGGCGCCCCAAGCGTCCGGCCAATCCGCAGCCGGGCGGTGAAGGCCAGGCTGCTGCTGCGCCGCAAGGCCCGGTGGTGGAGGGTGGTGCGGAAGGCAAGCCGGCCGGCAACAAGTCGCGCAATCGACGCCGTCGCTCCGGCCCGCGCAAAAAGCCGGAATCTTCGGATTCTTCATTGTGAAACCTGGACTTACTCTGCTATAATGCTGCACTTTCCACGGCATTGCTGCTTACCAATGCCGCATGACCCGAGAACACCCGGGCCATGGTCTCAGAATCAATAATAAATGGGCATTGCGCCCATTTTTTATTTGTGCGAACGGAATAGCACATACGTACGGAATTTTCATGCAACTGTTTGAATTGATTGAGCAGACTGTCGCCGGGATGGGTTATGAGCTCGTGGATTTCGAGACCAGCCCGCGCGCGCGTTTGCTGACGGTGTTTATCGACAAGCCCGAGGGCGTGAACATTGACGACTGTGCTGCGGTCAGCAACCAGTTGTCGCGGGTGTTTACTGTCGAGAACATCGATTTTGACCGTCTTGAAGTCTCGTCGCCGGGCTTGGACCGGCCGCTCAAGAAGTTGAGCGATTTCGAGCGCTTCGCCGGACAGCAGGCCAATATCCGCCTGCGTGTGGCGGTCGAGAATCAAAGGAATTTCACCGGAACCCTGTTGGGGGTTCGTGACGGGCGCGTGTGTCTGGATACCGAAAAGGGCGAGCTGGTGGTGGCTCTTGAGGAACTCGACAAGGCCCGTCTGGTGCCCAAGTTTTGAAATTAGCGGATAAAGAAATTCGGAGGAATACTGAATGAGTCGCGAACTGCTGTTGCTGGTCGATGCACTGGCGCGTGAAAAGAATGTGCAGAAGGAAGTGGTCTTTATTGCCCTTGAGATGGCGCTCGCCTCGGCGACCAAGAAGCGCATTCACGATGATGCCGACGTGCGTGTCGAGGTCGACCGCGAAACTGGCGACTACGAGGCCTTCCGCCGCTGGCATGTGCTGCTCGACGCTGATGTGGAAAACGACGAAAACCAGGTCGGCCTGATTGATGCCAAGGAGCAGTTGCCGGATGTGCAGGTCGACGACTACATCGAGGAAAACCTAGAGCCCGTGGACTTCGGTCGTATCGGCGCCCAGGCCGCCAAGCAGGTGATCCTGCAGAAGATCCGCGATGCTGAGCGCGAGCAGGTCCTGAACGATTTCCTCGAACGCAAGGAAAAACTGGTGACTGGCACCGTCAAGCGCATGGAGCGCGGCAATGCCATCATCGAAGCCGGCCGTATCGAAGCGCTGCTGCCGCGCGACCAGATGATCCCCAAGGAAAACCTGCGCCCGGGCGACCGTGTGCGTGCTTTCCTGTTCAAGGTGGATCGCCAGGCGCGCGGCCCGCAACTGATTCTGTCGCGCACCTCGCCCGAATTCATTATGGAGCTGTTCCGTCTGGAAGTGCCGGAAATCGAAGACGGCCTGCTGGAAATCCGCTCCGCCGCCCGCGATCCGGGCATCCGCGCCAAGATCGCCGTCAAGTCGAACGACCAGCGCATTGATCCAATCGGAACTTGCGTCGGCATGCGCGGTTCGCGTGTTACCGCGGTGACCAATGAGCTGGCCGGCGAGCGTGTGGACATCATCCTGTGGTCGGCAGAGCCGGCGCAGTTCGTGATCGGCGCCCTGGCGCCGGCCGAAGTGGCGAGCATCGTCGTCGATGAAGACAAGCACAGCATGGATGTGGTGGTGGACGAGGCAAATCTGGCCATCGCCATCGGCCGCAGCGGCCAGAACGTGCGTCTGGCTTCCGAGCTGACCGGCTGGCAGATCAATTTGATGACGGTCGAACAGTCGGCCGAGCGTCAGGAGGTTGAGGCCGGTGCTATTCGTGCCGTGTTCATGGAAAAGCTGGACGTGGATGAGGAAGTCGCCGACATCCTGATCGCCGAGGGCTTTTCGACGTTAGAAGAGGTCGCTTACGTACCGCTTGCCGAAATGCTGGAAATCGATGCTTTCGACGAAGCCACCGTGAACGAGCTGCGTGACCGCGCCCGCAACGTGTTGCTGACCGAAGCGATCAGCGACGAGGAACAACTGGAAGGTGTGGAAGAGGCCATGCTTAGCCTCGATGGCATGGACAAGAGCCTGGCCGCCAAGCTGTCGCGTGGCGGCATCAAGAATCGTGACGACCTGGCCGATCTGGCTGTGGACGAACTGACCGAAATGACGGGCATAGACGAAGAGCGCGCCAAGGCGCTGATTACCAAGGCGCGTGCGCACTGGTTTGCGGGAGAGGCGTAAGCCCGGGAGAAGCTAATACATGGCTCAAATGAGTGTTGCCCAATTTGCCAGCGAGCTGAAAATGCCCGCGGCTGCGCTGCTAGAGCAGTTGCAGAAGGCAGGCGTCAGTAAGTCTGCCGCTGATGATTCCTTGACGGAAACCGACAAGGCCCGTCTGCTGGAGTACCTGCGCAAGTCGCACGGTGGCGAGGCAGAAGCAAAATCCAAGATCACGCTGACGCGCAAGCAGACCAGCGAGATCAAGGCTGCCGATTCGACCGGCAAGGCGCGCACGATTCAGGTTGAAGTGCGCAAGAAGCGCGTCCTGGTGCGTCGTGATACGCCGGAGGCGGCCGCCGATGCACCGGAAGCCGTGCTCGAAGCGCCCGTTATCGAGGAGCCGATAATCGAACCGCCCGTGGTCGAAGTTCCGCCGCCGGTGGTCGAAGAGATTCCTGTCGTGGTCGAGCCGGAGCCGGTGGTTGAGCCCGTCGTCGAAGCGCCGGTCGTTGAAGCCCCCGTTGCCGTTGAGGCGCCCGTTGCAGAGCCCGAGCCGGTCAAGAAGCCGGGTAAGAAGGAGCCTGTGGTCGTGCGCCGTTCGGTGATTGATGCCGAGCAACAGGCGATTCGCGATGCCGAAGCGCGCCGTGCGGCCGATCTGGCTGCGATCCAGGCTGCCGACAAGAAGGCCAAGCTAGAACGTGAGCAAGCCGCCCGCGAACGCGAAGAGGCTGCCCGCAAGGCTGCAGCTGCACCGGCACCAGCACCGACCGGCACGCTGCACAAGCCGGCCAAGGCGGCCGATGCCAAGCCTGAAGCCAAGACCGAAAAGCCGGGCGCCAAGAAGCCGGGCTCGAGCTGGAGCGATGACGCAGCCAAGCGCCGCGGCGGCCTCAAGACGCGCGGTGGCGACACCGGCAGTGGCTGGCGTACTGGCGGCAAGGGCCGTCATGGCCGCGGCCATCATCAGGACTCCGCACCGCAGCAACCGGCGGAAGCCATCATCCGTGACGTGCATGTGCCGGAAACCGTCACTGTCGCCGATCTGGCGCACAAGATGTCGGTCAAGGCTGCCGAGGTCATCAAGACCATGATGAAGATGGGCACCATGGTGACCATCAATCAGGTGCTGGACCAGGAAACTGCGATGATCGTGGTCGAGGAAATGGGCCACAAGGCGTTTGCCGCCAAGCTCGACGATCCCGATGCCTTCCTCGATGAAGCGCATGACGATCACAAGGACGCCGAGCTGCTGCCGCGCGCCCCTGTCGTCACCGTCATGGGTCACGTCGACCACGGCAAGACCTCGCTGCTCGACTACATTCGTAAGGCCCGCGTGGCCAGCGGCGAAGCCGGCGGCATTACGCAACACATCGGTGCCTACCACGTGGATACCCCGCGCGGCATGATCACCTTCCTCGACACCCCGGGTCACGAGGCGTTTACCGCCATGCGGGCGCGCGGTGCCAAGGCGACCGACATCGTCGTGCTGGTGGTTGCCGCCGACGATGGCGTGATGCCGCAGACCAAGGAAGCCATTCACCACGCACAGGCTGCTGGCGTGCCGCTGGTGGTGGCGATCAACAAGATCGACAAGCCCGATGCCAACCCCGATCGCGTCAAGCAGGAGCTGGTCGCCGAAGGCGTGGTGCCGGAAGAATATGGCGGCGACTCGCCCTTCATCCCGGTGTCGGCCAAGGTCGGTACCGGCATTGACGAGCTGCTGGAAAATATTCTGCTGCAGGCCGAAGTGCTGGAGTTGACCGCTCCGGTCGATGCACCGGCCAAGGGCCTGGTCATCGAAGCCCGCCTCGACAAGGGTAAGGGTGCGGTTGCCACCGTGATGGTGCAGTCCGGTACCCTGAAGCGTGGCGACACGCTGCTGGCCGGCGCCGTCTTCGGTCGCGTGCGTGCCATGCTCGACGAGAACGGCAAGCCGATTGATTCCGCCGGTCCGTCCATCCCGGTTGAAATCCAGGGGCTGACCGAAGTACCGGCTGCCGGCGACGAAGCCATCGTGCTCGGCGACGAGCGCAAGGCGCGCGAAATCGCGCTGTTCCGCCAGGGCAAGTTCCGCGACGTCAAGCTGGCCAAGGCGCAAGCCGCCAAGCTGGAGAACATGTTCGACAACATGGGCCAGGCCGAAGCCAAGCTGCTGCCGCTGATCGTCAAGGCCGACATGCAAGGTTCGCAGGAAGCGCTGGTGCAGTCGCTGCAGAAGCTCTCCACCGACGAGGTCAAGGTCAATGTCATCCACGCAGCCGTGGGTGGCATCACCGAATCCGACGTCAACCTCGCGCAGGCCTCCAAGGCCGTCGTCATCGGCTTCAACACGCGTGCCGACACGGGTGCGCGCAAGGCGGCCGAGACCTTTGGCGTGGATATCCGCTACTACAACATCATCTATGACGCCGTGGATGAAGTGAAGCAGGCCTTGTCCGGCATGCTCGCGCCCGAAAAGAAGGAAGCCGTTACCGGCACGGTCGAGATTCGCCAGATCTTCACGATCTCGCGCGTTGGCACCATCGCTGGTTGTATGGTCACCTCGGGCATCGTCAAGCGTTCCTCGTCGGTGCGCGTGCTGCGCAACAACGTGGTCATCCACACCGGCGAACTCGAATCGCTCAAGCGCTTCAAGGACGATGCCAAGGAAGTGCGCGAAGGTTTCGAGTGCGGTCTGAATCTCAAGGGCTTCAACGACATCGAGGTGGGCGACCAGCTCGAGGTCTTCGAAATCCAGGAAGTCGCCCGCACGCTGTAAGCGGTTCGCGAGCAGTCGTCAAAGCAGTACACGGACGGGCAGCTGAATTTCGGCTGCCCGTTCTCACTCAGGAGTTCATATGCCCAAGGAATTTTCTCGCTCCAGCCGCGTGGTCGAGCAGATCAAGCGCGAACTGGCCGAGCTGATCCGTCTTGAACTCAAGGATCCGCGCGTCAAGTTCGTCACCATCAACGACGTCGAGATCACGCCGGACTACGCCCACGCCAAGATATTCTTTACCGTACTCGAGACCGAAAAGCGCGCCGAGATCGAAGCCGGCCTGCAGCGCGGCTCCGGCTTCCTGCGCCGCGAGCTGGGCAAGCGTGTGCGCATCCACACGCTGCCGCAACTGCACTTCGTCTATGACGCCTCGGTGGAGCAGGGTGCGCACATGTCCAAGCTGATTGACGAAGCGGTGCGTTCCGATCAGCCTAAAGATGACGCAGAGGGAAAGTGAGCAAACCGCGTAGTGCTCCGCGCCGTAAAGTCGATGGTGTGCTGCTGCTTGATAAGCCGCAGGGGCTGAGCTCGAACACGGCGCTGCAGATCGCGCGCCGCCTGTTCAACGCCGAGAAGGCCGGCCATACCGGCACCCTCGATCCCATGGCAACAGGTTTGCTGCCACTCTGTTTCGGTGAGGCCACCAAGTTTTCCAGCGAGCTGCTCGACGCCGACAAGGCTTACGCGGCAACGCTCAAGCTCGGCGTGACCACGACCACGGCGGATGCCGAGGGCGAGGTGCTGCAGAAGCGACCGGTGGCGGTGACGCAAGCGATGCTGGATGCGGCGCTGGCCAAGTTCACAGGCCCGATTTCGCAAGTGCCGCCGATGTATTCGGCCCTCAAGCGCGACGGCAAGCCGCTCTACGAATACGCCCGCGCCGGCGTCGAGCTTGAACGCGAGGCGCGCAATGTCGTCATTCACAAAATTGCACTGCTGGGCTGGCAGGGCGA
This sequence comes from Rhodocyclaceae bacterium, assembly GCA_035565355.1. Taxonomy (GTDB): domain Bacteria; phylum Pseudomonadota; class Gammaproteobacteria; order Burkholderiales; family Rhodocyclaceae. The sequence continues at coordinate 52,884 of DATMSM010000079.1, forward strand.
CGAAGTAAGCATCGCCGTCGATTGCAGCAAGGGCACCTATATCCGTACCCTGGCCGAGGATATCGGCGAGCTTCTCGGTTGCGGCGCACACCTGACCGCACTACGGCGTACGCGCATTGCCACGATTACGCTGGACGGTGCGGTGACGCTCGAACAACTGGAAAATACGCCGGACCGGGATGCGCTGCTGGCTGCCACCGAATCGCTGCTTGGCGATTTGCCCGAGGCGCATCTCGACGCCGCCGCCAGCGACCGCCTCCTGCACGGTCAGCCGGTGACTGTGGCGGGGGTATCGGCGCCGCGCTATCGGACCTATGCGGCCGACGGCCGCTTTATCGGCCTGTGCATGCTGGATGCGCAAGGCCGTCTGGCGCCCAAGCGCCTGATCGCCGCCTGATTCCGCCGATGAGCCGCGCTCCGATCGGTGTGTTCGACTCTGGTGTCGGCGGGCTCTCGGTAGTACGGACGATTACCGAGCTGATGCCTGCCGAATCGCTGCTTTACGTCGCCGATACCGCGCATTGTCCCTATGGGGTGCGCTCGATTGAATACCTGCAGAGCCGAGCCATGCACATCAGCAGCTATCTGCAGGCGCAGGGCGCCAAGGCCATTGTCGTCGCCTGCAATACGGCCACGGTGGCAACCATTGCCACCCTGCGCGCAAATTTCAGCCTACCCATCATCGGCATCGAACCGGCCATCCGTCCGGCGGCGGCGAATACGAAAAGCGGCGTCATCGGCGTGTTGGCAACCGCGGCAACGCTGGGCAGCGCGCACTTGACGGCGCTGATCGAGCGCCATACCGAATACCACGAGGTCGTCACTTCGGCTTGCCCAGGCTGGGTCGAGGCGGTCGAGGCGGGCGAACTGGACAGCCCGGAGACGCGCGCGCTAGTCGCCGCGAGTGTGCAACCCTTGTTGGACGCCGGTGCCGACACCCTGGTGCTCGGCTGCACGCATTTCCCCTTCCTGATGCCGCTGATCGAGGCGGTGGCCGGCCCCAATATCCGTGTCCTGGAAACAGGAATGCCGGTTGCTCGCCAGTTGCAGCGGCGTCTGCAGAGCGAGGGTTTGACGGCATCCGGCGGCAATGTGCCCGCCCATCGTTTTCTGAGCTCTGCCGATCCGCAGGCGCAGGCGGCTTTTGTCCGCCAGTACTGGCCTGGCGTGGGGGCGATCGCGCATTTGCCCGCCTGAGCCGGGTGACGCGATTCGGTCGCGCGCAAAGGCTTGTCTTGGCTTGAAAGTGCCGGTATAATCCCGGCCTCGCAATGCCTGTATGTGCTCTATCAAACCGGGGCCTTACAGGATTTCTAAATCAGTGTTTGAGTGAGATAAAAATGGCTATCCAAACCGCCGACAAGGCAAAAATCGTTGCTGACTTTCAGCGCGCCCAGGGCGACACCGGTTCTTCGGAAGTGCAGATCGCACTGCTGACCGCCCGCATCAATGACCTGACCGGTCACTTCAAGGAACACAACAAGGATCACCACTCGCGTCGTGGCCTGCTGCGCATGGTGAGCACCCGTCGTAAGCTGCTTGACTACCTCAAGCGCAAGAATGCCGACTCCTATCGCGAAGTCATCCAACGTCTGGGCCTGCGCAAGTAATTTACGCAAGTAAGCAGCCGGAGTTGGCAGACATGCGGAGCGCCCGACCCAAGGCCGGGCACCGATAAGATAAAGCCGGAGCAACCACTGTGGTCGCTCCGGCTTTGTTGTTTGTAGTTTTGAAACAGGCCCAGGGGAGATTTTCCCTGACCCCTCCGAAGATGGGGCTGTGCCAAGTGGTTTAGCTGTAATTGTTGTGAAACGCGGTGCCGCATTGGCGGTGCCTTAATGTGAAGTAAGGGCCATGTTGTATGGCTCATTGTTTGAAAGGATTTATTGTGCTGACTGCAACCAAGAAGAGTTTTGCCTACGGTGCCCATACCGTCACCCTGGAGACCGGCGAGATCGCCCGTCAGGCCGGCGGTGCCGTCATCGTCAATATGGACGACACCGTGGTGCTTGCATCCGTGGTAGGTGCCAAGTCCGCCAAGCCGGGTCAGGATTTCTTCCCGCTGACCGTGGATTACATGGAAAAGACCTACGCTGCCGGCAAGATCCCCGGTGGCTTCTTCAAGCGCGAAGGCCGTCCGTCGGAAAAGGAAATCCTGACCTCGCGTCTGATCGACCGCCCGCTGCGCCCGCTGTTCCCTGAAGCCTTCTACAACGAAGTGCAGATCGTGTGTACCGTCATGTCGTCGAACCCGGAAATCGATCCGGATATTCCGGCCATGATCGGTGCCTCCGCCGCCCTCGCCATCTCCGGTATTCCCTTCGCCGGCCCGATCGGCGCCGCTCGCGTTGGTTACATCAACGGTGAATACGTCCTGTGCCCGACCTTCAGCCAGATGAAGGAAAGCCAGATGGATCTGGTTGTCGCCGGTACCGCTGCTGCCGTGTTGATGGTTGAATCCGAAGCCCAGCAACTGTCCGAAGAAGTCATGCTCGGCGCCGTCGTGTTCGGCCATGAACAGATGCGCGCTGCTATCGACGCCATCAACGCCCTGGTTGAAGTTGCCGGCAAGCCGGAATGGGATTGGCAAGCCCCCGCCAAGGACGAAGCCCTGATCGCCAAGATCACCGAGCTCGCCGAAGCCGACCTGCGCGCTGCCTACAAGATCACCAGCAAGCAAGCCCGTACCCAGTCCACCAAGGAAGTCGTGGGCAAGGTCGTGGCTGCCCTGTGCGTTGAAGGCGGTCCGGATGAGAACACCGTCAAGAACCACCTCTTCGACATCGAGGCCAAGATCGTGCGCAGCCAGATTCTGAACGGCGAAGCACGTATCGACGGCCGCGACACGCGCACCGTGCGCCCGATCGAAGTGCGTACCGGCGTGCTGCCGCGTACCCACGGTTCGGCCCTGTTTACCCGTGGCGAAACCCAGGCCATCGTGGTTTCGACGCTGGGCACCAACCGCGACGAGCAGATCATCGACGCGCTGCAAGGCGAGTACCGCGATCGCTTCATGCTGCACTACAACTTCCCCCCGTACTCGACCGGTGAAACCGGCCGCGTCGGTACCCCGAAGCGCCGCGAAATCGGCCACGGCCGCCTGGCCAAGCGCGCCATCGTCGCCGTGCTGCCGAGCGCAGAGGAGTTTGGCTACAGCATGCGCGTGGTCTCGGAAATCACCGAATCGAACGGTTCGTCCTCGATGGCCTCGGTCTGCGGTGCCTCGCTGGCACTGATGGACGCCGGCGTGCCGCTGAAGGCGCACGTGGCCGGTATTGCCATGGGCCTGATCAAGGAAGGCCCGCGCTTTGCCGTGCTGACCGACATCCTCGGCGACGAAGATCACCTCGGCGACATGGACTTCAAGGTGGCCGGTACCGATGCAGGCGTCACCGCACTGCAGATGGACATCAAGATCCAGGGCATCACCAAGGAAATCATGCAGGTTGCCCTGGCCCAGGCCAAGGAAGCCCGTATCCACATTCTCGGCATCATGCAAGGCAGTGTTTCCGGCGCCCGTGAAGAAGTTTCGGCCTTCGCTCCGCGCATGATCCACATCAAGATCAACCCCGAGAAGATCCGTGACGTGATCGGCAAGGGTGGTGCAGTGATTCGCGCCCTGACCGAAGAAACCGGTTGTGTCATCGATATCGCCGATGACGGCAATGTGACCATTTCCTCGGTCAATGCCGACGCCGCGCAAGTGGCCAAGAAGCGTATCGAAGACATCACCGCTGAGGTCGAAGTCGGGCGCATTTACGAAGGTCCGGTGCTGCGTCTGCTGGACTTCGGCGCCATCATCAGCCTCTTGCCGGGCAAGGATGGTCTGCTGCACATCTCGCAGATCGCCAACGAGCGCGTCAACGCCGTGTCCGACTACCTGAAGGAAGGCCAATTGGTCAAGGTCAAGGTCATCGAGACCGACGACAAGGGCCGTGTGCGCCTGTCCATGAAGGCAGTTGCTGAAGGTGAAGGTACGCCGGCAGCTGCGGAAAACGCTGCGCAGTAAGCAGGTTTTTCGGCCAACAAAAAAGGACGCTGCGGCGTCCTTTTTTGTTGATGCAGATTTACTTGGCCTAGTTTTGGCGATGCCAAAACAAAAGGCCGAGACAAGCTCGGCCTTTTCTGCTTTTAGTTCCGGCATAAGCGGCTGCGCCGATTAGCCTTCACTAAGAAACAACAAGCTTATTTGGCTTGTTGTTTCTCCTTGCGCTCTTCCAGTTCCTTGCAGTCGATGCACAGGGTGGCGGTGGGGCGGGCTTCGAGACGCTTCAGGCCGATCTCGACACCACAGCTCTCGCAGTAACCGTAGTCGCCGGCTTCGATGGCGGCCAGGGATTCGTTGATCTTCTTGATCAGCTTGCGCTCGCGATCACGATTGCGCAGTTCCAGGGCAATGTCGGACTCCTGGCTGGCGCGATCGTTGGGGTCGGCAAATACGGTCGCCTCGTCCTGCATGGTGTGCACCGTGCGGTCGATGTCCTCGCTCAGCTCTTCTTTCAGCGAACTCAGAATGGCGCGGAAATGAGTGAGTTGCTTGGCGCTCATGTAATCCTCGCCCTTCTTGGGGACATAGGCGGGGAATTGCTTCTTGTGCAGCAGATCTTCAGCCATTGCTTCCAGATTCCATCAAAGAAAGAGGGGTTTTATATCCCAAACTGTCGGGTATCGCAAGTCACATTTCCGACTACAGAAATACCCTGTTGATAAATTACACTTTACTGCGCATCAGGCGGGCTTTTTCCCGGTCCCAATCCCGCTGTTTCTCGGTTTCGCGCTTGTCGTACTGCTTCTTGCCCTTGGCCAGGCCGATCTCGAGCTTGATTCGTCCCCGCTTGAAATGCAGGTCCAGCGGCACCAGCGCGTAACCGGCCCGCTCGACGCTGCCGATCAGCTTGTTGATCTCTTTCTTGTTCAGCAGCAGCTTGCGGCTACGCGTCGGATCGGCATGAACGTGGGTGGAGGCGGTGGTCAGCGGGCTGATATGACAGCCGATCAGGAAGACCTCGCCGTCCTTGAGCACGACATAGGATTCCTTGAGGTTGGAGCGCCCCGCACGAATCGCCTTGGCTTCCCAGCCCTCAAGGACGAGGCCGGCTTCAAAGCGTTCTTCGATGAAATAGTCGTGAAAGGCCTTCTTGTTTTCGGCGATGCTCATGGAGGCTTGCGGCAAAACAGCACGGTAGAATGCTGCAATTCTACCCCACAGGCCCATTTGCCAATACTTTATGGCTGTTGTTGAGAAATCCGTCCTCATCGAGCGTACGACGGCGCAGATGTTTGCGCTTGTCGATAGTGTCGAGGATTACCCCAAGTTTCTGCCCTGGTGCGGCGGCACCGACCTGATCGAGCGGACCGAAGTCAAAACGGTGGCGACCGTGCATATCAACTATCACGGGTTGAAGTCGCATTTCACGACCGAAAATGCCAAGCAGGCCCCGACGCGCATGGATATCCGCCTCAAGGACGGGCCGTTCACGCAGATGGATGGCCACTGGCACTTTATCCCCCTGGGAGACGCCGCCTGCAAGATCGAGTTTCGGCTCCACTATGAGTTCTCGAACAAGGTGCTGGAAGCCATGCTGGGACCGGTGTTCAACCACATTGCCAATACTTTCGTTGAATCCTTCGTCAAGAGAGCGCAGAGCGTCTATGGCTGAGAACGTCAATATCCAGGTCATCTACGCCTGGCCCGGGGAGCGGGATTTGCTGAATCTGTCGCTACCTGCCGGCAGTACGCTCCAACAGGCCGTCGAGGCCTCGGGCTTGCTCACTAAGCATGGGCTGAGCGCCGAAACCAGCAAGTTCGGCATCTACGGCAAGCAGGCCAAGCCGGATGTCGTTTTGCGCGAGCGCGACCGCGTGGAGATCTATCGGCCCTTGATTGCCGATCCCAAGGAAATGCGCAAGGCGCGCGTGGCTGCGAAGAAAGCCCGAACTGCTCCGAAATCCGGGGCCTGATTCAAGCCTGGCAAGGGTTTGCCAGAGGTGGCCGACCTGCGTATAATGCGTTTTTGCCGCAAAGGAAAACAAGATGCGTGTGGTTCAGAAGGCGTTGACGTTCGATGACGTCCTCCTCATTCCCGCTCACTCGAGCGTGCTTCCCCGCGATGTCAGCCTGGCTACCAAACTGACGCGCGACATCACCCTGAACATTCCCCTGGTATCCGCCGCGATGGATACCGTGACCGAAGGTCGTCTCGCGATTGCCCTGGCCCAAGAAGGCGGCATCGGCATCGTGCACAAGAATCTCACGCCGGCTGAACAAGCCGCGGAGGTCGCCAAGGTCAAACGCTTCGAATCCGGCGTCCTCAAGGACCCGATCACCGTTCCTCCGACCATGCTGGTCCGAGACGTGATGGCGCTGACGCGTACGCACGGCTTTTCCGGCCTGCCTGTTGTCGAGGGCAAGAAGGTGGTCGGCATCGTCACCAATCGCGACCTGCGCTTCGAAACCAATCTGGACCAGCCGGTCAGCGCCATCATGACGCCGGCCGAGCGCCTCGTTACCGTGCGCGAAGGCACCAACCCCGAGCAGGGCAAACTGCTGATGCACAAGCACCGTCTCGAGCGCGTGCTGGTCGTGAATGATGCTTTCGAGCTCAAGGGCCTGATCACCGTCAAGGACATCCAGAAGGCGGTCGAATATCCGAATGCCTGCAAGGACAGCGCCGGACGCCTGCGCGTCGGCGCCGCCGTCGGCGTGGGCGAGGGCACCGAACTGCGCGTCGAGCTGCTGGCCGAAGCCGGCGTCGATGTCATTGTCGTCGACACCGCACACGGTCATTCGGAAGGCGTGCTGAAGCGCGTCGAGTGGGTCAAGAAGAACTATCCCGAAGTGCAGGTCATCGGCGGGAATATCGCCACTGCATCGGCTGCCCTGGCGTTGGTCGATCACGGTGCCGACGGCGTCAAGGTCGGTATCGGCCCCGGCTCCATCTGCACCACTCGCATCGTCGCCGGTGTTGGCGTGCCGCAGATCACTGCCGTCGATAATGTTGCCAGCGCACTCGCCAAGACCGGCGTGCCGATGATCGCCGACGGCGGCATCCGCTATTCGGGCGACATTTCCAAGGCCATCGCTGCCGGCGCCAATGCCGTCATGCTGGGTGGTCTGTTCGCCGGCACCGAAGAGGCGCCGGGCGAAACCGTTTTGTTCCAGGGCCGTTCGTACAAGGCTTACCGCGGCATGGGCAGCCTGGGTGCGATGAAAGATGGTTCTTCCGATCGCTACTTCCAGGAATCCGATGGCAGCAACGCCGACAAGCTGGTGCCGGAAGGCATCGAAGGTCGCGTTGCCTACAAGGGCCCGGTCGGCGCCGTGATCCACCAGCTGATGGGCGGCCTGCGTGCCACCATGGGTTATGTCGGTTCGGCGAGCATCGACCATATGCGCGCTAATGCGGAGTTCGTCGAGATCACCTCGGCCGGCATTCGCGAATCGCATGTGCACGACGTGACCATCACCAAGGAAGCCCCGAACTACCACATGGATTGAGCCATGCTCATTCCGGCAAGGCGGCTGCGGCCGCCTTTCTCATTTCTAGCGCCGTACTGATTACAAGATCGCGATTCACACCATGTCCAGCCACCAGAAAATCCTCATCCTCGATTTCGGTTCCCAGGTCACGCAACTGATCGCCCGCCGCGTGCGCGAGCAGCAGGTCTACTGCGAGTTGCATTCCTACGACGTGACGGCGGAGTTCATTCGCGAGTTCAACCCCGCCGGCATCATCCTGTCAGGCGGCCCGAACTCGGTGTATGAGGCGCTGGACTGGCGTGCGCCGCAAGTCGTGTTCGAGCTCGGCGTACCAGTCCTGGGCATCTGCTACGGCATGCAGACCATGGCCGAGCAGTTGGGCGGCAAGGTGGAGAGTTCGTCCAAGCGCGAATTCGGTTATGCCGAGATTGTGTCGCACAACGATTCGCCGCTATTCCGTCTGATCGAGGACCGCAAGACCGCCAAGGGCGAGCCGGGCATTGATGTATGGATGAGCCATGGCGACAAGGTGACGCAGCTGCCGCCGGGCTTTCATGTGATCGCCAGCAACGAGTCCACGCCGATTGCTGCCATTGCCGACGAGAAGCGCAAGTTCTACGCGGTGCAGTTCCATCCCGAGGTGACGCATACGCCCAAGGGCAAGGACATGATTGCGCGCTTCGTCCACGACATCTGCGGCTGCGGCAATGACTGGAACATGCCGGGTTATATTGACGAAGCCGTGGCGCGCATTCGCGAGCAAGTGGGTTCGGATGAAGTCATCCTCGGCCTCTCCGGCGGTGTGGATTCCTCCGTGGCCGCCGCGCTGATCCATCGCGCCATCGGCGATCAGCTCACCTGCGTGTTCGTGGACAACGGCTTGTTGCGCCTCAACGAGGGTGCGCAAGTGATGGAAACCTTCGCCCGCAATCTCGGCGTCAAGGTCATCCACGTCGACGCGACTGAACAATTCATGGGCCATCTCAAGGGCGTCTCCGATCCCGAGGCCAAGCGCAAGATCATCGGGCGCGAATTCGTCGAAGTCTTCCAGGCCGAGGCCAAGAAGCTGCCCAAGGCCAAGTGGCTGGCGCAAGGCACCATCTATCCGGACGTGATCGAGTCGGCTGGTGCCAAGACCGGCAAGGCGCACACCATCAAGAGCCACCACAATGTCGGCGGCCTGCCCGAGACGCTCAACCTCAAGCTGCTGGAGCCGCTGCGCGAGCTGTTCAAGGACGAGGTGCGCGAGCTGGGCGTGGCGCTGGGCCTGGCGCACGAGATGGTCTATCGCCATCCTTTCCCCGGCCCGGGTCTGGGCGTGCGCATCCTCGGCGAGGTGAAGCAGGAGTTTGCCGATCTGCTGCGCCGTGCCGATGCCATCTTCATCGACGAATTGCGCGCCGCTGGCTGGTACGAGAAGACCTCGCAGGCCTTCGCCGTCTTCCTGCCAGTCAAGAGTGTGGGCGTGATGGGCGACGGCCGCACCTACGAATACGTCGTGGCGCTGCGTTCGGTGTCGACCACCGACTTCATGACCGCACACTGGTCGGAACTGCCGCACAGCCTGCTCGGCAAGGTGTCGAACCGCATCATCAACGAAGTACGCGGCATCAACCGCGTGGTCTACGACATCTCAGGCAAGCCCCCGGCGACCATCGAGTGGGAGTAAGCCTCAGTGCCTGAACGCGATCTGTTCGGGGAGGTTCCGGTACCGGCGCCTCGACCGGAGCGGCCGCGCAAGGCCACCGTGCAGCCCCTGCACACTTGGTTCTTCGCATTGCGACCGTCGGTCCCGGATGCAGTGAGCATCGCCGCGTTTGCGCAAGACCTGCTGGCAGCAAAAGGGGTGTCGGGAAAGCCGATCGACGCGCAGCGTCTGCATGTGACGCTGGAGCTGGTGGGCCACGATGTGGGGGCCGAGTGTCTTGAGCGCGCCTGTCAGGCCGCCGATTCATTGAAGCATGCGTCTGTCGATGTGCGCTTCGATGCTGCGATGACATTCGCCGCGCCCAGTGGTCCCTTCGTATTGCTTGGCGACTCGGGGCTGGACGGCGTGCGTGAGCTGCGCACTGCACTGGCCTGTGCCATGGCTGATAAGGGTTTTACTCCCAGCCGCAGCTATGAGCCGCATATGACGCTGGGCTACGATCCACAGCATCGCATAGCGCGCTTTCCCTTGGCCGCGATGGGTTTTCGTGGCGCCGAGTTCTGCCTGATAAAAAGCCATATCGGCTTGTCTCGCCACGAGGTCCTGCGCCGCTGGCAACTGGCGGAATAGGGGGCGCATCGGTTGCCGGCCTGATGCGGCCTCCGGCGTTGGGTACCCGTGTGGGCGTCACTTGACCCGCTGTTTCTCCAGCTTGCGGGCGAGAGTACGCCGGTGCATGCCGAGGCGGCGCGCCGTTTCGGAGATATTGAAGCCGGTGGCGGCCAGCGTCTCGTGGATGCGTTCCCATTCCAGCGTCTTGATCGAGGTGGCACGCGGCGTGACGTCGATGTCGACGTCGCCGCCGGCCTTGTTGAAGGCGGACTCGATGTCGTCGGTGTTGGAGGGCTTGACCAGGTACTGGCAGGCGCCGAGTTTGATGGCTTCGACGGCGGTGGCGATGCTGGCATAGCCGGTCAGCACGACGATGAGCATGTCCGGGTTGTGCTTGTGCAGGGCTTCGACGCAAGCGAGGCCAGATGCCTTGCCGGCCAGCTTGAGATCGACCACGGCATAGTCCGGCATATGCTCGCCGAGGACCTCCTGCATGGTTTCCAGGCTGTTTGCGTGCAGCACCGAATAGCCACGCCGCTCGAAGGAACGGCTGAGCGTACGGTGAAAGGCCTCATCGTCCTCGATGATCAGCAATTGGGGGGCGGTGTCGGGTGTTTCGGGGCTCATGCGCTCAGATACTCTTGTTCAGCTTCAAGGCCGCCAGTGGCAGGCTCAGTGTTACAACAGCGCCGCTGTCGGTATTGCGTGCCGCCACGGTGCCGCCCAGCGTGCGGATGACGTTGACCACGAGAAACAGGCCAAGTCCGCCGCCGGCCTTGCCCTTGGTGGATTGATAGGGTTTGCCGATATTCTCCAGCATTTCTTCCGGAAAACCAGGCCCGGCATCGCTGATCGCCAGCACCAGCGCATCCTGAGCGCGGCTCACCTTGAGTCTTACCCATTGCGGTGAGGCTTCCAGCGCATTGTCGAGGACATTGCACAAGGTCTGCTTGAGCGCCTCATCAGAAACAATCGGCAGGTCGTCGCCGAAGTTGTTGTGGTACTCGAAGCTGCGCGGCGCGCGCGTCGAGCGCCAGTCTTCGACCAATTCGTCAAGAAAGCTGCGCACCGTGGTTTCTTCCGGGGCCTCGCCACGTGCCTCACCTGCAGAGAGCAGGATGCCCGTCACGATGGTCTTGCAACGCGTGACCTGGCGCTGCATCTCCTCCATGTCTTCTTGCACCTCGGGTGCGACCTTGAGCGCCGGCATGCGCCGCCAGTCGCCGAGGATTACCGCCATGGTCGCCAATGGCGTGCTGAGTTCATGCGCCGCGCCGGAGGCGAGCAGACCCATGCGCACGATATGTTCCTCTTCGAGGGCGCGCTGGCGCAGGTCGGCAAAGCGGGCGTCGCGCTCGCGCTGTTTGCGGTTGATATGGGTGACGAAAAGTCCCAGTAGAGCGGCGTTGATTGCGTAGCAAAGCAGCATGCCCTGCATGTAGCGGTCGGGAAGACCGTTGGGCAACAGCGGGAGGGGGTGATTGGCAATGGTCAGGCCGGCAAAGCAGATGCTGCTGACGGCGATCAGGGCCCATAGCGAGCCCGCTTCGAGCATGGCCGCGCCGAGTACGATCTGCAGCAGATAGAGCGAGCTGAAGGGATTGGAGGCGCCGCCGCTGAAATAGAGCAGGGTGGTCAGGGCAAATACATCGACCAGTAGGGACTGGAATAGATCACGGTTACTGACCTCGTGGCCACCATGGCTACGCTGCACGCGCCAGCGCCAGGCGCTGAAGAGGTTGAAGCCCACCAGGGCCGCCACGACGCTCAACATCTGCGTCAGCGGCAAGGGCATCAGGAAAACGAAATGCGAGAAGGCGATGGTGAGCAACTGGCCGAGTACGGCCAGCCAGCGCAGCTGAATCAGCTGCTGCATGTTCGCCTGCCTGCCCGAGCCGAGATCGGGCAGGAAGCGCGCGGTGTTGGGCTTCATCCTGCTTAACAACTTATTCTCCGGTGGGCTGGCAGGGCGAATTCAGGATTTGTATTTTTTGCGTTCCTCGCGCAGGAGGTAAGCCAGCGCCGCTGCAACCATCAGGGCTAGGGTATACCAGGTCAGGGCATACGCCAAATGATGGTTGTAGAAGCTGATGACGGTCAGCCCGCCGACGGGCTCGGCGTTGCCGCTGGCCGGGTCGTAATCGACGTCGATGAAGTAGGGCGCAAACTTTTCCGCAGGCAGGCCGCGGGCCTGGGCCATGGCCTGTATGTCGCGCGAGAACCAGCGCTCGTTCTCCGGCTCGTTCTTGCGGCCGCGGCTGCCGCCTGGCTCGCTGAGGCGCAGCAGGCCAGTGAGGTGGACCGGGCTTGCGGGCTCCGCCCTGTACGCGTCCTTTTTCTCGACGAAGCCGCGATTGATCAGTACCAGGCTGCCGTCTGCCTGTTGCAGCGGCACCAGGGCCCAGAAGCCGACGCCCAGGCCGGTCGATGCCTGTACGAAAGTGACTGCATCGTGCAGGTAGCGGCCTTCGATCGCGACGTGCAGGTATTCGTGGGAGGCTGCCGCGACCGTTGGCCATTCGGTGGGAGGCGGGGCAGCAACCGCTGCGACGTGAGCGCGGGTTTCAGCGCGTTCGATCAGCGCCAGTTTCCAGACGCGGCGATCAAGCTGCCAGTTGCCGAGCAAGACGAAACAGACACAAGCGGTCAGGGCCAGCAGGCACCAGGCGATGATGAGGCTGCGCTGGCGCGGTCCTCTGACTTCCTCAAGCGACAACGGCTCGCCGTTGGGCGAGCCGTTGCGGTTTGAGTTCTTGGATGTTGAACTCAAGATCTACGACCTTTCTTACATGCCAGTCATGGTGGCGGGCATGGGCATCATGTTGCTGTGCAGGTGGAACATGACCCACAGCGAGCCGGCCATGGTGATGAAGACAAGCACCAGGGTGAAAAGCATGGCGGAGATGTTCCAGCCGCCTTCCGACTTCGGGTTCATGTGCAGGAAGTAGACCATGTGCACGACCATCTGAATGGCGCCGAGGCCAAGCAGGATGGAGGTCAGCACGGACTTGCTTTCGATCACATTGCCCATGACCAGCCAGAACGGAATGGCGGTCAGGATGACGGAGAGGATGAAGCCGACGACGTAGTCGTACAGCGTACCGTGCGGGGCGTCGTCATCGTCATGATGGTCATGGCCGTGATGAGCGTGAGTATCGTGGTTATGGTTGCTCATACGAGGACTCCCATCAGATAGACAAAGGTGAAGACGCCGATCCAGATCACGTCGAGGAAGTGCCAGAACAGCGACAGGCAGTTCACACGGCGCTTGTTTTCGGTGGTGAAGCCGTGCTTCTTGAGCTGGAACATCAGGGTGACCAGCCAGATGATGCCGAAGGTCACGTGCAGGCCGTGAGTGCCGACCAGGGCGAAGAAGGAGGTCAGGAACGCGCTGCGTTGCGGACCGGCACCTTCATGCACCAGGTGGTAGAACTCATAGATTTCCAGACTCAGGAAGGCCAGACCGAAGAGGCCGGTGATGGCCAGCCAGAACAAGGTCTTGCCGAGGCGCTTCTTGTACATCGACAACATGGCGAAGCCGTAGGTGATCGACGAGAGCAGCAGGAAGGCGGTATTGATGGCGATCAGCTTCAGGTCGAACAGGTCGGCACCCGACGGGCCGGCCGCGTAGTTGCGGCCGAGCACGCCATAGGCAGCGAACAGCATGGCGAACAGAAGACAGTCGCTCATCAGATACATCCAGAACCCAAGCATGGTTCCGTTCTTCGGATGATGTTCTTCCTTGAGGTAGAAGCTTTCGCTGGTACGGATACCAACGGCGTTGGCGGTGTGCGTATTAGACATGGCTAGCGAGCAGACGAGTACGTTCGGATTCGGTGGCGATCACTTCTTCAACCGGGATGTGATAGTCGCGATCGTAGTTGAAGGTGTGGATGATGGCAGCGGCGATCAGGCCGATGAAGGCCAGACCGGCCAGCAGCCACATGTGCCAGATCAGGGCGAAGCCAACCACCGCGCTGATGGCAGCGAGGATGAAGCCGGCACCGGTGTTCTTCGGCATGTGGACGGCGAGGAAGCCTTCGGTCGGACGCTTGTAACCATGCTTCTTCATGTCGTGCCAAGCATCGATGTCATGCACGACAGGGGTGAAGGCGAAGTTGTAGTCCGGCGGCGGCGAGGAGGTCGACCATTCCAGCGTGCGGGCATCCCACGGGTCGCCGGTCACATCGGCCAGCTTCTTGCGATTCAGGAAGCTGACGCCGATCTGAATGAAGAAGCAGGCAATACCCAGTGCAATCAGGACGGCACCCACCAGCGAGATCTGGAACCAGAACTGCAGTGCGGGGTCGTCGAAGTGGCTCATACGGCGGGTGACGCCCATGAAGCCTGCGATATACAAGGGGGTGAAGGTCGTCCAGAAGCCGATAAACCAGAACCAGAAGGAGGCCATGCCCCACTTGTGGTCCAGCTTGAAGCCGAAGGCCTTGGGGAACCAGTAGTTGATCGCGGCGAAGGCGCCGAACACCACGCCGCCGATGATGACGTTGTGGAAGTGGGCGATCAGGAACAGGCTGTTGTGCAGCAGGAAGTCGGGCGCCGGGACGGCCAGCATCACGCCGGTCATGCCGCCGATCACGAAGGTCAGCATGAAGCCGACAGTCCAGACCATGGGCAGCTCGAAACGGATGCGCCCTTGATACATGGTGAACAGCCAGTTGAACAGCTTGGCCCCGGTCGGAATCGAGATAATCATCGTCGATATGCCGAAGAAGGAGTTCACGGTTGCGCCGGCACCCATGGTGAAGAAGTGGTGCAGCCAGACGATGTACGACAGGATGGTGATGACCGCGGTTGCGTACACCATCGAGGAGTAGCCGAACAGGCGCTTCTTGCAGAAGGTGGCGACGACTTCGGAAAAGATGCCGAACACCGGAAGAATCAGGATGTATACCTCGGGGTGACCCCAGATCCAGATCAGGTTCACATACAGCATGGCGGAGCCGCCGAGATCGCTGGTGAAGAAGGCGGTGCCGAGATAGCGGTCAAGCGACAGCATGGCCAGCACGGCGGTCAGGATCGGGAAGGCGGCAACGATCAGGATGTTGGTGCAGAGAGCGGTCCAGGTGAAAATCGGCATTCTCATCATGGTCATGCCGGGCGCACGCATCTTGACGATGGTGACGATCAGGTTCACCCCGGACAGCAGCGTACCAACCCCCGCAATCTGCAAGGCCCAGATGTAGTAGTCGACCCCGGGATCCGGACTCTGCATGATGCCGGACAGCGGCGGATAGGCCAGCCAGCCGGTCTTGGCGAATTCGCCGACGAACAGCGAGACCATCACCAGCGCAGCGCCGGAAGCGGTCATCCAGAAGCTGAAGTTGTTGAGGAAGGGGAAGGACACGTCGCGGGCGCCGATCTGCAGTGGCACGATGTAGTTCATCAGGCCGGTCACGATGGGCATCGCGAAGAAGAAGATCATGATCACGCCGTGGGCGGTGAAGATCTGGTCGTAGTGATGCGGCGGCAGATAGCCCATGTTGTCGCCGAAGGCGATGGCCTGCTGGCCGCGCATCATGAGTGCGTCGGCGAAGCCGCGCAGGAACATGACGAGACCGAGGATCATGTACATGATGCCGATCTTCTTGTGGTCGATACTGGTGATCCAGTTGCGCCACAGCGGGCCCCACAGCTTGAAGTAGGTCAGCGCGCCGACGGCGGCGATGCCGCCGAGGATGACCCCGATGAAGGTGAAGATCAGGATGGGCTCATGGAGCGGAATTGCCTCCAGGGTGAGCCGCCCGAGCAGCGGGTGGTTTTCTATTGTTGCGTAATTAGTAGCAGACATTTTTCTATCTGTTCAATGTTGGAAACTGGGGTGCTCAGAGCAGCTTGCTGCGTTCGGCCTGAACTTCAGGCGCACACAGCGTGCCGACGTAGGTCTTTTGCGATGCGAGGTCGAGGCCGATCTTGCGGCTGAGCATGGCGTTCGAAGCAAGGTTGTGCGTGCCGGCCGTGCCCATGCCGCCCTTGCGGTCGATGGCCATCATGTCCTTGATACACATGCGGTTGGTTTCGACACAGCGGTTCAGAACGGCGTCGAAGAGGGCCGCATCGACCTTGGCAAAGCGCTGTACCGGTTCGCGCTCGGAAGGCTGCTCAAGCTTGAGGTAGGCTTCGCGAGTCAGCTCTGCGCCGTCCTTGCGATTCTTTTCCACCCATTCAGCGAACTCGGCTTCGGACAGACCATGGAAGCGGAAGCGCATGTGCGAGAAGCCCGCGCCGCTGTAGTTACCCGAGAAGCCTGCGTAGTCGCCGGCCTTGTTGATGACCGCGTGGAGCTTGGTTTCCATGCCCGGCATGGCGTAGATCTGACCGGCCAGGGCGGGGATGAAGAAGGAGTTCATCATGGTCGTCGAAGTGAGATGGAACTCAATCGGACGATCCACCGGTGCCGCTACTTCATTCACGAGCGCGATACCTTGCTCGGGGTAGATGAAGAGCCACTTCCAGTCCATGGCTACGACCTCGACCACCAGCGGCTTGGTGTCCATCGGGACATCGCGGCCTTCGGAGATGCGGTCAAGCGGACGATAGGGATCCAGTGCGTGGGTGGAGACCCAGGTGATGGCGCCCAGCGCGATGATGATGATCAGCGGCACCGACCAGATCACGAGTTCGAGGATGGTCGAGTGATGCCATTCCGGACGGTAAGTCGCTTCGGTGTTGCTGGCGCGATACTTCCAGGCAAACCAAACGGTCAGGACCATGACCGGTACGATGACGATGAGCATCAGCCATACGGAGATGAGCATGATGTCCTTCTGCTGCGTGGCGATGTCACCCGAGGGGGACAGGAGCACCCAGTTGCAGCCGGAAAGCAGAAAGGCCGAGATCAGGCCCAGGAGGGTGGATTGCTTGAGTCGGGGCATGGCGAGCAAGTTAATCATTTATGGGACTTTCGGAATCTAAGTCATTGGGCCGCTTTAGGGAACTAGACATATTGTCCTACCGTGCCGGCCCGGGGCTTCCTTGATTCAGGAAGGCGCGCATGCTAACCCATAGGGTAGGCGGTCTGAAAAAATCCGGAGTGCTTTTCTATTCCGAATATTTATGGGACTATAAGTACGCCTGTTCCGCATTTTAGACGCTGCAGGTGAAATGCAAACTGGACGCACCAATAAGACAGGAGGGAAACCATGGTTACCATGACTCAAGAGTTTTCCAACCCCGACAGCATGGATGAAGCAATCTGGCGCGCGCCGGAAGCTGACTCGCATGTGACCCCCGGCGAAATTGCCGTCGGTGTGGTGATCGGGCGTACGTCGGAGTATTTCGACTTTTTCGTGTTCGGTCTGGCGTCGGTGCTGGTCTTTCCGACAGTTTTCTTTCCGCACAAGGACACGATCGAAGCCATCCTGCTGAGTTTCGTGATTTTCTCCCTGGCCTTCGTGGTACGCCCGATGGGCACTGTGCTGTTCATGCATCTGCAGAAGCGCTGGGGGCGTAGCGGCAAACTGACCGCCGCGCTGTTCCTGCTTGGCACGGCCACCGTGGGGGTTGGCTTCCTGCCCGGCTACGCAACGGCCGGAGCGACAGCTATCTTCATGCTGGTGGCCTTGCGTGTTCTGCAGGGGGTTGCGATTGGTGGCACTTGGGACGGCCTGCCGTCGCTGTTGGCCATCAATGCGCCGCCGAGCCGGCGCGGCTGGTACGCGATGCTCGGGCAGTTGGGTGCGCCGGTCGGCTTCGTCCTCGCGGGTGGCCTGTTCCTCTACCTGAACGGCACGCTCTCCAAGACCGACTTCGTCGACTGGGGCTGGCGCTATCCCTTCTTCGTCGCATTCGCGATCAACGTAGTGGCGCTGTTTGCGCGTCTGCGTCTGGTCGTGGCCGAGGATTTCAGCCGCATGCTGGAGAAGAGCGAGCTGGAGCCGACCAATGCGAAGGAACTCATCAACGCCCAGAGCGGCAATATCCTGATCGGCGCTTTCTCTTCGCTGGCGACCTATGCGCTGTTCCACCTGGTGACGGTATTCCCGCTGTCCTGGGTGCCGCTGGGCATGGTGGAAACGGAAAGTCAGGTGCTGACGGTGCAACTGGTGGGCGGGGCGCTGGCGATCATCTCCATCATCGCCTCCGGCTTCGTGGCCGACCGCATCGGTCGCGGCAGGACACTGGGCGCGGTGGCGATTCTGATCGGGGTATTCAGCCTCTTCGTACCCAGCCTGCTGAACGGCGGTGCGGGAGCGCAGAACACCTTCATCCTGGTCGGCTTCATCCTCCTGGGTCTGTCCTACGGACAATCGCACGGCGTGGTGTCGGGCAGCTTCCCGCGTCGCTATCGCTATACCGGTGCGGCGCTCACTGCCGACATCGGCTGGCTGATCGGCGCTGCCTTTGCGCCGCTGGTGGCGCTGGGACTGGCAGTCAAGTTCGGCACCATCGCGGTCGGCGCCTATGTGATGTCAGGCGTGATCTGCACCTTGATCGCGCTCTGGATGTACAACAAGAAGACGGCCGGCAGCGTAGAGAACTAAACGCTGGCTGGCGTAGATAAGAAAAGGGCGATGCCAATGGCATCGCCCTTTTTGTTTGGCCGCGTTTTGCTTATTCGTACTTGATCGAGCAGCCGTAGGGCTTGGTGTTGTTGGCAGCGATCTTCTGGCCTGCGGCAAGTGCTCCCAAAGCGTTGGCGACATAAGGTTCGGCCTTGGCAATATCGGCCTTGTCGGCGGTAGCGAGGCTGTCGATGCCGCCCTTGTAGACCAGGCTGCCCTTGCTGTCGATGATGTACATGTGAGGCGTGGTCTTGGCGTCGTAAAGCTTGCCGAGCTTGCCGTCCGGATCGAGGATCACATGGGCCGGCGCAGCGTTGCGTGCGCTATTCAGTCTGGCTGCGGTGACGGCATCGACATGTCCCTGCTTGCCCGGCGCGGAGGAAATCACCTGCAGCCAGAGCGTGCCCTTGGCCGCCGCCTCCTTTTGCAGCCCCTGCATATTGCCGCTGTCATAGTGCTTCTTGACGAAGGGGCAGTCGTGGTTGGTCCATTCCAGTACGACAGTCTTGCCTTTCAGGCTGTCGAGGCTGATGGTTTTGCCGTCCGCAGTATTGGCGGTAAAGGCCGGCGCCGGCTGGTCAACGGCCGGTGCGGCGGAGGCAGATAGCGGTGCAAAGGCGAGTGCGGCAGTCAGCAGGGCGTAGTGACGCAGGAACATGGCGATCTCCTTGGGGTGGCGGGGCTATGGGTGGGCAGAGAGATACTCGAGCACGATTTCGGGGGTCAGCAACTGGGGCAGCACGACAGCCTGGGCGTGTTTGTCGGCCGGATAGTACACATACAAGGGCACGCCGCTACGGCCGAACTCGGCGAGCTTCTGGGTGATCGCGGCATCCTGATTGGTCCAGTCGCCCTTGAGATAGGTGATGCCCTGTTCGCGGAAGGTGTTGATGACCTTGTCCTTGTTCAGGGCGACGCGCTCGTTGGCGAGGCAGGTGATGCACCATGCGGCCGTGAAATTGAGAAAGACAGGCTTGCCCTCGGCACGCAGGGCCTGCAGCCGGGCCTCGGAATAGGTTTCCCAATACTGCCCGGCGCTTTCCTTCGATGCGCCTTGCGCGGCCGGCAGTTGCGGCTTGAGGCCCAGGTAGCCGAAGACATAGGCGCCGATGATCAGGGCCAGGGCAAGCAAGGTCGCGATGCGGCGCTTGCTTGTCGCGAAGTGACGCGTGCTGTCGAACAACCAGGCGGCGATGGCGATCACCAGCATGCCGCCGAAGACGATCAAGAGGCTATCCGTACCGGCCTGCAGCACCAGTACCCAGGCCAGCCACAGAGCGGTGGCATACATGGGGAAGGCGAAGGCCTGCTTGAGGCGTTCCATCCACAGGCCGGGGCGGGGCAGGCAGCGCTGCAGCAGCGGCCAGTTGCAAAGCAGCAGATAGGGCAGGGCAAGGCCCAGGCCCAGGCTGGCAAAGACCAGGACCAGGTGCAGCGCCGGCTGGGCCAGCGCGTAAGCGATGGCGACACCCATGAAGGGGGCGGTGCAGGGCGTGGCGACGATGGTGGCGAGCACGCCGGTGAAGAAACTGCCGCTGTAGCCCGACTTCTCTGCGAGGCCCTCGCCCAGCCCGGCGACGGAGTTGCCGAGCGTGAACACGCCGGAGAGGCTGAGGCCGATGGCGAACATCAGCCAGGCCATGGCGAGCACAAAGCCCGGTGCCTGGAACTGGAAGCCCCAGCCGATCTGCGCACCGCCGGCACGCAAGAGCAACAGCAGCCCGGCCAGCACGAGGAAGCTGAGAATGATGCCAACGGTATACGCCAGCCCGTGCAGGCGGGTGCTGCGATGGGCATGCGCGCCGTGACGGATCAGGGCCAGGGCCTTGATCGACAACACAGGGAAGACGCAGGGCAGGAGATTAAGGATGATGCCGCCGGCCAGCGCCAGCAGCATGGCGGCCAGCAGGCTGGTGTCCGTACCCGCTGCCGCGCTACTAGTACCGGAGGGGAGTAGGGCGGCGCCCGTGTCGGTGGCACGCACATTGAAGCCGCGTGTCAGCGTTTGCCGGCCGCTCTTCTCGCTGACGGCGAGCAGGCCTTCCAGCGTTTCGCCCGCCGTGCCGGGTGCGTCGCCGGCCTGCAGGTCCAACACCAGGGTGTCGCCATCGCGGCTGACGGCCTGCGGCGCACCGTGGGCGAGCTTGCCCCACTTGAAGGGGTAGAACCACACTTCCTCCAGTTTGCCGGCGACCAGCTCGGGGTTGGCGATGCGCAATTGCAGCTTGTCCTGTGCGTAGCTCACGCTGGCGGGCCACGGCGCATTCTCGGGCAGGGCGGCGTGGGCGGCCTGGATTTCGCGATTGACGGGGCCGCGCTGGGCCGCCACCTTCAGCGTCAGATTCAGCTCGGCCTGTTGCGGAATACAGATTTCCTCGCACACCAGCCAGTTCGCCTTGGCGGCGATGGGCAGGCTGCTGCCGGGTTTGGCATCGGCCGGGATCTGGATGGCCGACAGCAACAGCACGCGATCCGAATAGCCGTAGTTGGTGAGGTTGCCCTGTTTGTGGCGGCTCGGCACCGGCCAGAGGATGGGGCCGGCGCTGGTGCCGGCCGGCAGCTGCCAGGTAATGCTAGTGGCAAGGCCTGAGTCACCCGGGTTCAGCCAGTAGGTGTGCCAATGCGGAATGATCTTCTGTTCCAGCCCGATCAGCACCTGGCTACCGGGCTGCACCACGGTTCGCTCAGGGATCAGGCGGACCTTGACCTGCTCAGTCCTTGCCGTGTCTGCTGCATAGCCCAGGCCTGGAACAAGGAAACACAACAGAGTAAGTCGTTGCAGCCAGGCCAATGCGTGCATAAATCAGAAGTCGGGGCGGTCGGGGAAGGTGGGATATTACGCTGAGTCTGCTTCCTTAGTCCGCTCGGGCGCGCTACGGTTCCCGCATCCCGGCGCGGGTGTCTTTACAGGACATCAACCGGCATCTTCAAATAGTGTTTGCCGTTGTCCTCGGCCGGCGGCAAGGCGCCGGCGCGGATATTGACCTGGAGCGACTGCGTGATCAGAGTGGGCAGCTCCAGCGTGGCATCGCGTGCTTCACGCATGGCGACAAAGTCGTCTTCGGCGATGCCCTGGCGTGCGTGAATATTGCGGCTACGCTGTTCCGCCACCGTGGTTTGCCACTGCGGTTCGCGCGCATCGGGGGCGTAATCATGGCAAAGGAACAGCCGGGTTGCCTCCGGCAGGGCAAGAATGCGCTGGATAGAGCGATACAGCAGGCGTGCATCGCCGCCCGGGAAATCGCAGCGCGCGGTTCCCGTGTCCGGCATGAACAGGGTGTCGCCGATGAAGGCAGCATCGCCGAGCAAGTACATGACGTCGGCGGGGGTGTGGCCCGGAACTGCGACGACCTGCGCCTCCAGTTCGCCAATACGGAAATGCTCGCCGTCGGCGAACAGATGATCGAACTGCTGCCCGTCGGCGGTAAAGTCGCTGCCTAGGTTGAAGATATTCTTGAACACTGCCTGGACGCGACGGATTTCAGCGCCGATACCGATACGGCCGCCGAATTCGCGGCGCAGGTACTGTGCTGCCGAAAGGTGATCGGCGTGCGCATGGGTTTCCAGGATCCAGTCCAGTCGCAGCTGCTTGGCACGCAGGAAGGCGGCTATCCGTTCGACATGATGTGTGGCGGTACGCCCCGACTTGGGATCGTAGTCCCATACCGGATCGACAACGGCCGCTGTGCCGCCGGCGCGGTCATAGACCACGTGGGTGATCGTGGACGTGGCTGTGTCGTAGAAGCTCTTGACTTGCGCTTGCATGACCTTCTCCTTGATTGCCGTTGACAACATTATA
>DATMSM010000080.1:0-10745 GCA_035565355.1 Rhodocyclaceae bacterium
GGCGGCCAGCGCGGCGGTGAGATTCAGCTTGGTATCGGGATCGGGGCAGGCCAGCGCGGCGGCGGCTTGGGCATAAACATTCTGCATGGGGCATGATTGTAGTGACAGTGGTGGATGTTTGCGCTCGGTCGGCGCGCAGGATGAAACAGGCGCTTACAAGCCTGACGCATATGACAGCCGGGCCGCCCGAACCAAACGCGACAACTATATTCAAAATGCACACCTTCCTTTACCAAGGACAGCCTCATGTTGATCAAGCGCCCAGACGACTTCATTCCTTCGGAAATCACCCCGCAGGGTCTCTACCTGCGCCGCCGCGAGTTCATCAAGACCGGGGTCGGCCTCATGGGCATGGCGGCCGGCGCCTCGCTGCTGCTACCGGAAGCCCACGCAGCGCCGAAGCCCACAGCGCCGTTCTCGACCGCGAAGAAGAGCCCTTATTCGACCATCGATGAAGCACTTACCCCCCATCACGACGTCACCAACTACAACAATTACTACGAGTTCGGCACCGGCAAGGCCGATCCTTCGCGCCGCGCCGACACGCTGCAGACACGTCCATGGACGGTCAGCATCGAAGGCCTCGTCAAGCAGCCGAAAACCCTGGGCATAGATGACATCCTCAAGCTCGCCCCGCTGGAAGAGCGCATCTACCGCATGCGCTGCGTCGAGGGCTGGAGCATGGTGATTCCCTGGGTGGGTTTTCCGCTCTCGTCCCTGCTCAAACAGGTGGAGCCGCTGGGCAGCGCCAAGTATGTCGAGTTCTACACGGCGGTGCAGCCGGAGAACATGCCCGGCGTACGCCGCCGCGTGCTGGACTGGCCCTATATCGAAGGCCTGCGCCTGGATGAAGCCATGCATCCGCTCACCATCATGGCCGTCGGCCTCTACGGCGAGACCCTGCCCAATCAGAACGGCGCGCCCATGCGACTGGTGGTACCGTGGAAATACGGCTTCAAGGGCGGCAAATCGATTGTGAAGATCCGCTTCACCGACAAGGAACCGCGCACCTCGTGGATGAAGGCCGGGCCCAACGAATACGGCTTCTATTCGAATGTGAACCCCGAAGTCGATCATCCGCGCTGGAGCCAGGCCAAGGAGCGCCGCATCGGGGATATTCTGAAGCGCCCGACACTGATGTTCAATGGCTATGCCGAGCAGGTGGCAAGTCTGTATACCGGCATGAATCTAAAGATCAACTTCTGATGAGTTTGCAGCAACCGAATCCGCACAGTATCGCCGTCACCAAGGCCGTCCTCTTTATCTTCTGCCTGCTGCCGCTGGCCTGGCTGGTGGCGGCCTTCTGCGCAGACGTGCTGCGCATCAATCCGTTCGGCCTGCCCGAGGAGCTGCTGGGGGCGAATCCGATTGAAACCGTCATTCGCGACCTCGGCACTTGGGCACTGCGCTTTATCCTTCTCACGCTGTGCATCACGCCGCTGCGCAAGCTGACCGGCATGCACTGGCTGCTGCGCCTGCGACGCATGCTCGGGCTATTCGCTTTCTTCTACGCGCTGCTGCACTTCAATATCTATCTCGGCCTCGACCAGGGCTACGACTGGGCCGAAATCGCCAAGGACATCCTTAAGCGCCCCTTTATCACCGTCGGCATGCTGACCTTTGTGCTGATGCTGCCGCTGGCGCTCACCTCCAGCAATGCGATGATCAAGGCGCTTGGCGGCAAGGCGTGGCAACGATTGCACCAACTTATCTATCCGCTCTCCATCTGCGCTGTGCTGCATTACTGGTGGCTGGTCAAGCTGGACACGACTCAGCCCGGCATCTATGCCGGACTGCTGACCATCCTGCTGATGGTGCGAGTGCGCGACTACTGGCTCAAGCTGCGCCAGCGCTACTGAGCGCGGACGACACGCACGCCGGCCTCATGCGGCCAAGGCCAGCTCGGGCGCCGTCAGGCCTGCCATATCTTCCATCACGCGCAGATTGGCCTGCTCCATGGCGGCCAGCGCCGTCAGCGCCGCCGCATAGTTGCCGGCATGGTAGCAATCGACCGCGCGACGGGCATGGTCATGCACGGCCCGGTGCGGCTTCTCCATGTCGCGGAAGCGCTGCGAGTTCGAATACGACGCCTGGCCTTCGCCTTGGTAGTACCACTGGCCAAGCTTGCATTGCGTTTCGTCGGGCAACTGCTCGCCGCGCAAATCGGACAGGCCGAGCAAGACCTTGTAGACCTCCAACTTGAGCCCCACCTCCTCGATGTTTGCCAGCTCGACATTTGCCATGCGCGAGGAAGCAACAATATGCTTCTGCATGATCTCGGCAAGCTGCAACAGTTGCTGCATGCTTTGCGTCGCCGCCTTGCTTTCGAGACTGTGCTGCGCAGCGTCGCTCGCACCGGCGTCCATGGCTACCTTGGCGGAGGTGGTTTCGTTCTGAATGCCGGAAACCAGGCCACCGATTTCGGTGGTGGCCTTGGCGGTGCGCTCAGCCAGTTTCCTCACCTCGTCGGCCACCACTGCAAACCCCCGCCCCGCCTCGCCGGCACGCGCCGCTTCAATCGCCGCATTCAGGGCCAGCAAATTGGTCTGATCGGCGATCTCCTTGATCAACTGGACGATGCCGCCGATCTCTCCCGCCCGCAGCGCCAGATCGCCCACCGTTTTTCCGGCCGAGGAAATGCGTTCGCACATGGTTTCGAGATTGTGCGTGGTGCGTTCGAAACTCACCCCATTGGCATCGGCCTGGGCCGCCACTTCTGCGGCAGCGCTGCGATTCTCATGCAGATTTGCACTCAAGCCCTGCAGCGATGCCTGGATGCTCTGCAAGGATTGGTTGAAGCTGGGCAGATTCGCGACCACGCCGTCAATCATGTCCTGACGCGCAAGCTGTTGCGCATTGCGCTCCCTTTCCTCTGCCAGCACCGCGGTAGCGGCAGCAAGCTCGGCTTGAAGCGCTTCACAGCGTGCGCTCAAACGCGCGTTCTCAGACTGGAGATTGGCAATCAGATGCTTCTTGGCGGCCCCGAACATGGCGAAACTCCCTGGAATTGGGTCGCCTGCTTCCTACCAAATACCCGGCGACACGCTAAAAGATGTATATATTATGCATGTTTTAGCGTGTCGCGAAAATATAATCGACGACTGCTCCGATTGAGCCCGTCGATCCTGCGGCATGGTAAGCATGTGGAAATTCGCCCGGAGAACCCGGGGTCTTTAGCGTCAGACTTCGTCCACTAAGCGCCGGAAACGTGCCTGCTGCAGCGTTCGTGCCGCACGCTGGTCCTTGCGGCGGTGTGCGCCGCCCTTCTTCAGCAGCGGCACGATGCCGCTTCGCGGCTTGATTCGTTTGGCGCGCTGCTTGGCCTGCTTCATGGCCGGGAGCCTGGCCTGTCCTTGTGGAACTGCACGATGCTGCGCCCATCGGCGGCCTTCTTCGGCTCGGCGCGCCAGGCGTTGCCGTAGATGATCTCGAAGGTCAGCGGCAGGCCGGCTTGATTGCGCATGCTTTGCCACTGCCGGATGACGCGGCGCCAGTCGGCGTAGCCGAGCTGGCCGAGCAGGGCGTTGCGCACGCCAAGATGGCGCTGGTCGGCGAGGAAGGTGCGGGCGCTGCTGTAGCTGAAGCGGATGTATTCGACATCCATGACCGGATCGCCGAAGCCGGCACCGACGAGCTGGTCGCCGATATCGTGCATGTCGTAGAAGCGGCGTACCGGCGTGGTGATGCCGATGGCGGCGCCGGCCTCGCGCAACTCCCTGGCGGTGTCGGGGCCCAGCATGGAGAAGGTGAGCAGGCCGCCGGTCTCGAGCACGCGCGCGAACTCCTTCCACACCGGCGCAGTGTCATCCAACCAATGGAAGACGAGGTTGGACCAGATCAATTGCAGCGAAGTGGCGGGTAACGGCAGCGCCGCGGCATCGGCCTGTATGGGCTGCGGCATATTGCTGCGCTTGATCAGCCTGTCCAGCCAGGAACGGCTGTTGCCGCTGGCCTGCACCAGGCGCAGCATTTCATGCGCGTAGTCTATGGCCAGAGTCTGCGCATCCGGGTAGCGACGCTGCAGTTCGCGCGCACCGCCGCCGGTAGCACAGCCGATATCGGCCACGCGAGCGGGATTCAGCTTGACGTAGTCGAGGCGCTCGGCGAGACGCATCTGCACCTCGCGCGCCAGCACTGCCGCTTCGTCATACGTCGCGGCGGCCGCAGCAAACTTAGATTGCAGTGATGCCAAGACGGTTGAACAGTGCGGCGTCGCGGTCTTCTTCGTTGTTGCCGGTGGTGAGCAGCTTGTCGCCGTAGAAGATGGAGTTGGCGCCGGCGAGAAAACACAGGGCCTGCAGCTGATCGTTCATCACTTCGCGGCCTGCAGACAAACGAACAAAGCTCGTCGGCATGGTGATGCGGGCGACGGCGATGGTGCGCACGAAATCAAAGGGGTCGATGGGCTCGGCGTTTTCCAGCGGCGTGCCGGGGATGGGCACCAGATTATTGATCGGCACCGACTCCGGCGCAGGATTCATATTGGCCAGCTCGGCGATCAGCGAAGCCCGGCCCTTTTGCGATTCGCCCATGCCGAGGATGCCGCCACAGCAGACCTTGATGCCGGCGTCGCGCACCTTGGCCAGCGTGTCGAAGCGATCTGCCTGACTGTGCGTGGAAATGATCTGACCGTAAAACTCGGGCGCCGTGTCGAGATTGTGGTTGTAGTAGTCGAGGCCGGCGTCCCTGAGGCGTTCGGCCTGCCCTTCGCGCAGCATGCCCAGCGTCACGCAGGTTTCTAGGCCCAGCGCCTTGACCTGCTTGACCATCTCGGTGACCTTGTCGATATCGCGGTCCTTGGGGCCACGCCAGGCGGCGCCCATGCAGAAGCGGCTGGCGCCCTTGTCCTTGGCCTCCTGCGCGGCCTTCAGCACTTCTTCGATCTCGAGCAGAGCTTCCTTTTCCAGGCCGGTGTCGTTGCGCGCGGCCTGCGAGCAATAGCCGCAATCCTCCGAGCAACCGCCGGTCTTGATCGAAAGCAGGGTCGAGCGCTGAACCTGATTGGCGGAGAAGTGTTCGCGGTGCACCTGCTGGGCGCGGAACATCAGGTCATTGAAGGGCAGGGCAAACAGTTCTTCAATCGCCTGGCGGGTCCACTGCATGGCAGGCTGCCCGGATTTTTGGCTGAGGGACTGTTCTATCGGTGCATTCATGGTCAGGCCAGTACAATCTAAAGGGCGAATCTTGGTGGAAGGGGCTAGTGTTGTCAAATTGGCAGCAACTCGGACAGTCCATGCTGGCAGCGCTTTTACCGCAGTGCTGCGTGCTTTGCGGCGGCCACGGGCGGGAAAATGATAGCGCCGCCCAAGGTGGCATTTTGTGCGCCGCCTGCCGCGCCGACCTGCCCTTGCTGGATGCCCCCTGCTGCCCGGTCTGCGCACTGCCCGCGCCCGCTGCCCAGCCTTGCGGCGCCTGTCTGAGGACGCCACCGCATTTCGATGCCACCCAGGCCCGCTATCGTTACGCCTTTCCACTGGACCGCCTGCTGCAGCACTACAAGTACGGTCAGCGCCTGCTGGTCGGTGCAATCTTTGACTGCGCCCTGCTCCACGGCACAAATGCCGATGCCGTGATCGCCGTACCGTCCACGCCGACACACCTGAAGGAGCGCGGCTTCAATCCCGCGCTCGAGCTGGCCAGGCCGCTGGCCCGCGCCCTCAAGCTACCCCTGCTGCTCGATGCCGTCAGCCGCCCGCACGATGCGCCGGCGCAGGCCAGCCTGCCCTGGAAAGACCGGCACAAGAACATGCGCAACGCCTTCGCCTGCCGCACGGACCTGTCCGGCCGCCGCATCATCGTGGTCGATGATGTAATGACCACCGGCGCCACGCTGAACGAGCTGGCCCGTACGCTCAAGCGCCATGGTGCGGTCTATGTCGAGAACCGCGTCGTGGCACGCGCGCTGAAGGAGTAAGGCACTGCCGGTAAAATGCCGGCATGTTCCATATCATCCTCTTCCAGCCGGAAATCCCGCCGAATACGGGCAACAGCATTCGCCTCGCCGCCAATACCGGCTGCACCCTGCACCTGGTCAAGCCGCTGGGCTTCGATCTCAGCGATGCGCAGTTGCGGCGCGCCGGCATGGATTACAGCGAGATCGCCGATCTGCGCATCCATGAAGACTGGGCAGCCTGTCTGCAGGCACTGAATGGCGCGCGCCTGTTTGCGCTGTCGACGCGTGGCAGCATGCGCCACGACAAGGTGGCGTATCGGGCAGGCGATGCCTTTGTGTTCGGTTCCGAAACCAAGGGGCTGCCGCAGGAGATGCTGGATGCACTGATGCCGGAGCAGCGAATTCGCGTGCCTCTAGTGCCGGGCAATCGCAGCCTGAATCTGTCCAATACGGTCGCGCTGGTGGTCTATGAGGCGTGGCGGCAACTGGACTTCGCCGGCGGCAGCTAATCGGAAGCGCGCTTATTCGCTCTTGGGGTCGCGGTTCATCAGCAGCGCCACGGCCTCGGCCGGCGTGAGTTTGCCGTCAAGCACGGCGCAGACGGCGTTGGTGATGGGCATGTCGATGCCGAGCGCAGCCGCACGCTTGGCGACTTCGCGGCAGGCCGGCACGCCCTCGGCGACATGACCGAGCGCCTGTACTACCTGAGCCAGGGTCTTGCCTGCAGCCAGGCCCAGCCCCACCTGGCGGTTGCGCGAGAGATCGCCGGTGCAGGTGAGGATAAGATCGCCGACGCCGGTCAGACCCATCAGCGTGTCGCGCTTTGCGCCCATGGCTTCGCCAAAACGGGTGATCTCGGCCAGGCCGCGCGTGATCAGCGCCGCACGTGCATTGTTGCCCAGGCCGAGGCCGTCGCAAATGCCGGTGGCAATGGCCAGCACATTCTTGACTGCACCGCCCACCTCGGCGCCAACGACATCGTCGCTGGCATAGATACGCAGATGATTGCCGTGGAGTTCCTGCGCCATACGCGCGGCAAAGGCGACATTATCGGAAGCCAAGGTCATGGCCGTGGGCAGGCCGCGCGCCACTTCAGCGGCAAAGCTCGGGCCGGTAAGCACCCCGCAGACGGCCGTGTTCACTTCGGCGACGACCTGATGCGGCAAGAGACCGCTACCGGCCTCCAGCCCCTTGCACACCCAGACGAAGGGCAGGCCGGGGGCGGCTGCAGCCAGTGCCTGCGCGGTGCCGCGCAGGCCCGCCAGCGGCGTGGCAATCAACGCGAAATCGGCATCCTGCACGGCGCGGCGTAAATCGTCCGTCAAGGTCAGGGCGGCGGGTAGAGGAAAGCCCGGCAGGAACTGGCGATTCTCGCGATCGACACGGAGCGCCTCGATTTCCGCTGGCACATGACTCCACAAGCTCACCTGGTGGCGGGCGGAGAAAGCAAGCGCCAGTGCCGTGCCCCAGGCGCCGGCACCGAGGACGGCCACACGCAAGGACATCAGAGCCCCCAGACCTGCAGTGTTTTCACATAGCCGGTCTGGCCGTCGCGATGGCGCACCTGAACCCAGCCGGTGCCGGTGCTTTCGAGCAGTTCCAGCACCACGTCGCGTTCGGCCTCGAACACCAGCGCCGCCTTGTCATTGGCCTGGGCCAGCACCGCCGCACGATCCACGCGCACCTGCACCATGCGCTTGTCCGACAACTGCTTTTGCTCTATCCACGCCAGCGCGCCCTGGATGTCGCGCACCTTGGTCCAGCCTTCGATGGACACCACTGCTTCAACCGGCGTACCGGCATTGATGATGTGGAGCGGCTTGCCCTTGGTGGACGGTGAGTCGTAAAGAATCGATGGTGCAGCGACGGAACGATAGTCCAGCGCATGCGCCATTCCCGCGCAAGCCAGGGCAGCGCCTGCCAGCGTCGCGCAAACGAGGGAGCGGAGCAGGCCTGCCAGCATGCTTACTGCACCGTGGCGGGCTGGGTGCCGTTGGCGAGGGCTTGTGCCTCGGCCACGCGTTGCTGGTACACCGCCTCGAAATTCACGGGCGCCAGCAGCACCGGCGGAAAACCGGCGCGATTGACCGCATCGGCCACGACTTCACGCACGAAGGGAAAGAGGATATTGGGGCAGGCCACGCCGAGGATGGGATCGAGATCCTGCTCGGGCACGTTCTGGATGCGGAAGATGCCGGCCTGCTTGGCTTCGACCAGGAACACGGTCTTGTCGCCGATCTTGGCAGTGACGGTGACGCCCACCACGCTCTCGAAGAGGCCCTCGCCGACGGGCGTCGCCTGGGTCATCAGCTGGACTTCGACTTCGGGCGCATCGCCCTCCATGAAGATGTGCGGTGCATTCGGCACTTCCAGCGACAGGTCGCGGACGTAGGTCTTTTCAATATTGAAAGTAGGTTGCGGAGCGGTGCTCATGTCAGATGCTTCCGGGAAGGTGGGTGAGGAATCGGGATGATCTGCCAAGGTTACAGGCCGCCAGCAGCCGGCGCAACCGCCTCGAGGCAGAAACAGAAAGGGCAAGCCTGAGCTTGCCCTCGGGGGTCAGGCGGAGGCCAGCAGGGGGTCGAGGCCACCGGCCCGGTCGAGCGCATACAGCTCGTCGCAGCCGCCGACATAGGTGTCGCCGATGAAGATCTGCGGTACGGTGCGGGCGCCGTCGGTACGCGCCAGCATTTCCTCGCGGCGCGCCGGATCGAGGTCCACGCGGACCTTTTCGATCTCGGTCACGCCCTTGCGGCGCAACAATTGCTCGGCGCGTATGCAATAGGGGCAGACGCCCGTTGCATACATCAGAATCTTGGCCACGCGAATATCCTCGACTTTCTCAGCTTTCAACCGGCAGGCCGGCTTCGGTCCAGGCTTTGAGCCCGCCGTTGATGCCGGCGGCACGCTCGAAACCTTGCTTCTTGAGCAGCTTGACGGCACTGTCGGCATCGCCACCGGCTCCACAGATTACTATGGGGCGGCTCTTGAACTTTTCAAGGTCGGCGAGGCGGGCTTCAAGCTGCGCCAGGGGAATGTTGCGGGCACCGACCATGTGCGATTCCTTGTAGGGAATAGCCTCACGCACGTCCACAACGACGCCGTTCTCCCGGTTGATGAGGTTCACCGCCTCCTGGGGGCTGAGGTCGCCGCCTTCGCTGCGCATCATGTTCCACAGGTACAGCGAGCCGCTGACGATCAGCAATACAGTCCAGAAGATATTGTCGAGAAGAAATTCCATAGTCGTGTCCGGGTAGGTACAGGGGCTGCATCCGCTTGATCCGATCTGGCTGCGGATGCTGCTCGAAACGCGGCGGTATTATAAAATAGGAACCCTCAGCAAACGTATCCACCGGATCGCAGCCCCTCGCCCGCCATGAAGAAAATCGTCCTCTTGCGTCACGGTCAGTCCACCTGGAATGCCGAAAACCGTTTCGCCGGATGGTGCGACGTCGATCTGACCCAGCAAGGAGTGGCCGAGGCGCGCAATGCCGGAAAACTGCTGCGCAACGCCGGCTTCACCTTCGATGTTGCCTATTCGTCGCTGCTGCGCCGCGCCCTGCGCACCATGTACACGGTGCTCGACGAAATGGACCTGCTGTGGATAAATACCGAGCACTCCTGGCGCCTCAACGAGCGCCACTATGGCGCGCTGCAAGGCCTCAACAAGGCGGAGACAGCGGAGAAGTTCGGCGAAGATCAGGTCAAGATCTGGCGCCGCAGCTACGATACGCCGCCGCCACCACTGTCCATGGGCGAGGCCCTGCAACTGGTCAAGGATCCGCGCTACGCCGGCATCAACCCCAGCGACTACCCACGCGGCGAATGTCTCAAGGACACGGTCTCGCGCTTCCTGCCCTATTGGCACGAAACCATTGCACCCATGGTCAAGAGCAACAAACGCGTGCTCATCGTCGCCCACGGCAACAGCCTACGCGCACTGGTCAAGTATCTGGACAACATCTCCGATCAGGACATCGTCGACCTCAACATCCCGACCGGACAGCCGCTGGTATACGAGTTGAACGACGATCTGACGCCGATCAAGCATTACTACCTGGGCGACGAAGCCGCCATCCAGGCCGCCATCGACGAAGTCGCCAATCAGGGCAAGTCCAAGTAAGCAGCGCGTGCTGGCCCGGCTTCTTCTCGCCACCCTGCTGGGTGCCGTCCTGCACGGCGCTTATGCACAGGACGCACGCACCGAGAAGACGGCCGAGCTGCGCGAATTGCAGGGGCGTATCGACGCCCTGCGTAAAGAGCTGGCCAAAAGTGAGGTGCACCGTTCGGAAGCCTCCGACAGCCTGAAGGAAACCGAGCAGGCCATTTCCGCCAGCAACCGCCGCTTGCGCGAACTGGGCGATACCCGCGCCGAGCTGCGCCGCGGCCTGCGTGAACTCGAAGTCCAGTCACAACGGCTGGAGCGCCAGATCGGCAGTCAGCAGCGCCATATCGGCAGCGTGCTTTACCGCCAGTACCGCGATGGCCGTGGTGGCAATGCCGATACCATCAAGCTCCTGCTGGCGGGGGAGAACCCGAACCAGATTGCACGCGACTATCACTATCTGAAACTGCTCTCGGAAGCCAAAACGGAAGTGGTGGATGAGCTGCGCGACAGCCTGGCCGAAAAGCAGCGGCTGGCCGAGGCGGTGCGCGACAAGACCGAGAAACTGGCCGAGAACGAGAAGAAGCAACAGGAACAGCGCCAGACCCTGCTCGCGCAGCAGAAGCAGCGGCAGGTGGTGCTGGCCGGGATCGCCGACAAGATCAAGGGGCAGCGCAAGGAAATCAACACGCTGCGGCAGAACGAAAAGCGCCTCTCCAAGCTGATCGACGGGCTGACCAAGCTGGT
>DATMSM010000081.1:0-27350 GCA_035565355.1 Rhodocyclaceae bacterium
CTTGCACGCTTGATCCGGCCGCAGGCCGCCCTGCCTTGCCGCGCCTGGTGCCGCCGGCGCAACTGTCCGCCCGCGGCGCCCATACCCACGAGGGTCGCGCCGCGCTGATTCATGCGATTGCGCATATCGAGTTCAATGCCATCAACCTGGCCCTCGACCATATTGTGCGTTTCCCGGATTTCCCGCACGCCTACGTCGATGACTGGATCAAGGTGGCGGCCGAGGAGGCCTACCATTTTGGCCTGGTGCGCGACCATCTGCGCACGCTGGGCTATGCGTACGGTGACTTTGTCGCCCACGACGGCTTGTGGCAGATGACGCTGAAGACGGCGCACGATCCGCTCGCGCGCATGGCCTTGGTGCCGCGCCTGCTCGAGGCACGCGGCCTGGACGCGACGCCACCGATACAGAAGAAGTTGCAGGGTGCCGGCGACCATGCTGCCGTGGCCATCCTCGACATCATCCTGCGCGACGAGGTGGGCCATGTCGCCATCGGTGATCACTGGTTTCGTGTGCTGTGCAGGGAGCGCGGGCTGGAGCCGGAGGCAAGCTACCGGCGCTTGCTAGACGAATACGCCGCGCCCTGGCCGCAGCCGCCGCTCAATGAGGAAGCCCGCCGGGCGGCGGGCTTTTCGGAGGCGGAGCTCGCTGTGCTTACAGCGCGCCGTAAGAGTGCAGACCGCTGAGGAACATGTTCACCCCGAGGAAGGCGAAGGTGGTGACCAGCAGGCCGATCACCGCCCACCACGAGAGGATGGCGCCGCGCAGGCCCTTGGTCAGGCGCAGGTGCAGCCAGGCGGCGTAGTTGAGCCACACGATCAGCGCCCAGGTTTCCTTTGGGTCCCATTGCCAGTAGGTGCCCCAGGCTTCGGCGGCCCATAGTGCGCCGAGGATGGTGGCGACGGTGAAGAAGGCGAAGCCGATGGCGATGGCCTTGTACATCACGTCTTCCATCACCGCCAGCGCGGGCAGACGGGTGGCAAGGATGCCGCGTTCGGCGAGCAGCCAGGCCACGCCTATCATGGCGGCGAGCGAGAAGGCGCCGTAGCCGATGAAGTTGGCAGGGACGTGGATCTTCATCCAGTAGCTCTGCAGCGCCGGCACGAGGGGCTGGATTTCGTGCGCGTCACGCGAGAAGCTGTACCAGAGCGTGAAGGCAACGGCGGCGGAGATCACGATCAGCACGAAGGCGCCGAGCTTGCGAGTGTTGTAGCGACGTTCGTAATGCAGGTAAAGCAGTGCCGTGATCAGGCAGAACAGCACGAAGACTTCGTAGAGGTTGCTGATCGGGATATGGCCGATATCAGTGCCGATCAGATAGCTCTCGTACCAGCGCACCAGCATGCCGGTGGTGCCCATGAGTACTGCTGCCCAGGACAGAGCCATGCCGGTCTTTTCGGCAAAGTCGCTGCGCGCCAGCAGGCCCAGCCAGTAGGCGGCGGTCGACAAGAAAAACAGGAAGCACATCCAGCCGATGGCGGTCTGGCTGGACAGGAAGTACTTGAGGAAGAAGGCCTGCTCGGCGCGCGCCAGGTCGGCGTCATAGAGCGCGATGCCCGCCAGCGCAAGTACGGCGGCACCGGCCAGCAGATTGCGCAGGCCGCCCCAGGCCCACGCCAGTGCAATGAAAGTCGGGATGGCGGCGATCAGGATGGCCTGTTCGTAGCCGTCCATGAAGTGGGCGTAGCGGTCGAAGGCAAACAGGCCTCCGCCGATCAGCAACACGGCGGCAAGCCAGTCGAGCGGGCTGCGCTTGAAATAGCTGGCGTTGCCGCTGCTGGCCACGGCCGGATTCTTAGCTTGTGCGATTTCCATGGTTCAGCAGGCTCTCTAGGGCTTCCTGGTGACGGGCAAATTCGGTATCGGTGTCCATCGTCTTGCGATTGCTGGATAGCGCAATCAGCACTTCTCCGGAGTCTTTCAGCAGTACGAACAGGCGCCGCTCGCGTACATACAGCATGAAGAATACGCCAGCCACGAGTAATGCGCAGCCGAGATAGACGCCGGCCTTGCCGGGCGAGCGCGTGGCCTGGATGACGCTGGCTTTGACCTCTTCGAACTGATCCAGCGCGAGATAGGCGGGGGCGCCGTAGTGGAAGCTGTCGCTGATGCTGTTCACGGTATCGCGGACAAAGTCGGCACGCTCGGTCGTGAGTTGCAGGGGCTTGAGCTTCTTGCGCTCGCGCTGCAGCTGCCAGGCTTCCCAGGTGCAACCTTGAAGTACGCGCACGAATACATCCGCGGCCTTTTCGCGTTCGTTCTCAGGCACCGAGTCCTTGATGAATGCGCCCAGGCCTTCGAAACCGCTCTCTGCAAACAGCTGCAGGGTGCGTTCGGCGGTGTCGGCCAGGCGTGTGCGCATGGTGTCGGAAACCCCGCGCCCGCTCATCGCCTTGGCGGCAAAACGGCGTGCGATTAGTGCGTGCTCACCAGGCGTGGTCAGGATGGCGCGCACTGCAAGCCAGGTGTCGAGCTTGTCGTCCTCATCGGCGGGCAGGCGCAGATAGCGGAAGCCGTCCGCCTGGGTTTCGCGCATGCCGGTCATGAAGAAGCGGCGGCCGTCCTGCTCAATCGGCACCATGTAATTGTTGTATTCGCGCGCCTGGCCGGCGGCGTCGCGGACCTTGTAGCTGAAGCTCGGCCCCACATTCTTCATGTCCTTGCTGTCGGGCGCCTTGGCGCCGCTGCCGAGGGCATGGTTGAGCATGGCCAGCGTGTTCTTTTCGCTTTCGCTCGGCTGCGCCATGTTCTCGATATTGAAGGGGCGGAAGCCGGTGATCTCGACCTGCAGGGTCTCCTCGCCCTGCTTGAGCTGCAGGTTGCCGCCCACTTCGCCCTGGGCGTCGCTGATGCGCGTGGAACCGGGCAGCAGGCTGTGTGCCTTCAACTGCAGCTTGCTGCCGCCATCCTCGAAGCTGGCCTGATAGAGCGAGACGCCGCGATACTCGAAGGGCTTGTTGACCTCGATGGTGCGCTCCGTCTCCGCCCCGGTTTGCAGATCGGTGATGACCACATCGCTGGCAAAACGCTTGGGCATGCCGGTCGAGTAGTGCTCGATGTGAAATTTCTTCAAGGTGATGCTGAAGGGCAGCTCCTGCAGCAGGGCGCCATCCTTCACATTGAGCACGGCAATGTTGCTGCGTTTGCCTTCGGGCAGGAAGACATTGCCGCGGTAGCTCCAGTGCTCGGGGCCGAGGCGGCTTTCCGCGCCGATCTCACCGAAAGGCTTGTCGAGGCTGGTCACCTGCTTGGCACCCAGCATCATCTCCAGCTTGAGCGGCAGATCGCCGTCCAGCAGCCCGCCGACGCAGATAAGCACGATGGCGCTGTGCGCAAGCAGATAACCCATGCGATTCCAGCTGCCGGCCTTGGCAGCCAGAAGCAGACCGTCCGCCTGTTCCTTGCTGCGGCTCTTATAGCCTTGTGTGGCGAGATAGTGGCTGACCTGCTGTGCGGCCTCGCTGCGCGGCAACGCGGTCTGGGTCATGTGCTTGTGCGCGAACTGGCGCAGCGAAGCCTCACGTGCGCCAGTGCGGAAGCTCTTCATCTCCTTCACCATGCCCGGCGCCTGACGAATGATGCAGAGGCTGGTCGAGGCGACCAGGAAAGCCAGGATGGCGAGGAACCAACTGGCGTGATAGACCGAGTACAGGCCCAGCGCTTCGAACACCGGGAACCAAAACTGGCCGAACTGGTTGAGGTAGCTGTTGTAGGGTTCGTTCTGCTTGAGCACCGTGCCGATGACGGACGCAATCGACAGTACGGTCAGCAGGCTGACCGCAAAGCGCATGGAGCTTAGAAGCTCGTAGAACTGGCGAGCAAGGGTACGGTGCATTCGGGACAATGAAAAAGGGCGGCTCTGGATTGCAAAGCCGCCCCTAGTCTAAACGTGCAGCAGGGATTTCTATCGGTTCAGCGCAACAATCAACGCAGGCCCGCGATGTAGTCCGCCACTGCCTTGATTTCGGCGTCGGTCATCTTGAGCGCAACGATGCGCATCATCTTGGCCGGATCGTTGGCGCGGCCGCCATCGCGGAAGGCCTTCAGCTGGGCTTCGATATATTCGGCGTGCTGGCCGGAAATGCGCGGGTATTGCGCCGGCATGCCGCTACCGGTCGGGCCGTGGCAGGAGGCACAGGCAGCCAGCCCCTTGGACATGTCGCCGGCGCGATAGAGCTTCTTGCCCAGCTCCAGCGTGTCCTTGTTCTTGGCGGTGTTTTCCGATGGCTTCTGGGTGGCGAAGTAGGCGGCCAGGTCCTTCATCTGCTCTTCGGAGAGGCCGGCCACCATGCCCGCCATGATCGGGTTCGGGCGCGCAGCGGTCTTGCCTTCGGCGGCCTTGAAGTCCTGCATCTGCTTGACCAGGTAATCGTAGTGCTGGCCGGCGATCTTGGGGTTGACGCCTATGGTGCTGTTGCCATCGGCGGCATGGCAGGCGGCGCAGACCGTGGTGGCGGTCGCCTTGCCGCGGGCTGCATCGGGCTTGAATGAGGATTTGGCTTCTTGAGCCTGGACATTGCTGCAGGTGAGTACTAACAGCGGCAACACAATACGACACAGCACGGAACGCATCATCGTGAAAACTCCTTGGAGCTTGTGGTTTCGTTATTGACTCATCGGGGTACGTCTCCCGGATACCCCGAGACAGGAGACGTGCATTCTTGCCTGAAATCCTTGTTCGCTCTTTGAGCTAGCTCAATGAGCTGCGTGCATATAAATACAAACAATTCCTATGATTCAAGCATGTTATTCTATACCAGCTTCCCATTAGCTCAACGTGGTCTCTCCCCCAATGTCTCTGTTTCGCCACGCCGCCTTCGAGATTTCCATCGCCAAGGCGCGCGAACTGCCCGCGCCGCGCGGTGCTGAAATCGCCTTCGCTGGCCGCTCCAACGCCGGCAAGTCCAGCGCGATTAATACCCTGGCCGCACATACCCGGCTCGCCTACGTTTCCAAGACGCCGGGCCGGACACAACTGATCAATTTTTTCCGTCTGACCAATGGCGCCGTGCTGGTCGACCTGCCCGGCTATGGCTATGCCGAGGTGCCCGAGAAAGTGCGCCGCGAATGGCAGGGCCTGCTGGAGCAATATCTGACCCAGCGCGAGAATCTGGTGGGCCTGGTCCTGATCATGGACTCACGCCGCCCGCTGACCGAGCTCGATATTCAGATGATCAATTGGTTCTCCCCCAGCGGCCGCCCCATTCACTGTCTGCTGACCAAGTCCGATAAGCTCAGCAGACAGGAACAGACCAAGACCCTGCGCGAAGTCCGCGAAGCCGTTTCCGATTTCAACGGTCAGATTACCGTGCAACTCTTCTCCAGCCTGAAGAAGACCGGCATGGATGAAGCCGAGAAGGTTGTAGGATCGTGGCTGACTGAAGACGGCGAAGCCGCCAAGCTCGAAGCAGCATCCGAGTAAGCCAGGCTTAAGCCGCCGCTTTTTCGTGCCGGCCGCCGTGCCCCGAGGGGGTTTATTTTTTGCGGGCGTAGCCGCAAAAAATAAACCCCCGGTCCAAGGGGAAGAAGACCGGGGGCTAGAATGCCTTGAACAAGTCGAACAAGGCACCCGCTCAGGGAGGGTAAGCGGGAGACGGTTGCTCACCGTCTATTGATAGGATAGAAAGCATTCAAGAAAGTTCCAGTCGTTTTACGAATCGAGATGAATACGAAATCCAAGCCCGCTTTTCCTGCTGTTCGCATGCGCCGCATGCGACGCGACGATTTCTCGCGTCGCTTGATGCGCGAGCATGCGCTCACTGCCGCCGATCTTATCTATCCGGTGTTTGTGCTCGATGGCAATAACCGCATCGAGAACGTGGCTTCTATGCCGGGCGTGGAGCGTATGTCGTTGGACAGATTGCTGCCCGTGGCCGAGCGCGCGCTGATGCTGGGGATTCCGGCCCTGGCCCTGTTTCCGGTTATTGATGCGGACGGCAAGTCCTGGGGCGCGGAAGAGGCATGGAACCCGGATGGCCTGGTGCCGCGCGTCGTTGCCAAGCTGAAACAAGAGTTGCCCGAGCTCGGCATCATCTGCGATGTGGCGCTGGACCCCTACACCAGCCATGGTCAGGACGGTTTGATCGCGAAGGATGATCCGCGCGCCTATGTGCTCAATGACGAAACGCTGGAGGCGCTGGCAAAACAGGCGCTGTGCCAGTCGCAAGCCGGTGCCGACGTGGTTGCGCCCTCGGACATGATGGATGGCCGCATTGCACGCATTCGTGCCGAGCTCGATGGGGCCGGCGAAATCCATACGCGTATCCTGGCCTACTCGGCCAAGTACGCCTCGGCCTTCTACGGTCCTTTCCGTGATGCGGTGGGCTCGGCCGGCAATCTGGGCAAGGGCAACAAATATACCTATCAGATGGATCCGGCCAACAGCGACGAGGCCCTGCGCGAGGTCGCACTGGATATCGCGGAAGGCGCCGACATGGTGATGGTCAAGCCGGGCCTGCCTTATCTCGACATTGTGCGTCGCGTGAAGGACGAATTCGGCGTGCCGACCTATGCTTACCAAGTCAGCGGTGAATACGCCATGTTGAAGGCCGCCGCGCAAAATGGCTGGCTGGACGGCGAGGCGACGATGATGGAGTCGCTGCTGGCCTTCAAGCGTGCGGGTGCGGATGGGATTCTCAGCTACTTTGCGATAGAAGCCGCCGCGCTTTTGAAGGCTTAAAACAAAAAGCCCCGCTCATAGCGGGGCTTTTTGTTGAGCCGAGCAAGCTCAGGCTTGCGAGCGACGGCGCAGCGAAGCCAGGCCAGCCAAGGCAAGGCCGGTGAGCGCTAGGCTGCCGGGTTCCGGCACTTGCGTCGGGATGACGATACCGACTTCACTACCGAAGCCAGCGAGCTGGGTTGCGGTGTAGGCACCGGTGCGAGCCGCACCCGTATCGAACACTGCCGTGGCCGTGGCACCGATAAAGCCGGCGCCCAGGATGCCGGTCGCATCGATGGCGGAGAAGAAATCGGTATCAACGCCGAAGATGAAGGTATCGCCCACATCGAAGCTGGTAAAGGTCACGGTCAGGATGGATAGCCCATCAAGGAAAATGTCGGACGGGAAGGTATGTCCGACAACTGAAGAGCTGCCATCCAGCGTGAGCGGGCTGGGGCTAGAACCCGGGGCCGTCGCCGTGGTATCGAAGAATCCGCCGATGGGCGTCAGATCCCAGATCAGGGCAACGATCTTCTCGCCCGCCGTGGAGGTATTGGTAAAGCGGAAAGCATTCGAGGTTGCGAAGGTGGTGCCCTCGATGATCAGGCCGCTGGCGGAGGGGGTTGCCTGTGCGGCGCCACCGAAGCCCAGCAGCACCAAGGCCAAGGCTAGTAAATTCTTTTTCATGCCGGACTCCAATTGTGTTGGTTAAAGTTTCAAAATGAAACCAAGCACAACAAAGCACCATTCGTGCCATTTTCTGGGGTCTGGGTTTTATCCTAATAAAATCAATTTCTTATGCCTGTATTCGACGACATCCTTTGTGCTGGCTGTATCTTTCCTGTCAGAAGCGTCGACAGCCCCGCGTTCAGGATCGAAGCAAGATCCACTGCTGGGGCCATAGTTGCAAAGGCTCGGTTTTGAATCCGCTTTTCACGAACAGGTGCCAGCGGCCCAGTACATAGGCCAGCAGCGTGTTCGCATGCGCACCAAAGTCATGTTCGGCGGACAGCGCGCCCTGGGTTGAGGCAATTCGCAGCGACTGCTTTAACGAAGCCTCGATGCGTTCCATAAGCTGGTTGATGCGTACCTGCAGGCGTGGATTCTCATGCACCAGCGCGTCGCCGATCAGCACGCGGGTCAGGCCGCGATTCTTCTGGGCGAAACGCAGCAGGCTGGTGACGACGAGTTCGGCCTGCTTGATGCCATTCTCCTCGTCCTGCTCGATCTGATTGATGACTGAGAAGACGCTGTTCTCGATGAACTCGATCAGGCCTTCATACATCTGCGCCTTGCTGGCGTAGTGGCGGTAGAGCGCGGCCTCGGAGACATCAAGCCGAGCGGCGAGGGCGGCGGTGGTGACTTTCTCGCCCTGAGGGGTTTCGAGCATTTCCGCAATCACTTGCAGGATTTGCAGCTTGCGTTCACCAGCTTTCGTTGCCATCGCGCTCCCTCCCCGGAGTGTTGGTAACTTTTACTTGGATTTGATCAGCGTGCCCACGCCTTCGTCGGTGAGAATCTCAAGCAGCAGCGCATGTTCGACGCGGCCGTCGATAATGTGCACGCTCTTCACGCCGCTACGTGCAGCATCGAGAGCGGAGCCGATCTTGGGCAGCATGCCGCCGGACAGCGTGCCGTCGTCGACCATGCCGTCGATATCCTTGGGTGTGATACCTGTCAGCAGCTCCCCTGCCTTGTTGAGCACGCCCGGCGTATTGGTCAGCAGCACCAGTTTCTCGGCCTTGAGCACTTCGGCGATCTTGCCGGCGACGACGTCGGCATTGATGTTGTAGGTTTCACCGTCGGCGCCGACGCCGATCGGTGCGATTACTGGAATGAAGGCCTGGCTGCCGAGCAGCGAAATCAGCGAGGGATCGATGGAGACGATGTCGCCGACCTGGCCGATATCGATCAGATCGCCCGGGTGATCCTTGTCTGCCATCATCAGCTTCTTGGCGCGGATCATATGGCCGTCCTTGCCGGTCAGGCCCACGGCCTTGCCACCGGCTTGGTTGATCAGATTGACGACGTCCTTGTTCACCTGGCCGCCAAGCACCATCTCAACCAGTTCCATGGTCTCGGCGTCGGTGACGCGCATGCCTTGGATGAACTCGCCCTTCTTGCCGACGCGGCCGAGCAGACTCTCGATTTGTGGACCGCCGCCGTGCACCACAATCACGTTCATGCCGACCAGCTTCAGCATCACCACATCATGGGCGAAGCATTGCTTGAGCTTTTCGTCGGTCATGGCGTTGCCGCCGTACTTCACGACGATGGTCTTGCCGTGGAAGCGCTGGATATAGGGCAGGGCCTCGGCGAGGATGCCGGCTTCCTGTTGCGGGGTGATCTTGGGTGCGGACATGGCGAATG
Source organism: Rhodocyclaceae bacterium (assembly GCA_035565355.1). Lineage (GTDB taxonomy): Bacteria > Pseudomonadota > Gammaproteobacteria > Burkholderiales > Rhodocyclaceae. The sequence goes on from DATMSM010000081.1 coordinate 9,029, forward strand.
ATAGAAAGCGACTGCGAATTCGCGCATTCTACCCGCACAGGCGCCCAAAAAGGCAAGCCAAAACAAGCCCGTGCGCGGGCATGGCGACCCGCGCACGGAAGTAATGGCTAACTGCCTATTGGATTTGCAGGCGTTTGTTGGGGCTGGCGGCCTTCTTGGGCAGGGTCAGCTCCAGAACGCCGTCGCTGTATTTGGCGCTGGCCGCGGCTTCATCGATCTCGGTGCCGAGGTCGAAGCTGCGCGCTACTTTGCCGAAATGGCGCTCGGTCCGCAGGATACGTTCGCCTTCCTTGATCTCTCTTTCCTGGCGGCGCTCGGCGCTGATGGAAACGACGGAACCGTCAATATCGACATGGATGTCTTCCTTACGCACGCCGGGCAACTCGGCATGGACCTGGTAGCCCTGGGCCTGCGCCTTGACGTCGATCTTGATGGCGGGAAGTTCGCTGGTATCGCCACCATAGCCGACCGGCCGCACGAAGAAGCCGCGGAAGAAATCGTCGAGCGGGTCATAACGGGTGAGGCTGCTCATGAGGGTTCTCCTTTAGTGGGTTGGCAGGGATGTTCCTGTACCCAGGAGATAGGCGCCAGCGCTGAATTTTCAAGAGGCAGGATGTACAGTGTTGACATGGATCAGACTGTTTCCCCTGTTACCGAACTGGCGCCGAATGTCAGCTGCAGCCGCTGCGGCACTCCCTTTGTCTGCGGCTACACGGCCGGCGCGGCCCAGTGCTGGTGCATGCACGCGGAAGGAGAGGCCTTGCCGCTGCCCGCAGCGGACACTGTAGGCTGCCTGTGTCCGACCTGCCTGCATTTGGTCCAGGCGCAGCGGGGCGATGGGTTTCTGGAGGCTTAGGGGTTGCGTGGGCCATGCGCTGCCCGCCGAGGCGGTACGCACCCACGACGTGCCTGAGACTGTGGCTTAGCGACCGGAGGTGCGGTCTTGTGCCAGCAGGTAGATGGCGTCCCGGTTGCTCCAGGAGAAGCAGGCCTCGGCCGCTTCGCGCCAGGGCAGCCAGCGCGCATTGCAGTGCTCGTCATCGCAATGCGTGATGGCGACCTCCCGCGGCACGCAGACGCTGAAGAAATGCTCGGTGTTATGGGTCACACCCTCGGCATAGCGATCCCGCCACTGCAGGAAAATCTCATAGCGATTGGCGACCTTCCAGTCGACCAGCATGTCCGGCGTGATGCGCAGGCCGGTTTCTTCCCAAACCTCGCGACAGGCGGTTTCCGCCAGCGTTTCGCCGACTTCCTGGCTGCCGGTGACCGACTGCCAGAAGCCGGTGTGTCCCTTGCGTTCGAGCTGAAGGATCTGTAGATCCTCGGTGTGAATGACGACGAGGACGGAGACCGGGATCTTTTTGGCGATGACCGCGTCGCTCATCGTCGAGCCTAAGTCAGACGTTGGAAGGCAGATCGACAAAGCACCAGAAAGGCTTGCCTTCTTCGCGCCAGGAATTTGCGGCCTCGGCGAAGACGTCGATCAGCATGTTGAACTCGGACGGTGCCAGATTGTTGATGTTGTGACAGTTCTCGAGAATGATGGTGTAGCCGGGTGCCGGTACCCAGTTCATGTCACAGATGCAATCCATCAGGGCATCGTAGTTGGCACCGAACCAAGCCGGCAGCTCCAGCCCTTCGCCGATGAGGTTGAGCATCTGTTCGCGGCTGCGCGCGGTGCGCAGGTCGGCGCGGTACACGATGTGCTGGTTGGCTTCGGCCGCGGCCAGTATGGCTTCGACGCCGCCTTCGGGAATTTCAAAGACGCCAGCGACTTCGGGGTTGGCCAGGGTTTCGGTGTAATCGTTCATTGGATGATGCGTCGGAAACTGTTGTAGTGGTCGGCGGTGTAGTAGCGCTCGCCCTCATGGCCGGCGACGATGCGCCGCGGGCCGCGATGCTTGAGACCGGGCGTTACTACCGTGTATTCGCGATAGTAGCCGCGCTTTTTCAGCGGCAGGTGCTTCTCGTAGTTGCCGAAGACCACGCCGTCACGCTGAAAGGGGAACGGTCCGCCCGCCTCGATCAGCTGCAGCGTGGTGCGTGCCTCGGCCGGCAGGTCGGCAAGCGCAATGCTGTTGTCGAAAGCGCCGGCCAGCCCTGTGAAGCAGAGCAGCCAAGCCAGTGACAGCAGTGAAAGCAGGCGTCTTGTGGCGGACATCATTCGTCGGCGAAGTAATCGGTGTCGAGCTTCTTGATCGCATAGGTCTCTATAACGGAGACCCCAACATTGTGCTCGATCATCAGGCTTGCCAATCGTAGCCCATCGATCAGGACGATCTTGTAGTTTCGACTGCGCTTGACCTCATCGAGCGCCGCCCTTGTAAAGCCTGCGGTGGTGATGAATACACCTTTGCTTGCGCCGTGCCCATCAAGTGCACCTTTGAAGTCACGCACTTCGCCGGCACCTACGTCATTGGCCCAGCGCTTTGCCTGAACATAAATTGTGTCCAGCCCAAGCCGATCTTCATTGATGATGCCGTCGATGCCGCCATCCCCCGTTTTGCCGACGGTTTGTCCGGCATCTTGGCGACTGCCGCCATAGCCCATCGCGATCAGCACATCCAGAACAATTTGCTCGAAGCGATAAGGTGGCACTGATTTCAGGGTTTTGACGAGCTCACCCTTCAATGTGTCTACAAGCTCACGGTATGCCTTATCGAGTAATTCCTCAGGTGGAATTACTTGCTCGAGATCCAGTTCGGCGGCTGGGTTGGAGGTTTGTTTCTCCTCCTTTGCGTTTCCGTTGTTTTGGAAGGCGACGAAGCTAGGGTAGTTTCTAAGATCTTTGGTCGTGATCTTGGCTGGATTCTTGGCGAGCAAGGCCAAGCCTTGCTCAGTGATCTGGAATTGTCCCCGGATCGGAGTTATCAAAACACCGGCTTTATCCAGGAAGGTTTTAGCCCAAGCAACGCGGTTATAGAACAAGGGCGCACGACCGCTTGGGAGCAATTCAGTGCGTTCGTCCTGCGTGAGATTGTATTCGTCGCCAAGGACTTCGACAGCATCACGCAAACGCCATGGCTGCTGATTGCTGGCCAGCTTCAACAGCGGCAGCATCAGGGATTGGAAATCCGGGATGGCCATGGCGTTACGCTCTTAAACAGCAGCCGGTGCCGTGTTGCGCAGGCGGATATGTAGCTCGCGCAACTGCTTCTCGTCGACCGCGCTCGGTGCATCGGTGAGCAGACATTGCGCACGCTGGGTCTTGGGGAAGGCGATCACGTCGCGGATCGACTCGGCACCGGTCATCATGGTGACGATGCGATCCAGACCGAAGGCCAGACCACCATGCGGCGGGGCGCCGTACTTGAGTGCATCGAGCAGGAAGCCGAATTTGAGCTGCTGTTCTTCAGCGTTGATGCCGAGCGCATCGAAGACCTTGGACTGCACCTCGGCCTTGTGAATACGAACGGAACCACCACCGAGTTCCCAGCCGTTCAGAGCGAGGTCATAGGCCTTGGCCAGACACTTGCCCGGATCGGTCTTGAGGAATTCCTCGTGGCCGTCCTTGGGTGAGGTGAAGGGGTGGTGGCAGGCACTCCAGCGCTTGGCTTCTTCGTCGTACTCGAACATCGGGAAGTCCACAACCCACAGCGGTTCCCAGGCCTTGCCGTTGGTGTAGCCCTTTTCGTGGCCGATCTTGATACGCAGGGCGCCGAGGGCATCCAGCACGACCTTGGTCTTGTCGGCGCCGAAGAAGATCAGATCGCCGTTCGCAGCACCCGTGCGCTCGATGATGGTCTTGAGCGCAGCTTCGTGAATGTTCTTGACGATGGGCGACTGCAGGCCGGTTTCGTTCAGTTGGGTGACGTCATTGACCTTGATGTAGGCCAGCCCCTTGGCACCGTAGATCTTGACGAACTCGGTGTAGCCGTCGATCTCGCCGCGCGACAGGGCGCCGCCGTTCGGCACGCGTAGGGCGGCAACCTTGCCGCCGCTCGTGGCCGGGCCGCTGAAGACCTTGAAGGCGACGTCGGTGACGGCATCGGTGACGTCGGTCAGTTCCAGCGTCACGCGCAGGTCGGGCTTGTCGGAGCCGAAGCGCGCCATGGCTTCGGCATAGCTCATGCGCGGGAAGGGAGAGGGCAGCTCAGTGCCCAGGGCTTCCTTGAAGACGGTGCGGATCAGCTCTTCCATCATGGCGGTGATCTGGTCTTCGTCCATGAAGGACGTTTCCATATCGACCTGGGTGAATTCAGGCTGGCGGTCGGCGCGCAGATCCTCGTCGCGGAAGCACTTGACGATCTGGTAGTAGCGGTCGAAGCCGGCCACCATCAGCATTTGCTTGAACAGTTGCGGCGACTGCGGCAGGGCGAAGAACTGGCCGTCATGCACGCGCGAAGGCACAAGGTAGTCGCGTGCGCCTTCCGGGGTGCTCTTGGTCAGCATCGGGGTTTCGATGTCGATGAAACCCTTGCTGTCGAGGAAGCGGCGGAAGGCCATGGCTGTCTTGTAGCGCAGCATCATGTTCTTTTGCATCTGCGGGCGGCGCAGGTCGACCACGCGATGGGTCAGACGCACGTTCTCGGACAGATTTTCGTCGTCGAGCTGGAAGGGTGGGGTGACGGAAGCGTTGAGTACTTCGATTTCGTGACAGAGGATTTCGATTTCGCCGGAAGGCATATTGGCGTTTTCGGTGCCGGCCGGCCGGCGGCGCACCTTGCCTGTGATCTTGAGCACGAACTCATTGCGCACGTCTTCGGCGATCTTGAACATGTCGGCGCGGTCCGGATCACAAACGACCTGGGCCAGGCCTTCGCGGTCGCGCAGGTCGATAAAGATGACGCCGCCGTGGTCGCGGCGACGATGCGCCCAGCCGGCGAGGGTGACGATCTGATCGACATGGGCGGCGTTTACATGGCCGCAGTAGTGGGTACGCATGATGGATTCCGTTGTGATTCTGTTGGTTGTGCAGCAAGGCCTGCAGGCAAGCCGGCTATTTTACGCGGAGGCAGGGGTGGGGGCAAAGGGCTCCGGCCTCAGTTCTGGGGCGCGTCCCCTGGGTCGGACAGATGGGCGGGCGAGACCACGCCCATGGAGACGATGTATTTGAGTGCCTCGTCAACGCTCATGTCGAGCACGATGGTTTCGCTCTTCTTGACGAAGAAAAAGAAACCATTGACCGGGCTGGGTGCTGTCGGGATGAAGACGGCGACATATTCGTCCGGCAGACTGTTGCTCACCTCTTCAGCCGGAGTGCCGGTTTGGAAGGCAATGGCCCAGGCTTGCGGGTGTGGATAACGCACCAGCAGCACCTGGCGAAAGGCGTCACCGCTGCCCGAAAACAGCGTGTCGCTGACCTGCTTGACGCTGTAATAAATGGACTTGACGATGGGAATGCGCGACAGCGCGCTTTCCCAGAACTTCACTACCTGCTGGCCGAGGATATTGGCGGTGACCAGACCGGTGATGAAGATGATGAGCAGGGTCAGGATGGTGCCCAGGCCCGGAATGTCGAAACCGATCTGCGCCAGCGGCCGGAACTGCGTGGGAATCAGGCGGATGGACTGGTCCATCGTGTTGATCACGATGGACAGCACCCACACAGTGATCACCAGCGGCACCCAGATCAGGAGCCCGGTGATGAAGTACTTCTTGATTTGTTTCAAGGCTGCAGGCGCTTAGTGACAGGCGCAGGAGGCGCCGCAGGCGGCCGGCGCGGCGCTCTCGCTGCTGCTGGCGGCACTGCTGGAGCTGCTGGGACTCCCCTTGAAGTCGGTTGCATACCAGCCACTGCCCTTGAGCTGGAAGCCGGCGGCGGTGATCTGCTTGCTGAAGTTTTCCGTATGGCAGGCGGGGCAGGTGCTCAGCGGCTCGGCGCTGATTTTTTGCAGAACTTCTTTCTCATGACCGCAGGCGCTGCAGCGGTAGGCGTAAATCGGCATTGCTTTCTCCAACAGGCCGGATCAGCCCGGCAATTTGCCGGAGATTATAGCGCGCTAGGGTCTTTTTATACTGGATTCAGCCGCTTAGACTGCCTGCCCAAGCGCTTACAGATTCAGGTAAAGGCGGTTCAGGGTATCGCCCCAGAACAGGGCGATGACGCCGGCCACGGCCAGATAGGGCCCGAAGGGCATGGGAATGTCCTTGCCGCGCTTGGCGAGGAAGATGAGCGCGATGCCGATGACCGCACCGACCAGGGAGGACAGCAGGATCAACTGCGGCAACATCTGCCAGCCCAGCCAGGCCCCCAAGGCGGCAAGCAGCTTGAAATCACCGTAGCCCATGCCTTCCTTGCCGGTCAGCAGCTTGAATGCCCAGTACACCGACCACAGCGACAGATAGCCGGCCATGGCTCCGATCACGGCGTCGGGCAGGCTGGTATACAGGCCGCACAGATTGGCCAGCAGGCCGGCCCAGAGCAGGGGCAGGGTGATGTCGTCGGGCAGCAGCGTGGTGTCGAAATCGATCAGCGCCAGCACCAACAGACAAGAGGTGAAGAACATCGCGACCAAGGCTTGCGCGCCTGGGCCGAAATGCCAGAGACAGCCTATCCAGAGCAGCGCGTTGGCGGCCTCGACGATGGGATAGCGTGCGCTGATGGCCGCCTTGCAGGCGCTGCATTTGCCGCGCAGCACCAGCCAGCTGAACACCGGGATATTCTCGACGGCGGTGATCTGATGCCCGCAATGTGGGCAGGCCGAACGCGGTACCGCCAGGTTGTAGCGCGGCTGTTCCGGCAAAGCCTCGTTGCGCAGCTCGGCGCATTGCTGGGCCCATTCGTTTTCCATCATCTTGGGCAGACGGTGGATGACGACGTTGAGAAAGCTGCCGACGATCAAGCCAAAAACGGCTGTCGCGAAGATCCAGAGTTCGATGGTCATAAGTTACGTCACAAGAGCCGTAGCGAGCGGGCAGAGGGCAAGACGCCCGGAGCGCAGCGAGGAGACAGTACCGTGAGGTACGGCGACGATGCGACTGAAAGGGACAAAAGGGCCCCTTCCCCTTCTCGGCGCAACGCCGCCATATGCCCGCGCAGTAAGCTCTTAGCCGCCGATGGCGGCGCCCATCTTGAAGATCGGGAGATACATCGCGATGACCATGCCGCCGATGAGGACACCGAGGAAGACCATGATGATGGGCTCCATCAGGCTGGACAGGGCATCAACCGCATCATCGACCTCGGCCTCGAAGAAGTCGGCGACCTTGCCCAGCATGCTGTCGAGCGCCCCCGACTCCTCGCCGATGGCGACCATCTGCAGCACCATGCTGGGGAAGACCTGCGAATTCTGCATGGCGACGGTCAGACTGGAGCCGCTGCTGACCTCGCTCTGGATTTGACGGGTCGCCGTGTAATAAACATGGTTGCCGGCAGCCCCGGCGACCGAGTCCAGTGCATCCACTAGGGGCACGCCGGCGGCGAACATGGTGGACAGAGTGCGCGTCCAGCGCGCGATGGTGGCCTTGCGAATGACGTCGCCGAATACCGGCAGCCTGAGAAAGAGCCGGTCCATGGCGATCTGCATCGGTTTGGAACGTTTCCAGGCTTCGAAGAAGGCGAAGATGGCCGCGCCGATGGCGCCAAAAATGATGTACCACCACTCGACAAAGGCGTCGGACAGAGCGATGAAGAACAGGGTCGGCGCCGGCAGGTCGGCGCCGAAGCTCTTGAATACTTCCTTGAACTGCGGAATCACGAAGATCATGATGACGGCGGTGACGATGAAAGCCACTGCGATCACGGCGATAGGGTAGAACATCGCGCCCTTGATCTTCTTCTTGATGGCGAGAATCTTTTCCTTGTAGGTCGCCAGACGATCAAGCAGGTTTTCCAGAATACCGGCCTGCTCGCCGGCGCCGACCAGATTGCAATAGAGCGCGTCGAAGTACAGCGGGTGCTTGCGGAAGGCCGAGTTGAGCGAATTCCCGATTTCCACCTCGGTCTTGATGTCGAGCAGTAGTTTGCCGACGGCGGGTTTGCTGGCGCCCTTGCCGACGATGTCAAAAGCCTGCAGCAGGGGTACGCCTGCCTTCATCATGGTGGCCAGTTGGCGTGTAAAGACAGTAATGTCCTGTTCGGTGACCTTGCCACCGCTGGCCATCTGTTGCTTCTTGACCTTGGTGACCAGCACGCCCTGACGCCGCAGCGTGGCCTGGACCACGGCTTGCCCGCCGGCACGCATTTCGCCGCGCACGATCTTGCCGGCGCGGTCCTTGCCTTCCCAGACAAAGTTGTATTCCTTCGGGCCCTTCGGTGCAGCAGGTTTTTTTGCAGGTCTGGCTACGGCCATTCTTGTCCCCTGGCGGTTGATCCTGTCATGTGGACCCGCGTTTGCGCGTCCTACATCAAGCTGATTCGCCGGATCATACGCTAGCGCCCTGATTAATGGGCAATATCGTTGGGGTTTATGACCGCCGGACGCTGCACTTTTACAACCTTTATGCGTCTATCCTGGGTCTGCACGATTTCCATGGCCACCCCGGCAATGCGCACCGACACCCCGGCCTCGGGAATATCCTCGAAATGTTCAAGGATGAGTCCGTTCAGCGTCTTGGGGCCGTCCACCGGCAGATCGAGGCCGAGTTCGCGGTTCAGGCTGCGCAGGGTGCGTGCGCCATCGACCATGGCATGACCTTCCGCATCCCAGCGGGCGGCATGATGGCCGTCGGGGGCGCCGGTGGTGAACTTTCCGATCAGTTCTTCGATGATGTCTTCCAGCGTCACCAGGCCGAGTAGTTCGCCATATTCGTCGACGACCAGGCCGAAACGCTGGCGGTTCTCCCGGAAAAACTTCAATTGATCGTAGAGCGGTGTGCTGGCCGGGATGAAATAGGGCGGCACGAGGACTTCACGCAGCTCATCGTGCGTCAGTTGGCCGTCGAAGGCGGCGTCGATCAGGCGGCGCAGCTTGAGGATGCCGAGCACATTACCCAGCTCGCCGTCATACACGACGATGCGCGAATGGAAGCCGGTCGTGACCTGCTCACGCAACTCATCGATGGAGGCCTGTATATCCACGGCCTCGATTTCACCGCGCGGGGTCATGATGTCCTCGACCGTGATGGCTTCGAGGTCGAACAGGTTGACGAGGATGGCCCTGTGCTGTTCGGGGATGAACTGGCCGGATTCCAGCACGATCGCGCGCAGTTCCTCCGGGGACATGGCCTGTTCGTTGTCGCCGGCCTTTGCGTCCAGGTGCAACAGCTTGAGGATGGGCTTGACGAAGAGATTGACGAACCAGATGGCCGGATAGGCAATGCGTGCCAGTGGCGCCAGGATAAAGCTGATGCGGGGGCTGAGCCAGTCGGGATAGGTGGCGCCGATGACCTTGGGCGTCATCTCTGAGAACACCAGCAGGCAGAAGGTGACGACCACGGTGCCGGCTTCCAGCGCCCAGCCGTCGGCACCGAACAGTTCAAGGGCGATATAGCTCGTCAGTGCAGCTGATGCGGCATTGAGCAGGGTATTGCCGAGCAGGACGACACCGAGCAGACGGTCGGGTTGCGATAGCAGGGCCGTGGCGAGCCGGGCGCCGCGACTGCCGCTCTTGGCGGCGATACGCAGCTTGTGGCGGTTGCTCGACATCATGGCGGTTTCTGCCATGGAGAAGAAGCCTGAGCAGATCAGCAGAATGGCCAGAATGACCAGATTGCTGGTAAGGGAACCACTTTCCATAAGGGGATGTTAGGCGCCGCGGCCGAGCAGCACTTCGATGACGAAGCGGCTGCCGACGTAGGCAAGAAGCAGGGCGAGGAAGCCGGCCAGGGTCCAGCGCAGCGCCAGCTGGCCACGCCAGCCGCGCAAGTGACGGCCCAGTAGCAGGCCGGCGAAGATCAGCCAGGACAGGATGGCGAACACGGTCTTGTGGTTGAGCGCCAGCGCCTGGCCAAACAGAGCCTCGGAAAAGAAGATGCCCGACAGCAGCGTCAGCGTGAGCAGCACAAAGGCGATATGGATGAGGCGGAACAGCAGCGCCTCCATGGTCAAGAGCGGCGGTAGATTGGCGACGATGTGCGGCAGGCGGCCGCGATGCAGGCTGCGTTCGGCCGTCATCATCAGCATGGCGTGCAGGGCGGCCAAAGTGAACAGGCTGTAGGCCAGCATGGCAATCAGGAAGTGGGCGCGAAACAGCGGCGAGTCCGCATTGACGAGCAGGTGCTGGCTGGGGAAAGCCAGCGGCAGCAGCACGCCGACGGCGGCCAGCGGCAGGCCTAGCATCTGCAGGCCGTCCATGCGCGCATAGAAACTTTCCACCCAATAGAAGGCGAGTGCTAGCCACAGCATCAGCGAGATGGCAACGGCAAAGCCGAAGTGCATCTGGCCGCCGCCAAAGAGCTCGGTCGCCACCGTCACGCCGTGGGCGACGATGGCAACGAGCAGCCAGGTGCGCGCCAGCAGGCCGAGCTTGCTCGGCGGCTGGTCAAGCGCGGGGCCGCGCCAGCGCGTGCGCCAGAAGTGGGCCGCGAGCGAGAGATACAGGGCTGCGGCCAGCAGATGCAGTAAAATTGCGGGCATTACGCCAGTTTAACGCATTCCCCGCCTCCGCTTTTCTCCCATTTGTCATGCTGGATAATCTGACCCAAAGACTGGCCAAGGTCGTCAAGACCATGCGCGGCCAGGCGCGCCTTACCGAAGACAACATCAGCGACATGCTGCGCGAAGTGCGCATGGCCCTGCTGGAAGCCGACGTTGCCTTGCCTGTGGTCAAGGAGCTGATCGCGCGCATCAAGGAAAAGGCGCTCGGCCAGGAGGTTGTCGGTTCGCTGACGCCGGGTCAGGCCCTGATCGGCGTGGTGCACAAGGAGCTCACCGAGCTCATGGGCGGAACTGCCACCGGTATCAACCTGGCGACCCAGCCGCCCGCCGTCATTCTCATGGCTGGCCTCCAGGGCGCGGGCAAAACCACGACCACCGCCAAGATCGGCAAGCTGCTCAAGGAACGCCAGAAAAAGAAGGTGCTGGCGGTCAGTTGCGACGTCTATCGTCCCGCCGCCATCGAGCAGCTGAAGACCGTGGCGGCCCAAGCCGGTATAGATTTCTTCCCGTCCTCGGGTGACCAGAAGCCGGCGGCGATTGCCGCGGCCGCGCTCGACCACGCCAAGCGCCATTACTACGACGTGCTCTTCGTCGATACTGCCGGTCGTCTGGCGATCGATGAAGCCATGATGGCTGAGATCAAGGACCTGCACGCCCTGGTCAAGCCGATCGAAACCCTGTTCGTGGTCGATGCCATGCTCGGCCAGGACGCGGTGAATACTGCGCGCGCCTTCAATGAGGCGCTGCCGCTGACCGGTATCGTACTGTCCAAGCTCGACGGCGATTCGCGCGGCGGTGCGGCACTGTCGGTGCGCCATGTCACCGGCAAGCCGCTCAAGTTCGCCGGTATTGGCGAAAAGCTCGACGGCATCGAGGAATTCCATCCCGAACGCATGGCCTCGCGCATCCTCGGCATGGGCGACATTCTCAGCCTGGTCGAAGAAGCGCAACGCAATGTCGACACCGATAAGGCCGAGGCACTGGCCAAGAAGCTCAAGAGCGGCAAGGGTTTCGACCTCAATGACTTCAAGGCGCAAATCGGTCAGATGCGCTCCATGGGCGGCCTCTCCTCGCTGATGGACAAGCTGCCGGCGCAGCTCTCGCAAGCGGCCGGCCAGGTCGATCAGACCCAGGCCGAAAAGCAGATCCGCCGCACCGAGGGCATCATCAATTCCATGACCGCGGCCGAGCGCGCCAAGCCGGAACTCATCAAGGCGAGCCGCAAGCGCCGTATCGCCGCGGGCGCTGGCGTGCCGGTGCAGGAGGTCAATCGCCTGCTCAATCAGTTCGAGCAGATGCAGAAGATGATGAAGCAGTTCTCCAAGGGCGGCATGGCCAAGCTCATGCGCGGCATGCAGGGCATGAAAGGCATGCTGGGTCGCTGAGCAGGTGCGATCAGAAACAAAAAAGCCGCTCATGGAGCGGCTTTTTTGTTGGCGGAAGCGATTTATTTCGCCGGCGGCACATAGCCCTGCGCCTGGTCGGCACCGTCGCCGAAGAAATGCTTCTGCACCTGTTCGCTCAGGTACTGGCGCGCGCGCGGGTCGGCCAGACTGAGGCGGTTTTCGTTGATTAGCATGGTCTGCTGCTTGAGCCACTGCGCCCAGGCTTCCTTGGAAACGTTTTCCCAGAGCTTCTTGCCTAGCTCGCCCGGCATGGGCGGGAAATCCAGACCCTCGGCTTCCTTGCCGAGCTTGATGCAATTAACCATACGTGCCATTGCGAATCCTTTCAGTGCTGCAGGGTAGATGCGTCGATTTTACCAGCCCCCGCCGGATTGGACGTCACAGCGTCTTGATCAGGACTTTCGAGCGACGTTGGTAGTTGTAGAGTTCGCGGCGGTGCGAAGGCAGCGACTCCAGGCTTTCCTCGACGAAGCCGCGCTCCCGGAACCACTGGGCAGTGCGGGTGGTGAGCAGGAACAGGCGTTTCAGCTTGAGCTTCTTGGCCTTGGCCTCGATGTGCTTCCTGAGCAGTTCGCCGTAACCCAGGCGCTGGTATTCGGGCATGACGACCAGACAGGCGAGCTCGGCCATCTTGTCCTTGCTGAAAGGATAGAGTGCGGCGCAGCCGACGATGACGCCGTCATGGTCGAGCAGGGAGAAGCGCGTGATTTCCATTTCCAGCCGTTCGCGGCCGCGTTTGACCAGCGTGCCGTCGGCCTCCAGCGGCGCGATCAGGGCGACCACCGAGCCGACGTCGTCGATGGTGGCGTCGCGGATCTGCGCCAGCGGCGCCTGGGTGATGACCGTGCCGACGCCGTCGCGTGTGAAGAACTCCATCAGCATGGCGCCGTCGACGGTACGGTCGAGGAAGTGCACCCGACCCACGCCCTTGCGGCACGCGCGCAGCGCGCCCGGCAGCACGCGCGCGACTTCCGGCGCCTGCTTGACCCGGCTGGCCGAAGCTTCGTCTATGGTGATGGCTTCGACCAGCTTGCCTTTGCGATCCACCAGCCCGGGCGCGTCGCAGAGATAGATGAGCTTGTCGGCCTTGACCGCCGTTGCCACCGCCTCGGCGACTTCCTCCCAGGCCAGATTGAACACTTCGCCCGAAGGCGAAGTGCCGATCGAGGAAATCAGCACCACGTTTTCCTGATCCAGATCGGCCTGGATTTCCTCGGCCAGCACCTTGCGGATGGCGCCGGTGTATTGGAAGTCAACGCCGTCCACGATGCCGACCGGCTTGGCGGTGATGAAGTTGCCGCCGGTCAGGCGCATGTAGGCCCCAGCCATGGGCGTGTGCGGCAGGCCTTGCGAAAGCAGGGCTTCGATGTCGATGCGGGTCACGCCGACAGCGCGTTTCACGCACTCCAGCGTTTCGGCATCGGTAATGCGCAAGCCGTTCTGGAAGCGCGGCGTCAGGCCGCGATGCTGCATTTCCGCGTCGATCTGCGGCCGTGCGCCATGTACCAGCACCAGCTTGATGCCCATGCTTTCGAGCAGATTGATGTCCTGCGCCAGCGCCTGTGCGCGCAGACCGCCGTCATCGCCGCCCAGCACTTCGCCGCCGAAGGCGATGACGAAGGTGCGGCCGCGGAAGGCATGGATATAGGGCGCAGCCTGCCGGACCCAGGCGACGAGACGGGCGTCGTCGGCGCTTTGCGTACGGGTTTCGTCTGCTGCGGCCTTGCTGCTCATGAGTGCGTCTTTCTGCGGCGGGATGTTGATGCTGCGATGTTATCAGGCCGGCCCGTCGCACAGGCATGGATCAGCATGGATAGGCCGGCTTATTTTCCCCGCTGCGGCAAGGATGCGACGGCGCTTCAGTTGGGCTGTTGCCCGCGTACCGATAGCGAGGCTAGATCCACCGCGGCGGCGCCCTGACCTGTGCCCGGCTTGATGGCGCCGGCGCGGACAAAAAGGGCAACGGCGAGTTGGTCGTTGCGGCGCACGGCCGCATCGTATTCGGCCTGCTCGAAGTACTTGAGCCCCATGGCGGTGAGCTCCTTGCGCGCTGCCAGCATGCTGGCAGCGGCAGACAGCTCCGCGCTGGGCGGCAGGGCGGGCGGCAATGGGTCGGTGACGATGGCCGAGGCCGCACCCTGCAGCGACGCACTGATGCTGCGGCGGCGCGGGATCAGCTCGCCATCGAGCAGATTTTCGATGCGCGAGAAGATTTCGATGCGCGCGAAGGGCTTCTTCATGAAGTCGTCGGCACCGATGCGATTGGCATAGAACTGCTCGGTTGCATGCTCGTTGCCGCTGATCATGATGACCGGTGTATCGCGCAGTTGCGGATCCTTGCGCAAGAGCCGCAAAGCCGCAAAGCCGTTCATGCCGGGCAGCACGATGTCCAGAAAGATCAGGCTAGGGCGCGTCTGTTGCGCCAGGGTCAGACCGCTTTCGGCATCGCCGGCGGCGATGGTGACATAGCCCGCCGAGCGCAGGGTTTTGCCGAGCGCCGCCACGATGGTGGGCGAATCGTCAATGATGAGTGCGGACAGGCCGTGTTTGGCATTGATCCGCTTGCGCAGGCGCCGCTCGCGGATTGGCCAGGTGGCCTCGGGCGCGCCTTCGGCGGGGGCAGGGGATTTGGCTTCAGCTTCGCTGGTGCCTGCTGTAGACCACAGGCGCTTGAACAGGCTCACGATCGTCCCTTTCTGGCCATGTCGTGGCCGGAGCTCGCATCTTAGTTACGATTGTGCGCCGCGATATGGGTTAAATCCATAGCTTTGTGGGTTCATATTATCTGATAAACGTGCCGGCGCCGACCTACAGGGCTGCTTCGATCCGTTCGCACAGGGTGCGCAGGATTGCGACACGCGCATGCTTCTTGTCGTCACCCGCGATCAGGTGCCAAGGCGCAATTTCAGTGTGGGTGCGGGCCACCATGTCATTGACCGCCGTTTCGTAGAACGGCCATTTGTCGCGGTTGCGCCAATCCTCCGGCGTAATCTTGAAGCGCTTGAAGCGGGTCTCCTCGCGCTCCTTGAAGCGGCGTAACTGCTCGTCCGCGGAAACCGACAACCAGAACTTGCTGACGATGGCGCCGTTATCGACGAGCTGGTGCTCGAAGTCGTTGATCTCGCCGTAGGCGCGTCGCCAGTCGGCTTCGCTGCAGTAACCCTCGACGCGTTCGACCAGCACGCGTCCGTACCAAGAGCGGTCGAAGATGACGAATTGGCCATGCCCCGGCAGTTGTCGCCAGAAGCGCCACAGATACGGCTGGGCGCGTTCCTCCTCGGTGGGTGCGGCAACGGGCACGCTCCGGTAGTGGCGGGGGTCCAGTGCTGCGGTCACGCGCCGGATGGCGCCGCCCTTGCCGGCTGCGTCCATGCCCTCGAATACCAGCACGGCCGAGCGTTCGCGGAAGCCGGGGTGGCGCGACAATAGGTTGAGGCGGCCCTGCCACTGCTCCAGCTCGCGACCGTACTTCTTGTCGCTCAGGTACTGGCTCATGTCCAGGCCGGTGAGCACGCCGGGTGAGCGTGCGGCACTCGGGCGCTGTGCTTTGGCGCTGGCTGGGGGGCGCTTCTGCAGGGCGCGCTGCCGTGCAATGCGCGCGCGGATCGCCGCGAACAGATGTTCGCCAACGGCCAGGGCGCGGTGATTCTCGTTGCTGCCGTCGATCACGACCCAGGGCGCGTGCGCGCTGTCGGTTTCGCCCAGCACATGCTCGGCGGCCTTGACGAAGGGCTGGTAGCGCTTGCAGAGACGCCAGTCGTGCGCCGTCACCCGCCAGGCGGTGAGCGGGTTGGCGGCCAGTTTCTTGAGGCGTTTCTGCTGGCCCTTCTCTGACAGATGAAACCAGTACTTGAGGATGAGCGCATTTTCGTCGCTCAGCAGGCGTTCGAAGCGCTGGATGTCGGCAATGCGGCCGGCCAGTTCGCGCTTCCTTACCTTACCCCTGGCATGGCGGGCAATAAGTTCGGCATACCAGTTGCTGAACAGAATGCCGATCTTGCCCTTGGGCGGCAGGGTGCGCCAGAAGCGCCACAGCGCCGGCCGCTGCCTTTCCTCCTCGCTGGCTTCGCCGAAAGCGTAGGTGTCGATATGGCGTGGATCCATCCACTCATTGAGGAGCTTGACGGTCTCGCCTTTGCCGGCGCCGTCGAGGCCGTTGATGAGGACGACGACGGGGAAGGCCCCGAGTTCCTTGAGGTCGTACTGCGCATCAAGCAGGTCGGCGCGCAGCTTCTTGACGCGCTTCTCGTACGTTGCATCGTCAATCTTGTGGCCGGATTCGGCCATTTCGAACAGGCGCATAAAGCCTCCGTTCTACAAGTCACC
Organism: Rhodocyclaceae bacterium; assembly: GCA_035565355.1. GTDB lineage: Bacteria > Pseudomonadota > Gammaproteobacteria > Burkholderiales > Rhodocyclaceae. The sequence continues at coordinate 25,244 of DATMSM010000081.1, forward strand.
CCAGAGCGCCATCATCGCCGCCAGAGCGGCGAGACCGGCAGTTTCAGTGCGCAGTACGCGCGGCCCGAGTTGCAGCGAGCTGAAGCCCAGGCTGCGGGCAAGATCGATCTCGCCCTCGTCGAAGCCGCCTTCCGGTCCGATCAGCAAGGTGATACTGCCGCTCGGCCTATCCATCTTGCGCAGCCGCTGCCCGCCGACGGGGTCGAGCAGAAAGCGACGTTCATCGTCCTTGCGTTCCCGAACCAGATACTGGTTGAGTTCCATCAGCGGCAATATCGCCGGTACGGTATTACGCCCGCATTGTTCGCAGGCGGCAATGGCGACCTCCTGCCAGTGCAGCACGCGCTTGCGGGCGCGGTCGCCTTCCAGGCGCACCACGCTGCGCCGTGCCATCACCGGCTGGACTGCGGCGGCGCCCAGCTCTACGGCTTTCTGCACTACCCAGTCCATCTTGTCGCCGCTGGGCAGCGCCTGTACCAGGGTGATGTGCAAGGGCGGCTCGGCGATGCCCGTGCCTTCGGACTCGACACTGACTGTCACATCGCGACCTACCTCGGCGATGGTGCCGCGCCGCTCCGAGCCATTGCCGTCAAACAGGGTGACGGCATCGCCGCTGCGCAGCCGCAGGACGCGAGTGGCATGGTGCGCCGCCGCGTCCGGAAGCGTAACCGTGGTGGCGCTCGCATCAAGGGCAGGGCAATAGAAGCGGGGTATCATGCGGCGATTATATGGGAACGTCCTGACTTCATGCCTACCCTGAGTTTCATCGGTTGCGGCAAGCTTGGCCGCAGTCTTGGCCATCTCTTTCATCGCCACGAAGTGTTTGTGCCGCGCCAGATCCTGACGCGCGGCAGCGCCAGTGCAGCCGAGGCGGTGCGTTTCATCGGTGCTGGCCAGCCCATCACCGATCCGGAAGCGTTGCTGCCGGCCGATGTGTTCATGCTGGCCGTGCCCGACACCGCGCTGGCGGAAACCGCCGAGCGCTTGTCGCGCTCGCATGTGCTTGACGATCGCAGCACCGTTTTTCACTGCAGCGGCGCGCAGTCATCAACCCTGCTGGCTGCGTGCGCAGCGCAGGGCGCGCACATTGCCAGCGTGCATCCGCTGCTGTCCTTCGCCGAGCCGGCGCAGGTGGTGCGCGATTTTCACTGTCACTGCAGCATCGAGGGCGACGCCGGGGCGGTCTCCATGCTGTCGCTGGCGTTCTCGCGTATCGGTGCCGAGGTCATCAATATTCCCACCGAATCCAAGCTGCGTTATCACGCTGCGGCGGTGATCGCCTCCAACTATCTGGTGACGCTGACCGAGCAGGCCTTGCAGGCCATCGAAGGCGCGGGGCTGACGCGCGAGCAGGGGCGGGAGTTGCTGCTGCCGCTGATGCACCAGACGCTGGGCAATCTGGACCGCCTCGACCCGCGCGATGCGCTGACCGGCCCCGCCGCCCGCGGCGACTGGGCGCTGGTCGAGGCCCAGCAGAACACGCTGGATCAAATCGATCCGCGCCTGGGCTGCGTCTACATGATGCTGGCCAAAGCCACGGCCAGGCTGGCCGGCAAGCAGCACCCTTTCAAGGACGACTGAATATGGTCAGCACCCCGACACCCGTCTGTGATTTCGGTTGGCCCGCGCTGGATTTCGATCTGCCGGGCACTGACGGCAAGCGGCATTCACTCGCCAGCAGCCGCGGCGAGAAGGGCCTGCTGCTGATGTTCATCTGCAATCACTGCCCTTACGTCAAGGCCGTGCTTGACCGCATCGTGCGCGATGCAAGAGAGCTCAAGCAAGAGGGCATCAACTGCATCGCTATCATGAGCAATGATCCGAGCGAGTATCCCGAGGATTCATGGGACAACATGGTGCGCATCGCCAAGGACATGGACTTCCCCTTTCCGTATGTGCTGGACGAGACGCAAGCCGTGGCGAAGGCGTATGGGGCGGTGTGTACTCCGGATTTCTTCGGTTTCAATAGCCAGCTTGAGCTCCAGTATCGCGGCCGGCTGGATGAGTCGCGCAAGGAAGCCGCTGCGGCCGATGTGCGGCGCGATCTTTTCAATGCGATGAAACAGATTGCCGAAACCGGGCAAGGGCCGCGCGAGCAGATTCCCAG